>NZ_CP049867.1:3900000-4192138 GCF_011299595.1 Nocardioides sp. HDW12B | reverse complement strand
TTCTTGCTGTTCTTGCTGTCCTTGAGGCCCTTCCGCTCCTTCCGGCTCAACCGGCCCGGCTGGTCCGGGTGGGTCAGCTGATCCATCTGGCTCGGCCGGCCCTCCTGGGGGGTGGGCTGATCCGGCCGGCCCGGCTGGCCCACGTCGCTCGGCCGGCCCGGCTGGCCCGGCTGGCCGGGCTGCGGGGTCGGCTGCGAGGTCGGCTCTGGGGTCGGCTGACCGGGCTGGGGGGTGGGTCGGGGGTCGGTCACGGGGTCTCCCTGGACGTCTCGACGGATGCCGGCAGCGCCGACGGGGACTGGTGCGGGTCATGGCGGTCGGGCAGGTCCGCGGCGGGGTCGTCCTCGGACGCGTGCCGCAGGTAGGGCAGGACCGCGGCCAGGCCGGCCATGATCCAGATCAGCTTGTTGGCGGTCACCGACAGGAACAGCGACGCCGCGACGAACACCAGCAGCATCGGCACGAGCGCGCCGACGATCTCGTCGCGGTAGCGGCGCCGCTGCCCCTCGAGGGCGAGCCCGATCCCGGCCAGCAGCGAGATCCAGAGGACCAGGCCGAGCGGACCCTGCTCGACGAGCGGCTCCAGGAACGAGTTGTGCACGCGGATGCCCTCGAACAGCACCGAGTAGGGGTCGAGCGCCACCCCGGGCGTCTGCGACAGCAGCTGTCCGCTCACCGGCTCGTAGCCGCCGGCGCCCAGACCGAGCAGCGGCTGCTCCCACCACGCCAGCACCGCGGTCCGCCAGATGTCGAGGCGCCCGGTGCCGCCGCCCTCGAGGGTGGACGCGAGGTCGAAGCGCGGCAGGAACGCGACCGCGGCCACGGCCGCCACCACCAGGGCCACCGCTCCCGCGACGGTCGAGACCAGTCGACGTGCGGCGGCCGGAGCAGCCCCCGTGCGGGCGCCGTTCCACAGCAGCCACAGCGTGACGACGGCCAGCCCCAGGAACGCACCGCGTGACTGCGAGGCGAGCACCGAGCCGATCAGCAGCACACCCGCGCCCGTCCAGGCGACGCGCGGCCAGCCCGGGCGCCGGAAGGCGAGGAACACCACCACCGGCAGCGCAGCCAGCTGGTAGAGCGCGAAGGTGTTCGGGTCGCCCTGCAGCCCGACCGCCCGAGCGCCGGTCGTGACCTGCACCAGCGCAACCGGGGCGGCCAGGCAAGCGCCGACCGCGAATCCGACGAGCAGCCGGTGCACCATCGCCCGCGAGTCCACCAGCAGGCTGAAGGCGACGAAGAAGATCAGCGACAGCGCCAGCTCCAGCACTGCCTCGAGCCACGCCCCCCGCTCGGTGGCCCAGATGCCACTGACGATCGTCCAGGCCGTCAGCAGCACCGCCGGCACCGCCACCCAGGGATGGGGGAAGAGACCCTGCGAGGGTCGGCCCAGCAGCACCACCGTGATCGCGACGGCGCCGAGCACCGCCATGACGCGACCCGAGGAGATCGGGCCCGCGGCCAGCCCCTCGACGAACATCGACAGCACCATGCCGTGCAGCAGCACCTCGCACGCCAGCCGGACCACGCCGCTGACGGCGACGCCGCGTGACAGCGTCCCTGCCGCCGCGCTCAGCGCCGGCACCGCCGGGCGGTCCGAGGCCAGCGCGGGGCGCGAGGATGTCGTTGCAGCCGGGGTCCCGGTCATCGCGCTCACGGGGACCGCCGCAGGGCCGAGCGGATCGCGGGGTAGACCGAGGACTGCCGGAAGGCCTGGTAGCGCCGGCTGGTCTTGGCGCGCAGGACCTTCGCGGAGTTGCCGGGGAAGACACCCGCGCGCGGCACGGCGTACGGCCCGGGGGTCTCGGGTCCCTCCGGCAGCGCAAGCCCGTGGCTGTAGCCGGCGCGCTCGGTGGCGCGCCGCACCATCGCGTCGTGCTTGCCGCGCGGGTAGGCGAGGTAGGGCACCGGCTGCTGCAGGAGGTCCTCGAGGAACACCCGGCTCTCGCGCAGGTCCTCGAGGCAGTCCTCGGCCTCGAGCTCGGGCAGGGTGCGGTGGGTCCAGCTGTGCGAGGCGAAGGCGAAGCCGCGCTCGCGGGCCTCCAGCACGTGGTCGGAGGTCAGCGTCTGCAGCTCCCACGTCGGCGCGGTGTCGACCCAGTCGACCGGGTGGCCCTCGTGAGTGAGTGTCGCTGCGACAAGAAAGGTCGTGGCCGGAAGCCCGTGGCGCTCGAGGGTCGGGAAGACGTTGTCGCGCAGCTCGAGGAAGCCGTCGTCGAAGGTCAGCGCCACCATCCCCCGCGGCAGCAGGCCTTTCGCGTCCATGTGGTCGAGCGCGACGTCGAGCGGGACGACGGTGCGGTGGCGGGCCAGCCAGGCGCACTGCTGCTCGAACTCCTCGGGCGTGACGGCCAGCGGCGACGTCCAGCAGGGGTCGACCGAGTGGTAGCAGAGGATCGTCACGGCACGTCCAGGAGCTCGTCGAACAGGGAGGCCAGCGAGCGAATGGTGTCACGCTGGTCGCGCCCTCGTGCGCTGTCCTGCGCACGTCGTCCCATTCGTCCCCGGAGGTCCGGGTCGGCGAGCAGCGCGCCGAGCGCGGCGGTCAGGGCGGGGACGTCGCGGGCTGCCACCACGCGACCGTCGTCGCCGTCGGCGACCATGAGGGGCACGTCGCCGACGGCGGTCGCCACGACCGGCAGTCCCGCGGCCTGGGCCTCCAGCACGGTCAGCGGCATGGCCTCCCACCACGACGGCAGGCAGAAGACGTCGCACGAGGCGTAGACCTCCGCGATCTCCTCCGGCGGCACCGCACCGAGCAGGCGCGTCTCCTCCGGCAGGCCGGCCAGCACGTCCTCGCGGGCACCGTCGCCCTCGTCGGGCACGCCGCCGGCGACCCAGAGCTCGTGGGCCACGCCCTCGGCGTGCAGCGTGCGCGACGCCTCGGCCAGGTCGAGGACGCCCTTGCGGGTGGTGAGACCGCCGACGAAGAGCACGCGCGGCACGTCGCCGCGGGGCTCGCGCGGGGTGGCGTCGGCGAAGCGGGCCACGTCGACGCCGTTGGTCACCAGGCGCATCCGCGCGGGAGGTACGCCGAGGGCGACGAGAGCCTCGCGGACGACCTCGGCCACCGGTACGACGACCGCGGCCGGTCGCAGCGCCAGCGCGGTCAGGCGTCGGGACCGGCCCTGCGGCGGTTGCTGGGCGAGCCGGCCGCCGTGGGCGTGGAGCACGGTGACCGCCCCGCGCAGCCGGCCCGCCACGAGCAGCGACCCGGCGCGCAGCGCGGTCACGGTCGGGGCGAGCGCGGAGTGGACGTGGACGACGTCGCCGCGACGGGCGGTGGTGAGCACGCGCCAGGCGTCGCCGAGGGTACGGCGCAGGTTGGCCCAGCTCGTCGTGCCGCCCTCGGAGCCGCCGGGCGGGGAGAGGTTGACCAGCACGACCGTGCGGCCGAGGCCCTCCTCGGCGCGCACCATCATGGCCAGGTAGCTCGGGATGCCGCCGCGCTCGGGCTCGCCGCGACCCACGACGACGACCCGCCCCGGCCCGCGCCCGCTCCTGCGCCCGCTCCTGCGCCCGGTCACGAGGCCACGTCCCGGGCGTGCTGGGCGGGCGGCGAGGCATCGGGGTCGACCAGCACCGTGAGGACCTGCAGCGCGATCTCCTCCGGGGTCCGGGTGGCGTCGAGCACCACCGGCCCCTCCCCCGCACCCCGGTCACGCCGGCGACGAGGAGCGGCCAGCAGCTCGTCGTACATCGCGACCTGGTGCTCCACCGCCCACGACCCGACGATCTCCTCCTGCTTGCGGGCCAGCGAGACCTCGGGCGCGACCTGGAGGTGGACGTCGACGGCGGCGTCGGGCAGCGCCCGCCGTGCGAGGCGGACGGCGGGGTCGCTCGCCTCGAGGTCGTAGAACAGCCGAAGCGTCACCTCCGCGTCGCGGCGGTGGCGGTCGAAGACCACGACGCCCTCGGACGCGAGGTAGCGGCGCCGGACCGCGAGGGCGAACTCGGCGACCACGACCCCGACCCACACCCGGCCGAGCAGCCCTCGACGCGAGGCCAGCCGCGAGGCCCGGCCACGGGCGGCGGCGTGCAGGCCGGGCTTGGTGCTGGAGCCGGTGGCGCGCTTGACCAGGCGTACGGCGCGGTCGACCAGCGGGGAGACCATGCCGGGACGGACCCAGACCCGGCCGTGCGGCAGCCCCAGCCGGTCCAGGGCCCCGAGGAGCTCCGCCGACAGCGTCGACTTGCCGGAGCCGTCGACGCCGGAGAGCCCCACCACGAGGCGGGGGCGGACGGCGGACCGGGCCGGGCGCAGCAGCCGCCCCACACCGGAGCGCGCCACGCGCCAGGGCTCGCGGTCGGGCAGGGGGTCGGGCACCTGGTGGCCGTCGACGCGCAGCTGCTCCGCCTCGGCCCGCTGCCGTGGACCGGCGCCCTCGCGGCGGCACCGCTCCAGCAGGTGCGCGACGGGGTCGGGACGCTCGGTGTCGGCGAGGTCGACGCGACCCACCACCCGACCGTCGGCGACGACCGCCCACTGACCGGACGCGGGACGGCCCAGCCGGGCGAGCAGCCCGTCGAGGGGCAGCCAGCCCACGTGCCGCAGCACGGCCGGGTCGGGCATCGTGTGCACGTAGGCGTCGACGTCGGAGGACCACGACGGCCCGAGCGGCGAGACCCGGAGCCCGTCGGGGCGGAGGTGGCCGGCGAGCACGCGCGCCGCCTCGGCGTACGTCGTCTCGCGGTCGCGCACCTGCTCGGTCGTGGGCGGGGTCGGCGGGGTCATCGCGCCCCCCGGAGGCGACCGACGACGTGACGGACCCGGGCCAGGCTCGGCGCCGGGTCGCTGATCCAGACGTCGGAGTGCACCGTGCCGCGACGCGGGCGCAGCCGGCGCAGCACGTCGCGGGTGCCGACCTCGGGGTCGCGGAGGGTGGTGCGCAGGTTCTTCAGGTCGCCCTCGACCCAGCGGTAGCGGACCCCGACCGCGGCGCGGACCGGCTCCTCCGCCGGCGCGACGGCCTCGGGACCGCCGACGGCGAGGCGGACCGCGAGGTCGGGCAGGTTGACGCCGGCGCGCTGCGAGAGCAGCAGCGAGCCGAAGACGCGGGGGTTGACGTCGTGGACGTGGCCCTCGATGTGCTGGCACTGGAACAGGCCGTCGTAGCCGTCGAGCAGCGCCACGACCTCGCGCTCGACCTCCGGGTCGGGCTCCTCGGTCACGGCCGCGCACGCCACACCGCACTCGACCGGCCAGGTGCGCTCGTAACGCTGGTGGGTCACCGCGAGCAGCCGGCCCTGGTGGACGATCCCGGTGACCGCGCGCTGCACGCCGTCGATCCACCGCTCCACCACGATGCCGGCGTCGTAGTGCTCGAGCCCCTTCAGGTCGGCGACGCCGTCGGCGCGGAACGCGTCGAAGCTGCCCGCCCCGCCGTTCACCGCGGGCTTGACGGCCAGCGGGAAGGTCAACGAGTCCGCGACAGCGAGCAGGTCGGCGCCCGAGCCGAGCTCGCGCGACTCGGGTGCCGGTGTGCCGACCGCGGCGAGCCGGTCACGCAGCCACGCCTTGTTCACCAGCGCGGCCCCGGGCCAGTCGAGCGCCACCAGAGCGGCGTCGCTGGTCGGGAAGCAGGCCGCGAAGTCCCCGGGTGCCAGGAGGTCGCGCACCGCGGCGACGAACCGGGGGCTCTCGGTCGACGGGATGCGGTGCCGCTGGGCGACGTGACGCGAGCGCGCGGCGACCGACCCCGGTGCGGCGTGCGCGAGGTGGACCTCGTGACCGGCGAGCGAGAGCGCGCGGACCGCACCGAGCGGGCCGTGGGACTGGCCGTCGGCCGACCCGTCGAGCACGAGCACGCGGCGGCGGGCACCGGGACGGGCGGTGCTCGCCGTCTCTCCCCCGAGGCTGGTCATGGCCTGACCCGTCGCGAGGCGTAGCGCAGGCGGGCCAGGGTGGGGCGCGGGTCGCGCCAGTGAAGGTCGGGGTGGACCGTGCCACGGCCGGGGCGCAGGATCGCGGCCGCCTGGCGCGCCGACAGGTCGCCGGCACGCAGCCCGGCCGCGACGTGGCGCAGGTCGCCCTCGACCCACCGGTGGCGGACGCCGGCCGGCGCACGCAGGGTCGCGGCCGGTGGGGCCTCGCCGGCGTCGAGGCGGGCGGCGAGGTCGGGCAGGTTCACGCCCGCGTGGGTGGCCAGGCTGATCGAGCCGTAGACGCGCGGGTTCACGTCGTGGACGACGCCGCCGAGCAGCTCGACCTGGAAGACGCCGTCGTAGCCGTCGAGCGCGCCGGTCACCTCGGCCTCGAGGTCGAGGTCGGGCGCGGTGGTCACCGCCGCGCTGGCGTCGCCAACCTCGTTGGGCCAGGTGCGCAGGTAGCGCTGGTGCACGGCGGCGACGAGCCGGCCCTGGTGCAGGACGCCGCACAGGGCGGACTGCTCGCCGGCCAGCCACTCCTCGGCGTACACCGGGATGGTGACCGCGCGCAGCGGCTCGAGGTCGGCGGGGCCGTCGGCCCGCCACACCGCCGGGGCGCCCTCGCCGACCTTGGCCGCGGACTTCACCGCCAGCGGGAACTCCAGGGCGTCGGCGGAGGCGAGCATCTGCGGCCCGTCGTCGAACTGCCAGCTGCGCGGCTGGCGCGCTCCGACCGTCTCCCAGCGTCGTTGCACCTCGCGCTTGTCCACGAGACCGGCCCCGGCCCAGTCGAGCTCCACCAGCGCGGCGTCGCTGGTGGGGAAGCACGCCTCGTAGCCGGTGGCGAGCAGCGCCCGCACGGCGACGGCGAAGCCGGGGTCGTCGGCCCCGGGCACGGCGAAGCGCTCGCGGACGTGACGCGACCTTGCGGCCACCGTCCACGGCCCCGCGTGGGCGAGGTCGACGTGGTGGCCGGCCGCGCCGAGGGCGCGCACGGTGCTGAGCGCGGTGTGCGTCTGACCGAGCGAGCCGTCGACGACGAGGACCTTCAGGCGACGCGGGGGGCCGGTCATCCGCGCACCACCCGCGACACCAGGGTCCGGTCGGTCACCAGCACCACACCGATCGTCGCGAGCCCGGCGGCGGCGCCGGCCAGCACCATGGTCACCGCGCCTGGTGCGCCCGCCAGACCGACCATGGCCAGCGAACCGACCACGCCGGCGGCCACCGCGGCCAGGACCGGAACGCGCAGGGTGGCGGCCAGCGCCGACCAACGCAGGCCGAGCAGGCGGCAGGCCAGCCGTTGCACGACGACGACGAAGACGAGGGCGACGAGGGCGACCGCCACCGCGACCGCGGTCAAGCCCCACTGCGTGGCCACGACGAGCGTCGGGACGAGCACGACGAGCCGGGCGGCCTGGAGCATGGCGCCGTAGTGCGGCTTGCCGACCGCCTTGAACAGGTCGGTCACGCCGGTCGACAGCGATCCCAGCACCACGTAGGCGGCGATCGCCTGCATGACGGTGACGGAGTCGGCGTACTGCTCGCCGAAGAGGACCGGCACCAGCACCGGCGAGAGCACCGCGACGGTGGTGCCGACGCTGAGGCCCCACAGGGACTGGACCCGCAGCGCCAGCAGGTAGGCGCGGCCGAGGCGCTCGCGGTCGCCGTTGAGGCGTGTGTAGACGGGGTAGGTGACCTGGGAGAAGACCTGGAACACGCTGTTGACGAGCAGCTCGGGGATCCGGAAGCCGACGAGGTAGATGCCGACCGCGGTGGTGCCGAGCAGCCAGCCGACCACGACGTAGTCGACGTTGATGACGGCCGTGGCGAGCGCCCCGTTGAGGGCCACCGGCAGCCCGAAGCCGAGCACCGCGCGGCGCTCGTCGCGCGCGAGCCAGGTGCGCGGCGGTCCCAGCCGCGGGCGGGCCATGAGCCACGAGGTCACGGCGTACGTCGCGGCGCCCGCGACCTCGCCCCACACCAGGGCCCAGGGGCCGACCCCCGCCAACACGAGCCCGACGGCGACGCCGGCGCGGGTCAGCCCGCGGGCCATCTCGGCGGGCAGGCGCCGGGAGAACTTCAGCTCCTTGCGCAGCAGTGCGTCGGGCGACTGACCCAGGGCGGTGAGCACGATGACGAACGCGAGCGTGCCGACCATCAGCGCGTCGTCGGGACGTCCGAGCTGGTCGGCCACCACCGGCGACAGCGCCGCCCACGCCAGGGCCAGGACCGTCGAGCTGGCGAGCGCGACGAGCAGAGCCGGGGCGAAGCGTTCGCGCGCCGCGTCGAGGTAGACCAGCGCCTGGCTGGCGCCGGCGTCGGCCACCACGCACACGGCCAGCACCAGCACGATCGCCAGGGAGACGAAGCCGAAGTCGTCGGGGCCGAGCACCCGCGCCGCGACGATCGTGGTGAGCAGCATGGTGCCCTTGGCGAGGCCGAAGGCGAGGCCCTGCCAGAGGAAGCCGCGGCGCGCGACGGACCCCAGGTTCGGTCCGCCGGAGCCGTCTGAGCCGCCGGACCCGCCGGAGCCGTCGGACCCGCCCGGCCCGCCGGAGGGGTGCTCGTCGGCGGCAGGGGCGTCGGTCCGCTCGGCGGCGTTCACAGCGAGGTCCCCGTCGCCTCGAGGGCGAGCTCGAGGGTGAGGACCCGACCGAGGGTGGCCGAGGACGCCTGGAAGCCGCGCAGCCGCTCGACGCCGGCCTCGCTCAGCAGCGAGCGGGTCCGCAGGCGGTCCCAGTCGAGGGTGCCGCGCTCGACGAGGTGGGCGACGGCAGCGCGTACGGACCCGGACTCGTCCCAGCCGTAGGTCTGCGGCAGCGGCATCAGCGGGCGGCCGACGACCTGGCCGGAGACCTTGTTGAGCCCCTTGCGGCCGAGGAGGCGGTAGTAGGGCAGGTAGCGGCCGGCCGTGCTCGGACGCATCGGCAGCGCGGGGCCGCCGCGGGTGGTCTCGAGGGCGGCGGCGACCGGGTCGAGGCGCTCCATCATGCGGCGCATGAGCCGGAAGCCGCCGCGGTGACGCCGCGGCACCGAGAAGGCCGCGCTGAAGACCGGCTCGAGGTAGAACGGCAGCTGCGCGGTGACGTCGAGGTCGTCGGCAGCCCGGTAGGCGCCGAAGTGCGCGGCGGACTTGGCCGCGTAGACCGCGTCGAGGCGGCGCGAGGACGGCTCACCGGCGTGGGCGCCGGAGACCATCTCGAGGTCGGCGACGAGGCGACGGCGGGTGGCTGCCCGCACACCCCCGGCGACGACCTCGGGGCCAGACGGCTTCAGGCCGATCATGTCGACCCAGCGGCCGAGGTCGGGCTCGCGGCGCCAGGGCGTGAGGATCTCGGTGGACCAGGCGTAGTACTGCAGGTGCTCGCCGCCGCCGGCGCTGAGCAGCCGCGGGATGCTCGTGGCCATGTCGCGGCGGATGCCCGCGACCCGGGCGAGCTGGAGCACCTCGAGGCGGGCGTCCCCGGCCGCGAGCGTCCGGTCGAGCTCCCCGGGGACGCGCGACGCCCAGTCCTCGGGCAGCGGCTTGGCCTCCCAGTCCCAGCGCTTGAGGCGCGACAGCTCCTGTGCGAGCTCGACGTCGGAGCCGATCGAGGTCATGCGGGTGTTGCCGACGAAGGGCACGCCGGCGCGCTCGAGCAGCAGCGCCATGAGGCGTGAGTCGTAGCCGCCGGTCAGGTCGATCCAGGTCTTCTGGCCCGCCAGCCGCTCGCGGTAGGTGCGGGTCGCGACCTCGAGCAGGTGGTCGGTGGCGTCGTCGAGGGACAGCGCCTCGACGTCGCGGTCGACGGTGGGTCGCCACCAGGTGTGTGCGGTGACCCCGCGCTCGTCGACGGTGAGCGCGGTGCCCGGCTCCAGTCGTCGTACGCCGCGCCAGTGGGTGCGGGCGCCGAACTGGTAGCCGGCGACGAGGAAGGCCCCGGCCGTCTCCGGGTCGACGGCAGGGCGGAGGTGGGCTGCGAGCACCAGGGCGGAGGAGGCGACGAGCAGCAGGCCGTCCTGCTCGGCGACGTGGACGGGCGCGGCGGCGAAGCGGTCGGTGGCGATCAGCGTCGAGCCGCGGCGGGCGTCGTGGGAGACGACCGAGCACTGACCGTCGAGGACGGTGATCGTCTCGGCCGTGACCGGGTGGGGCCGCTCGGACGCGGCGGGGTGGCAGGCGCCGTGGACCAGGGTCCAGCCCCGCTCGTCGGCGACCAGGCCGCCACCGACGGCCGGGTCGCCGCCGACAGCGGCGAACGCCGGTCCGGGACGGCCGGCGGGGTCAGGTGCGTCGGCCAGCGGCGCGGGCGTGGTGCCGCGCAGTCGGGCGAAGGCGGCCGACAGGCCCGCGAGGTGGCGGGCGACGAGGTCGCGGTCGTCCCGGGCGGCGGGGGTGGTCGCGACGACGCCGACGAACCCGCTCATGTGTCGCGACGGCTCACGGCGTCGCGGACACCCTCCCAGAACCCGAGGCCCCAGCCGACGTGCATGGCGGCGAAGGCGGCGGGGAGGTAGGGCCGGGCCGCGGGGTCCTCGACCTCGGAGGCGGTCAGCAGCGAGGCGGCGAGCAACGCCGTCGGGTACGGCGCCGCGGCGAGCGCGACCCACTTCCTGTCGACGGCACCCGTGACGAGGACCGCGGCGCCGACGGCGGCGGAGGCGACCAGCGCCGGGGCCGCCAGGTGCCGGAGCCGGACCGAGCCGGGATGGGTCAGCGCGACCTTGACCTTGCCCTTGCCGTAGCGGCGGTACTGCTTGAAGAGGTCGCCGATGTGCTGGCGGCACTCCCAGTCGATGACCAGGGACGGGTCGAACAGAATCGGGTTGCCCGACTGGCGGATGCGCTGGTCGAACTCGAAGTCCTGGTTGACGGTGAACTGCTCGCCCCAGCCACCGACCTCGCGTGCGAGCGCGACCGGGTAGGCGCCGAAGGGGACGTGGTCGACCTCCTGCGGCTCGGTGCCGTAGTGGTAGACCGACCCGCCGACGCCGAAGCGTGAGGCCATCGCGGCCGCGATCGCCTTGCCGGCGCGGGTGCGGCCCACGCCCCGCTTGACGCCGCCGACGCCGCCCCAGCGGCGGGTCTCGAGCAGCTCGGCGGCGCGGGCCACGTAGTCGGGCGGCACGGCGGCGTGCGCGTCGACGCGCACGAGGTTCTCCGCGGTGGCGGCGCGCAGCGCGACGTTGAGGGAGTAGGGGACCGTGCGCTGCGGGTTGTGCAGCAGCTCGACCCGGTCGTCCTCGGCGATGTGGCGGCGGACCAGGTCGGCGGTGCCGTCGTCGGAGTCACCGTCGACGACGAGGATCTGCAGGCTCTGCTCGGTCTGCGACCGGATCGAGCGCAGGCAGGCGTCGAGCGAGGCCTCCTCGTTGCGCGCCGGGATGACCACGGTGACGCGGGGGCGTTCGGTGGTGCTCACTCACCCGTTCCCTTCACGACCGCGAGCGCGGTCATTGACAGCACCTTGAGGTCGAACCCCAGGGACCAGTTGTCGATGTAGACGTTGTCGAAGTGGGCCCGCTCCGCGATCGAGGTGTCGCCGCGCAGGCCGTTGACCGCCGCCCACCCCGTCAGGCCGGGGCGGACGCGGTGACGCAGCTCGTAGCCGTCGTACTTGTCGGTGAACTGGTCGACGAAGTGGGGTCGCTCCGGGCGCGGGCCGACGAGGCTCATGTCGCCGCGGAGGATGTTGAACAGCTGCGGCAACTCGTCGAGCGAGGCCTTGCGGATGAAGCGGCCCACCGGACCCAGACGGCTCGAGTCGGCGATCGACCAGCGGCGGGCGGAGTCGCCCTCCTTGACCGGGCGCATCGAGCGGAACTTGAGCAGCGTGAACGGTTCGCCCCCGCGGCCGATGCGGGTCTGGCGGAACAGCACGTCCGGCCCGGTCTCGAGCCGCACCGCCAGCGCCACCAGGAGCATGATCGGCGAGACCAGCACGAGCATCACGGCGGCGAAGATCCGGTCGGCCAGCGACTTCACCCGCCACGCGAGGACGTGGGCCGCCGTGGGCCGGACGCGGAACAGCGCGACGTCGCGGATGCGGTCGGGCGAGGCCGAGTGCATGAGCGCGTGCAGCTTGGGGACGACGTAGACGGTGGGGCCGCCGCTGGGTCCCCACCAGCGGATGCCGGTCAGCACCTCGTCGTCGCGGCCCGCGGTGGTGACGATGACGACCGAGATGTCCTGGCGGCGGCACAGGCGGGCCAGCTGGGTGGCGTCGTGACCCACCAGGTCACCCACCATCTCCCGGCTGGCGGTGCCGGAGGGCCCGAGGAAGCCGGCGAAGCGCAGACCGAGCTCGGGGTCGCGCTCCATCATCTCCGCGAGGCGCTGGGCCAGCGGGTCCGTGCCCACCACGAGAGCGCGGTGGTTGGCCCAGCCGTGGCGGCGTGCGTAGCGGATGACCATGTGGGCGACCGCGCGGAGCCCCAGCACGGCGGTGACGGTGGTGACCCCGACCAGGAACAGGTTGTCCCACTCGGCCATGTCGCCGACGAGCGCGTTGACCATCGACGAGGCGGCCAGACCGATGACCAGCGCTCCGGTCAGGGCCGGGGCGTCGTCAGCCAGCGACAGCGTCAGGCGCGGGCGGTGCAGCGAGCGGCCGACCAGCACGGCGAGCGTGACCACGACGTGGACCATCGCCGGCACGAAGGTCATGCCGGCGGCGAACGCGGCGATCACGAGGGCGAACGTGTCCGCGGCGAAGAGGGCGGCCGGCACGCGGTCGATGAGGCGGGCGGTCGGGGCCGGGGGCGCCGAGCCCGGGGGCTGGGGAGCCGCGGTCGGCGGCACCTCGCGGGTGTGACCGGTCACGTCGTCGAGGTCCGCCACGGTCGGCACCGCGCGCGTGGGCTCGAGCACGTCGTCGGGCGCCGTCGCCCGGGACGCGCGCGCGACCGTGTCACTCGTCGCGGCGTCCCAGCGGACGTCCGTGCGGTCCCCACCCATGCAAGCGCTCCCCGTCGTCACTCGCCCGACCCCTCGGGCACTACTCCCATACTCTCCCATTCGTGCCCGCACTCTCGCGGTCTGAAACAGCACGACCCCACGGGACGGTGTGGGTCGCGCCACACGGTCCCGCGGGGTCGATCGGTCGTGGGAGGGCGACCGGGCCGGCTGAGGGGCCGGGTCAGGCAGGTCTGGGGATCGGGCGCAGGGCCTCGGGGTCCCTGCGCCGCTTCAGCGGGTGCGGGCCGGGTCCACCGCCTGGTAGGAGGTGCCGATCCGCACGTTGTCGACGTACGTCGTGCGGGAGTGGAGCAGCGACGTCGTCTGGTACTGCCCGACGCGGAGCTGGTGCTTGACCGCCGCGACCGCGTTCACGGTCGTGCTCGAGCCCATGTGCTTGCCGTCGCGCCAGCACTCGCGCAGCGCGTTGGTCGCGGTGGTGGACCAGCGGATGTGGCACACGAAGTCCATCCACTTGCCGCTCACGATCGGGCCGAGGTCGAGCTTGTCGAGGCCCGCGCCGTCGGTGTAGAAGCCCTGCTGGTTCATCACGGTGTTGCGACGCAGCACCATGTGGGGCACGGCGAACTTCTCGTAGGACTTGCCGTTGGCGTTGTTCATGTCCATGTCGCCGGAGAAGTTCATCGACCCGTTGGGGCCGTCCATGCGGAACGCGATCGGGTTGTGCCAGTAGGTGCCCGAGTTCTCCTTGAGGATCCCGCCGCCGAGCTCCCAGTCGCCGGCGTAGAACATCGAGAAGCCGTACCACTGGTCGACGCTGCCCTTGGCGTCCGGCGTCCAGGAGTACTTCGACTGCAGCTGCTCACGCTGCTGGCCCGGCGCGATGACGACCTTGAGCGACCGCTTCGAGTCCGGCGTGCGGGTGATCTCGTCGCTGAAGGAGACGTGGTTCGTGCAGAGCACGTTGCCCATCTCCTCGACCGAGCCGTACTGGTCGGCCGCGGAGTTGGGTCCGTCGTGGCTGCCGGTCAGGCAGGCCAGGCCGTTCTTGCCGTCGGGGACTCCCCCGGTCTCGAAGCCTCCGTCCCAGAGGACGGTGCCGGTGTCGGCCGGCGGGGTCGAGGTCGGCGTCGGGGTCGGCGTCGGGGTGGGCGTCGGCGTCGGCGTGCTGGTCGGCGTCGTGGTGGGCGTCGGGGTCGGCGTGGGCGTCGGCGTGGGCGTCGGCGAGGTGACCACGGCCGAGGTCTTGCGGCGCAGCGTCACCTGCAGCTGCGGAGCGCTGGCGGTCGAGGTCTCGAGGGAGCCGAAGAGCGCTCCGCCCTCGCCCTGCTGGCCACGGACCGCGAGCGAGGTCTGGTCCGGCTGCACCGCGCCGGCCGGCAGCTCCAGGCAGAGCCGGTCGCCGGTGCGCAGCGGACCGGCCCAGGACCGGACGTCGTCCAGCACCGCGGGGCGGGTGCGCCAGGTGCTGCGGCCGGACCAACCCGTGGACACGCGCGAGACCTTGACCTCGGGGCGGGCGTCGCGGCGGGCGGTGAGGCACAGGTCCGCGCTGACCACCTCCTCGTCCGCACCGATCGTGGTCGGGAAGGCCAGCAGGGTGTGGGCCGCGGGGCCCGTCACCAGCTTGGCCGCTCCGCCGAAGGACCGGGCCGGACGGGCGGCGGTCACGAAGGTGTCGCGGACCGGGCGGAGACGGTGGGTGACCGTCTCGTCCGCTCCGCTCACGACGTCGGCGGCGGCCGAGGTCGTGACACCGGTGGACACGAGCACGGTCGCGGGGGCGACCAGTGCGGATCCGATGAGCCCCACCACGAGGGTGCGGGCGCGCAGGCGTGCAGGCATTGCCGTCTCCTCCCAAAGACGTCAGTGCCGCCCGATCTCTCCCACCGGGCGACAAGTCCTAGCGTAGAGGGACGAAGGTCCCAATAAGTCCCGAATCGGGCAATTAGTGCGAAGGGGCTAGAACGGTCTAGCTGTCCGGGTCCACGGCGTCGTACGACGTGCCGATCCGCACGTTGTCGACGTACGTCGTGCGGGGGTGCTCGATGGTCGTCGTCTGGTAGGCGCCGACCCGCAGGGAGTGGGGAGCGGTGTCGGCCGCGTTGAGCGAGGTGCGGCTGCCGCGGTACTCGCCGTCGCGCCAGCACTCGCGCAGCGCGCCGGTCTCGGTGGTGGACCATCGCACGTGGCAGACGACGTCGATCCAGCGGCCCGTGACGATCGGCCCGAGGTCGAGCTTGTCCAGCCCGAGCCCGTCCTCGTAGAACCCCTCCTCGTTGAGCACGGTGTTGCGGCGCAGCACCAGGTGGGGCTCGTCGAAGGTCTCGAAGTCGCGGCCGTCGGCGTTGTCGAGGTCCAGGTCGCCCGAGAGGTTGAGCGAGCCGTTGCCCTCGCTGGTGCGGAAGGCGACCGGGTTGTGCCAGTCCTCGGCCGACACCTCGCCCTCCAGCCCGCCCCCGAGCTCCCAGTCCTCGCCGTAGTAGAGCGAGAAGCCGTACCACTCCTCCACGCTGCCGCGGTCGTCCGGCGACCACGTGTGCTCGGAGGCCAGCTGGGCGCGCTGCTGACCGGGACCGAGCGTGACCCGGAGGGCGCGGCGCGAGTCGGAGGAACGGGTGGGCTCGTCGACCAGGGCCACCTCGAGGTCGCACGAGGTGTTGCCCTCCTCCTCGACCGCGACGTACTCGTCGAGCCGCGGGTCTCCCCCGGCGGAGCCGGTCCCGCAGTCGGGGCCGTTGGCGCCGGGCGGCACCCCGCCGCGCTCGAACCCGCCCTCCCACAGCACCACGCCCGGGTCGTCGTCGTCGCGGGCCACCAGTGCGGCGGCGACCACCCCGACCACCACGACGAGCGCGACCAGCGCGACCAGCGCCGCGAGGAGCCCCCGAGGCCGGCGGGCGGGTCGCGGCGGGTTCACCCGGTCGACGATAGTGGCGCGCCTGTTGCCAGACTGCGGCGTACCCGACGGGGTGCGCACACGAAGGGGTGGTCCGGGTGAGAGCGGTGGTGCAACGCGTCAGCGAGGCCTCGGTGAGCGTGGCCGGTGAGGTGGTCGGCTCCCTCGACGGGCCGGGCCTGCTGGTGCTGCTCGGCGTCACCCACGAGGACGGCCCGACCGAGGTGGCGTGGCTCGCGCGGAAGGTCTGGGACGTGCGGATCCTGCGCGACGAGCGGTCCGCCTCCGACCTGGGCGCACCCGTGCTCGTCGTCAGCCAGTTCACGCTGTACGGCGACGCGCGCAAGGGGCGGCGACCGACCTGGGCGGCGGCTGCACCGGGCCCGGTCAGCGAGCCGCTCTACGAAGCGTTCTGCGCCGAGCTCGAGCGGCTCGGGGCGCGGGTGTCGCGGGGTGTCTTCGGCGCGGACATGGCGGTCGCCTCGGTCAACGACGGCCCGGTCACGCTGGTTCTCGACAGCCCCTGAGCGGGCGCCCCGCAGAACCGAGGGACAAGCACCTCCCGGCTCGGGTTGCGGGTGCTTTTCTCTCGGTTCTGCGGTGGCGCCTCGACGCTTTCGGCCCTAGAACGGCGGAGGTTTCTTACAGTGAGTCCCATGCGTCACAACCGCACCAGCCTCGTCGCCGCCACCGTGCTCGGTCTCGCCCTCACCGCGGCGTGCACGGGTGCTGCGTCCCCCTCGGCCGAGGACGGCCCGGCGCGCGCCGTGACGACGTCGGCGCAGCGCGCCGGGCTGCCGGACCACCAGGTCGTCGTGATCTCGCTGGACGGCCTCAACCCCACCGCCCTGAGCCGGCTCGGGCGCACCGGGGCCCCGGCCCTGCACCGGATGATGCGGCAGGGCGCCTCGACGCTGAACGCGCGCGCCGAGGTGGAGCAGACCGAGACCCTGCCCAACCACACCGGCATGGTGACCGGCCGGCGCATCGAGAAGGCCCGCGACGGCCACGCGGTCACCTGGAACGACGAGCGGCTGAACCCCTTCACCGTGCAGGAGGCGGCCGAGCACGGGGTCGACTCGATCTTCTCGCTGGCCAAGCGCCAGGGACTCAGCTCGGCGCTGTACTCCGCCAAGGAGAAGTTCTCGCTCTTCGACCGGTCCTGGCCCGACGGCACCGACAAGGTGCTCATCGACTCCGACAACACCCGGCTGGCCGACGTCGCCGTCCGCGACCTGCAGCGGGCCTCCTACGACTTCGCCTTCCTGCACATCTCGCTGCCCGACCGGGCGGGTCACGCCTACGGCTGGCTGAGCGCGCCGTACCTGGACGCCGTACGCCAGTCGGACGCGCTCGTGGGGCAGGTGCTCGAGGCCGTGCGCGCCGACTCCCGGCTCAGCGACCGCGTGACGGTGATGCTCACCGCCGACCACGGCGGGCCGCGGGGCAAGCGGAACCACGCCGAGGCCGGGATCCTGGCGAACTACCGCGTGCCGTTCCTGATGTGGGGCGCCGGTGTGACGCGGGGCGCCGACCTCTACGAGCTCAGCCCGCAGCTGGCCGACCCCGGCACGCGCCGGGTCGGGTACGGCGCCCGGCGCCAGCCGGTCCGCAACGCCTTCGTGGCCAACGCCGCCGCCGAGATCCTCGGCCTCCCCACGGTCCGCGGCAGCCGCCTCGGCGCCGCCGGCGAGCTCAACTGGCGCTGATCCCGCCCGGAGCCCCCCTCCCCTCCCCACCCGCGAAGCGTCACTCGTGCACGCGCGAAACGTCACGTGTGTACGCGCGAAGCGTCATTGGTGCGCGCGAAGCGTCACTCGTGCTGCGCTGAGACGTCACTTTGTGTCGGTCCAGCAACGACAGGACCCCCGCCGAGCAGGGCTCGACGGGGGTCTGGTGGTGCTGTCACCGGGTCTCGACAACGGTTGCTGCGCAACCTGCTCGACCACCGGGACAACGGTTGCTGCGCACGTGACGTTTCGCGCGTACCCACGTGACGTTTCGCGCGTACCCACGTGACGCTTCGCGGGGAAAGCGGGGTCAGACGGTGATCTCGACCTCGACGACCTCGCCGACCTTGGCGACGATCTTCTTGTCGACCGCGTCGTGCTTGGGCACGAGCGTCCGCAGGGTCCACTCGCCGTCGCCGGCGAAGAAGCGGAAGTGGCCGGTGGCCGAGGTCGGGACCTCGGCGGTGAACTCACCGGTCCGGTCGAGCAGCCGCACGTAGGCCGGCGACGCGGGCTGGCCGTCGGCCAGCACGACGCCCTGCACGACGGCCTCCTTCTTCACGTCCACGCCGTCGAGCGAGAGCCCGCCCTTGGTCGCGCCGCACATCAGGCGTCACCCGGCTCGTCGCCGAGCGCGATCGGGACGCCGACGAGGGAGCCGTACTCGGTCCACGAACCGTCGTAGTTCTTGACGTTCTTGAGGCCCAGCAGCTCGTGCAGCACGAACCAGGTGTGCGAGGAGCGCTCGCCGATGCGGCAGTAGGCGATGGTGTCCTTGGCCTCGTCGACGCCGGCGTCCGTGTAGAGCTGACGCAGCTCGTCGTCGTCGCGGAAGGTGCCGTCGTCGTTCGCGGCCTTGCTCCACGGCACGTTGCCCGCGGTCGGGATGTGACCCGCACGCTGCGCCTGCTCCTGCGGCAGGTGCGCCGGCGCCAGCAGGCGGCCGGCGAACTCGTCGGGGCTGCGGACGTCGATCAGGTTCTGCGTGCCGATGGCGGCCACGGTCTCGTCGCGGAAGGCTCGGATCGAGAGGTCCTGGTCCTTCGCCGTGTACGACGTGCGCTCGCGCTCGACCGGCTTGTCGGTCAGCTCACGACCGTCGAGCTCCCACTTCTTGCGACCGCCGTCGAGCAGCTTGAGGTCGTCGTGGCCGTAGAGCTTGAAGTACCAGTACGCGTAGGCGGCGAACCAGTTGTTGTTGCCGCCGTACAGGATCACGGTGTCGTCGTTGCTGATGCCCTTCTCGCTCAGCAGGGCCTCGAACTGCTCCTTGTTGACGAAGTCGCGACGGACCTGGTCCTGCAGGTCGGTCGTCCAGTCGAGCTTGACGGCTCCGTTGATGTGGCCGGCGTCGTAGGCCGAGGTGTCCTCGTCGACCTCGACCAGCACGATGCCGTCGTCGTCGAGGTGCTCCTCGACCCACTGGGCGGTGACGAGAGCTGATTCGCGGCTCATGGGTTCCTCACTCTTTCTCGCCGGGCTGGTCCCGGCTGTGCTTGTCGGTTGGATGGGTTGGTCTGGGGGTTCACGTCGATGATCTCGACGGGCTCGATCCAGGGAGCAGGTCGCACAGCGACCGTCGTCGAGATCAGGCGGGCCGGGCGCGCAGCTTGGTCAGGCGGAGGTACACCTCGCAGCCGAGACAGAAGCCGAAGGCGGCGTTCAGGAACGCGGCGGCGAGTGCCATCCCGGCAGCCACCGCTCCCAGGACGGGCGCGCCGGCGGCGTACCCGAGGAGGGCCACGGTCGCGAAGGCGAGCCCGACGGCCTGCGCGAAGCGCGGCGGACGCGCGTCCTCGGTCTCGCTCGGCGGCCCGATGCGCGGGCGGACGAGCGTGCGGAACAGCCAGGCGTACGGCGTGCGCGCGGGTCCGAGCAGCACGCCCGAGGCGAACACCACGAGCTGGAGGGCCAACAACGAGACGGTCGCTGCGCCGGGCGCCAGCAGCAGCGCGGCGACCAGCAGGCCGGTCGTCAACCAGGCCGAGAACCGCTGACCGCGCGGGTCGACCGTTCCCGTCGATCGAGCAGGTCGCGCAGCGACCGACGAGGTCTCGACAGGCTCGACCGACGAGGTCTCGACGGGCTCGACCGACGAGGGCTGGACCGACGAGGGCTGGACCGACGCGGACGGCACGGCAGCGGAGGGGGTGCGTGGCATGGGGAAGGTCTCCTGGGCGGGGCGCAGAGGTGCGCGGGGAAGCTGGGCCGGATCAGGAGGAGGGACACAGCGACGAGCGCATGCGGCAGTGGTCCACTGCCCGGCGCCGCGTCAACATGGTCGAGAACACCCGTCGAGACTAGGGGGCGTCACAACCGGCCGGAAACCCGCGTCTCACCAGGTGGATACACCTTCCGACATGTGGACAACGGACGGCGTCGCCTAGCATGTCCGGCGATGAAGACAGCACTGATCACCGGGATCACCGGACAGGACGGGTCCTACCTGGCTGAGCTCCTGCTGGCCAAGGGCTACGCGGTCCACGGGCTCGTCCGGCGCTCCTCCTCGGCCAACATCGGACGCCTGCAGGCGATGGTCGAGCGGGGCCGTGTCGACGCCCCCGACGACGCCGCCACCGTCGGCGACCCCGCGCTGCACCTGCACTACGGCGACGTCAACGACGGCACGGTCATCAGCCGGCTCGTCCAGGAGGTCGCCCCCGACGAGGTCTACAACCTCGCCGCGATGAGCCAGGTGCCGTTGTCCTTCGAGATCCCGGAGTACACCGCCTCCACCAACGGCGGCGGCACGGTGCGGCTGCTCGAGGCGATCCGGGCGGCCCGGCTCGACTGCCGCTTCTACCAGGCGTCCACCTCGGAGATGTTCGGGCTCACCCCGCCGCCCCAGAACGAGGACACCGCCTTCCGCCCGCGCTCGCCGTACGGCACCTCGAAGCTCTTCGCGCACTGGAGCACCGTCAACTACCGCGAGACCTTCGGCCTCTACGCCGTCTCCGGGATCACCTTCAACCACGAGTCACCGCGCCGCGGGGAGAACTTCGTGACCCGCAAGATCAGCCGGGGGGTCGCCGCGATCTCGCGCGGTGAGCAGGACGAGCTCGTGCTGGGCAACCTCGACGCCGTGCGCGACTGGGGCTACGCCCCGGAGTACGTCGAGGGCATGTGGCTGATGCTCCAGCAGGACGAGCCGACCGACTTCGTGCTGGCGACCGGCACCGGCACGACCGTGCGGGAGTTCACCGAGGCTGCCTTCAGCCACGTCGGGCTCGACTGGAACCAGCACGTGTCCATCGACGCGCGCTTCACGCGGCCGCCCGAGGCCCACTCGCTCATCGGCGACGCCTCCGAGGCGCACCGCACGCTCGGCTGGAAGGCCCAGACGCACGCCCGCGACCTGGCGCGCATCATGGTCGACGCCGAGCTCGCGGCCCCGTAGACCGACGCCGGCTCAGTAGGCGCCGCGGCCGGTCAGCACCGCGCGCACCGTGCGCAGCACGATGGCCACGTCGAGCACGAACGACCAGTTGTCGACGTAGTAGAGGTCCAGGCGGGCCGACTCCGTCAGCGTGAGGTCGGAGCGTCCCGAGACCTGCCACAACCCGGTCATGCCGGGGGTGACGAGCAGCCTGCGGTGCAGGTCGCCGGTGTACTGCTCGACCTCGATCGGCTGCGGCGGGCGCGGGCCGACCAGCGCCATCGACCCGGTGACGACGTTGACCAGCTGCGGCAGCTCGTCGAGCGACAGCCGCCGCAGCGCGCGTCCCACCCGGGTCACCCGCGGGTCGTTCTTCATCTTGAACAGCAGCGCCGTGCCGCCGCTGAGCCGGACGAGCTCGGCGTGACGCTCGGCCGCGTCGACGTACATCGTGCGGAACTTCAGGCACTGGAAGTGGCGCCCGTCGCGGCCCACCCGGGTCTGGCGGAACAGGACCGGGCCGGGGCTGTCGCGCTTGACCATCAGGGCGATGACGGCCAGCAGCGGAGCCAGGAGCACGAGCAGCGCGGCCGCCAGGACCGCGCCGGCGACCCGCTTCAGCAGCCGCTGCGGGCCGGTGAACTCCGGCTGGCGCAACGACAGCAGCGGCAGGCCCGCGATCGGGCGTACGTCGATGCGGGCGCTGTCGAGGTCGTTGAAGTACGGCGCCACCACGATGTCGAGGTCGCTGGACTCGAGCTGCCACATGAGCCGGCGCACGCCCATCCCGCCCATGCCACCGGTCGAGGCGATCACCAGCGTCTGGGTCTCGAGCCGCTCGAGGAGCTCACGGACGTCGGTGGTGAGCCCCACGACGGGGCAGCCGAGGACCGCGTCGACCTCGGCGTACGCCGACGCGTCGTCGGTGAGCACGACGCCCTGCACGGCGTAGCCGGCCCACGGCTCGCGCTCGAAGATGCGGAGCACGCGCTCGACCTCGGCCCGACCGCCCAGGACGACCGTCGGCACGACGTAGGCGTTGCGGACCCGGAGGGCGCGCACGATCCGGCGGGCCGAGTAGCGCCAGAGCCCGAGGCCGACGAGGCCGCCGGCGAACAGCGCCAGGGAGAAGTCGCGCGGCAGGTCGGTCCAGGTGAGGTAGGCGAAGAACGCGGTGCAGCCGGCGGTGGCGGTCGTGGCGAGCAGCACCGAGGTGTACTCCTGGGTGCCGACGCCGAGGCGTCGTCGCGAGTAGCCGCTGAAGCCGAAGATCATGACCACCCAGACGATCCCGATGCCCGTCCCGATCAGCCGCATGGACGATCCCTGGAGGGCGTCGGTGCGCGAGGGCACGACCATCGGCCAGCCGGCGAGCCAGCCCGCGAACATCGAGGCACCGAGGATCACCAGCAGGTCGCCGCCGAGCACGCCGAGGCGGTAGCGCGACTGGCGGTGGGTGGCGGTGACGCGCTCGTCGGCCGACGCGGAGAGCTCGTCGAGCCGGTCGTCGCGGACGAACTCGTGGCCGGCCGTCACGGCTGCACCGCGCTGGACAGCGCGTGGAGCACCTGCGGCTTGCGCAGCGCGCCGGATGCGCGGGAGACCTCACCACCGTCGGCGGCGAGGATGAGCGTGGTCGGGGTGCGTTGCACGCCCACCCGGCGGACGAGCGCGAGGTGGGACTCGGCGTCGACCTCCACGTGGGTCACGCCCGGGACGACCGCGGCCACGTCGGCGAGGACGCGACGGGTGGCGCGGCACGGGGCGCAGAAGGCCGAGGAGAACTGCAGCAGCGTCGCGCGCTCGCCGAGCTCGGCGCCCAGGTCGGCCGCGGTGAGCCGGTCGGGTACGTCGTGCGCCGGCGTCGGGCCCTCGGGTGCTGCGGGGGTGGGCATCGCGGCCCCCGTCGAGGGCGCCGCGGTCGTCGGGGGCGCTGCGGTCGTCGAGGGCGTTGTCGTCGGGGGCGCGGGCTCGGCCCCCGCGGCGTCCCGCACGCGGTGGGTGCCGCGGAAGCGACCGTCGGTGAGGGCTCGGTGCGCACCGAAGATCGTCGCAGCGACCAGCACCACGACGACCACCCAGTCGCCGACTCCCATGCCTCGATCCTCCCAGAGGCTCGGTGACGACAAACGGGATCGCGCCCGTTCAGCCGCCAGGACGGTCCGTTCGGCCAGGCCGACGGGGCACGGATGCCGACATCGGTGGAAAAAAGAGGCGGCCCGTCGACCTGGGAGGTGGTCGACGGGCCGGCCGTGGCGGTGAGCTGGGAGGAGCTCGTCCGCTGTCGTCGTCAGGCCCCCCGGCCGCGACGACACCCGTTCAACGCGGGTCGCGGCTGGAGGTTATGCCCGGTTCGAAAGGTTTGTCCGATTTCTTCGGGCGCCCGCGCGGAGTGCGGGCCGAGTGGATCTTGGGAGGAAGTCCACCCGGCCCGGCGGCATCGCCGAAGCGACCCGCAGGCAAGCGGTCCCAGGCCCCCGCCCGGACCGCCACCCCACACAGCCAACGAACCTAGTCAGGCCTCGTTACGGCCACCCCTGGCCGAACGGCCCGCGGTCGCTCCCCACAAGGAGGGACGTCCCGGCCGGCTCCGGTCCCAGGCGTCACAGGAGTCGCGACTGGACGCGGCGAAGGCCCCCGCCTCCAGCTGGAGACGAGGGCCTTCGGTTCCCCCGGTGACGTCTCGAGCCCCCGCTCGTCACCACGGTGGCTGAGCCACCTGCACGTCGCTACGCCATTGCCGGCTTCTCCTCATCCCCCGAGAGTCCCCCGGCAGGGCCGACAACGGCCCTCACCCCCGCGAAGCACGACGTGCACTCTTCTCTTCTGCCGAGTGCAACGAGTTCCGCGCGGACGGGTTACGGCTGGTCACGGGTGGTGTCCAGCCGTGCGCCGCGGACGGTCAGCCGCCGGCGAAGGGCGGGAGGAACTCCACGGTCGTCGACGGCTGGACCGCGGCCAGGTCACGGTCGGCGGCACCCAGCGGCCGGTCCCCCAGCAGGACGGAGCAGACCTCCAGGACCCGCGCCAGCCGGCCCGGGTCCGCCTGACCGCCAGGGGCTCGACGTACGACCTGGGCGGCGAGCTCGCTCACCGACACCGGCCCCGTCACGTCGACCTCGAGCACGTCGACGCCGGCGGCGGCGCGGGCGCCGGCCCACAGTCGGATGGTCACCTTCGCCGCGTCGTCGGACATGTTCGGTATCCTGCCTCATCGAGGAAGCGGCTCAAGGGTGTGCCGTCGACCGGCTCACCGGCGCCTCCGGGCCCGGGAGCTCCCGCACGAACCGACGTGACGAGGAGGTGTGATGAGCACCCTCCTGATGCTGACGAGCGCACTCCAGCCCTCCGTCGAGGTGCTTCCCGCACTGTCGCTGCTCTCCCACCAGGTCCGCGTCCTGCCCGCCGAGGGCAGCGCGCTCCTGGAGGCCCCGCCCTCCGACGTCATCCTCGTCGACGGGCGCCAGGACCTCGCCCAGGCGCGCGACCTCACCCGTCTGCTGCGCACCGTCGGCACCGCCTCGCCGGTCCTGCTGATCGTCACCGAGGGCGGGCTCGGCGTCGTCTCGGTCGACTGGGACTTCGACGACGTCGTGCTCAACGTCGCCGGCCCCGCCGAGGTCGAGGCCCGGATCCGGCTGGCCCAGGCCCGCCTGACCCAGAAGCGCGGCGACGACCCCGAGAGCCACGTGATCCGGTCCGGGGAGATCACGGTCGACGAGATCACCTACACCGCCAAGCTCGGGGGCCGGTCGCTGGACCTGACCTTCAAGGAGTTCGAGCTGCTGAAGTACCTCGCCCAGCACCCCGGGCGCGTCTTCAGCCGCGAGCAGCTCCTCCAGGAGGTCTGGGGCTACGACTACTACGGCGGCACCCGCACCGTCGACGTCCACGTGCGGCGGCTGCGCGCCAAGCTCGGCACCGAGCACGAGCAGCTCATCGGCACGGTCCGCAACGTCGGCTACCGCTTCGTGCTGCCCCCCAAGGAGAGCAAGGACGCCGGCCAGCCCGCCTCGGCCTGACCCTCCCCTCCCCCTCCCCCCGCCTCCCCGCGAAACGTCACTCCTGTACGCACGAAGCGTCGCTCCTGTACGCACGAAGCGTCGCTCCTGTACGCACGAAGCGTCGCTCCTGTACGCACGAAACGTCTCCTGTGTACACGCGAGACGGCGCTCGTGCGCGCGCGAGACGGCGTCCGGCGCCGAGCCGCGTACCCTGCCTGCCATGTCCGTACGACGCGTCGACCCCGACTCCTTCAGCTGGGACGGCGGCTCCGCCGCCCACGCCGTACGCCGTGTCGTGGCGGGCGCTCTGGAGGCCGACCGTCGCTCGCCGCTGAACGAGGCGGCCGTCCTGACGCTGCGTCGACGCGGGCTGGAGGGCGGTCTGCTGCTGATCGCCGACCACGGCGACGGCTTCGCCTACGTCCACGGCCTCCACGGCGCCGGACGCCCCGAGCTCGACCTCGCCGTGCACCCGGACGCGCGCGGCCGCGGCCTCGGACGCGAGCTCGCCGAGGCGGCCGCCGAGATCACCGAGGGCATCCCGCTCACGGCGTGGTCCCACGGCAACCACCCCGCGGCGGCCGCGGTCGCGAAGCGGCTCGGGTTCACCGCGACCCGCGAGCTCTGGGTGATGCGTCGCCCGGCCGACCGGCTCGACGAGGTGCGCCCCGCCTCCGCCGGCGTCGTCGTACGCGCCTTCGTGCCCGGGCAGGACGAGGACGGGCTGCTCGCCGTGAACGCGGCGGCGTTCGCCGACCACCCCGAGCAGGGTCAGCTGCGCCGGCCCGGGCTCGAGGAGCGGATGGCGGAGTCGTGGTTCGACCCTGCCGGCCTGATCGTGGCCGAGCGCGCCGGGAAGATCGTGGCGTTCCACTGGACCAAGGTCCACGACAGCGGCGCCGACGAGGGACGCGGCGAGGTGTACGTCGTCGGCGTCTCCCCCGCCGAGCAGGGCAGCGGCCTCGGCCGGGTCGTGCTGGACGCGGGGCTCGCCCACCTGCACGGGCGCGGCGTACCCGAGGTGCTGCTGTACGTCGAGGCCGACAACGAGGTGGCGGTGGCGCTCTACGAGCGGCGGGGCTTCACGCACGCGCCCGAGGACACCGACGTCATGTACGCCCCGGCCCACTCGTCCTGAGCCTCGCCCCCGGACACCGGGCGCGGACACCAGCGACGCCTCGCGCGTACACGAACGACGCTTCGCGTGTACACCAGCGACGCTTCGCGCGTACACCAGCGACGCTTCGCGGGGCCGGAGGGGGTCAGGCGGGGTGGAGGGCGCGGCGGAGGTGACCGACGGTGTGGAGCATCGCGCGGCGCGTGGAGCCCTCGACCCCGATGAGGTTGGCGAAGCCGTGGATCTCCCCGGGGTACCTCTCGGCCGACACCTCCACCCCGGCCTCGCGCAGCTTCTCGACGTAGGCCTCGCCCTCGTCACGCAGCGGGTCGAACCCGGCCGTGCACACGAACGCCGGCGCCAGCCCCTCCGGCAGCGAGGCGACGATCACTGACGCCCGCGGGTCCGCCGGGTCCGCGGCGTACGACGACGTGGCCAGGTCCATGAACGCCGTCGTCAGGTAGAAGCCGGACCCGAACGTCTTCCGGCTCGGGTACGACGCCGACGCGTCCGTCATCGGGTAGATCAGCAGCTGGAAGGCCAGCGGTCGGCCGGCCTTCGCGGCCTCGATCGCGGTCGTCGCGCTGAGGTACCCACCGGCCGAGTCTCCGGCCACCGCCATCCTCGCCGGGTCGCCGCCCAGCGACGCCGCCCGGTCCTGGACGTCGCAGTACGCCGCCCACGCGTCCTCCACGCCGGCCGGGAAGGGGTGCTCGGGAGCCAGCCGGTAGTCGACCGCGACCACGCGCGTCCCGGCCTGCTCGGCGATGAAACGGCACATCGCGTCGTGGCTGTCGAGGTCGCCGTAGATCATCCCGCCGCCGTGGAAGAACACGGTGAGCGGTCCGGGCGTCGAGGAGCCCAGCAGCGCCTCCGGCACGTAGAGCCGTGCGTCCAGGGGCCCTGCAGCACCGGCCACGGTCAACGACTCCACCGACCCGATCGGCTGGTCGCCGCCGATCATCACCGTCTGACGCACGAGCGCCCGCCGCCCCGCCTCCATCGGCAGGTCCTCGACCGGCTTCTCCCGTGCGATCTTCATCAGCCGCAGCATCCACTGGGTCTGCGCGCTCAACGTGTTGCCCTCGACCACGACCGGGCGCCCGGCGAGCCGAGCCTGGCGCGACGGAGCGAGCGCCATCGCCCGGGTGAACACGGCGGACTGGACGCGGTCGGCGAGCGACGGTTTCGGGGCCATGGACCGAGACGCTAGTGGCCGCGAAACGACTTCACCCCCCATTCACCTGCGAGTGGGATCATGACCACATGACCTCGACCAGCACCCGCGCCACCAGCCGGGCCAGGCTCACCCAGCCCTTCGAGGACCACAGCGACTCCTCGCTCGCCGCCATGGCCGAGGACGCCCCGGCCCGGGTCCCGGACAGCTACGACGTCGAGCCCGTGTACGACGTCACCTCCGACGAGCTGCCCGAGGACCGGTTCCTGGACCGCGAGCTGTCGTGGCTGCGCTTCAACCAGCGGGTGCTCGAGCTGGCCGAGGACGAGTCGGTCCCCCTGCTCGAGCGGGCCCGGTTCGCCGCGATCTTCGCCTCCAACCTCGACGAGTTCTTCATGGTCCGCGTCGCCGGCCTCAAGCGCCGGATCGTCGCCGGCGTCGCCGTACCCTCCGCCTCGGGACTGCAGCCGCGCGAGGTCCTCGAGCTGATCTGGGCCACCACCACCGAGCTGATGCAGCGCCACGCCGCCTGCTTCCGCGACACCATCGTCCCCGCGCTGGCCGAGCACGACATCGAGATCCTGCGCTGGCCCGAGCTCGACCGCGACGAGCAGCGCAAGATGAAGAAGCTGTTCAAGGAGCGCATCTTCCCGGTCCTCACGCCCCTGGCCGTCGACCCGGCGCACCCCTTCCCCTACATCTCCGGGCTCTCGCTCAACCTCGCCGTGCTGGTGCGCAACCCCAAGACCCACAAGGAGCACTTCGCCCGGGTCAAGGTGCCGCCGATCCTGGACCGCTTCCTCGCCGTCGACGAGCAGCGCTTCGTGCCGCTCGAGGACGTCATCGCCGAGCACCTCAAGCCGCTGTTCCCCGGCATGAGCGTGGTGGCGGTCCACTCCTTCCGCGTCACCCGCAACGAGGACCTCGAGGTCGAGGAGGACGACGCGGAGAACCTGCTGGCCGCGCTGGAGAAGGGGCTGCTGCGCCGACGCTTCGGCCCGCCGGTGCGCCTCGAGGTCGAGGAGTCGATGGACGACCACGTCCTCGACCTGCTCGTCCACGAGCTCGGCATGAACCCCGCCGAGGTGGTCCGCGTCCCGGGACCGCTGGACCTGCGCGGGCTCCACGACATCGCCGACATCGACCGCGCCGAGCTGAAGTTCCCCGCGTTCCTGCCCGGCACCCACACGCGTCTCAAGGAGGTCGAGACCGCGTCGCCGGTCGACGTCTTCGCCCAGATGCGCAACAGCGACGTGCTGCTGCACCACCCCTACGACTCGTTCTCGACGTCGGTGCAGCGCTTCATCGAGCAGGCCGCCGTCGACCCCGCCGTGCTCGCGATCAAGCAGACGCTCTACCGCACCTCCGGCGACTCCCCGATCATCGAGGCGCTCATCGACGCGGCCGAGGCCGGCAAGCAGGTGCTGGTGATCGTCGAGATCAAGGCCCGCTTCGACGAGGGCGCCAACATCAAGTGGGCGCGCAAGCTGGAGCAGGCCGGCTGCCACGTCGTCTACGGCCTGGTCGGTCTCAAGACGCACTGCAAGCTCGCCCTGGTCGTGCGCGACGAGGCCGAGGGGCTGCGCCGCTACGTCCACATCGGCACGGGCAACTACAACCCCAAGACCGCGCGCAGCTACGAGGACCTCGGCCTCATGACGGTCCACGAGGGCATCACCGAGGACGTCGCGCACCTGTTCAACAACCTGTCCGGCTACGCCCGCCAGCCGTCGTACTCCCAGCTCATGGTCGCGCCGCACTCCGTGCGCAAGGGGCTCGTCGAGCGCATCGAGCGGGAGGTCGAGCACCACCGCGAGGGGCGCCCGGCACGCATCCGCTTCAAGGCCAACTCCGTCGTCGACGAGGCCGTGATCGACGCGTTGTACGCCGCCTCGCGGGCCGGGGTGCCGGTGCAGCTCCTGACGCGCGGCATCTGTGCGCTGCGTCCGGGGGTGCCCGGTCTGAGCGAGACCATCGAGGTCCGCTCCGTGCTCGGTCGTTTCCTCGAGCACAGCCGCATCTTCTGGTTCGAGAACGGCGGCGAGCCCGAGGCCTGGATCGGGTCGGCGGACCTCATGCACCGCAACCTCGACCGTCGCGTGGAGGTGCTGGTCGCCGTACCGGGTCAGGAGTCGCGCGACGAGATCGGCCGCCTGCTCGAGGTCGCCTTCGACCCCGGCACCGCCGCCTGGGAGCTCGCCTCCGACGGCACCTGGACGCGTCGGGGCGTCGCCGAGGACGGCACCCCGTGCCTCGACCTCCAGGAGTGGTTGATCAAGCAGTCCCGCCGCGGCCGCTGACCCACCCCCCTCGGGAGCGCCTGCCTCCCCCCGCAGATGCGTGGGAAAAGCACCGTGGGACTGATCACCCATCCAGATGCGTGGGAAAAGCACCCTCGAACACGCCCCGAGAGGTGCTTTTCCCACGCATCTGCGTCCTACCTGGGCGCCTTGCCGCCTGGGTGGGCGGCGGCCGGACGGTTTTCCCGCGCAGCCGGAGTGACCCCGGGGTTGTCCCCAGGTACGTCGTTCGCCGGCCCGGCTGACGCGCACCTCGATCGAGGGTGCCCGTCATGGACGACGAGGAGCTGCCCGCCTGGCGACCGCCGGTCCCGGTGGTGCTCCCAGTGCGTCTCGACCCCTTGGGCCGCGCTGGCCCGACCCGCAGCGCGGCGCGCGGGAGGAGATGGCGTCGGACGTGCCACGGCTGGTACGTCCCGTCGTGGGTGGACCCCACCGTGCCCGAGCAGCGGGTCGCCGAGGCCGTCCCTCACCTGTCTCTCGGCGGCGTCGTCACCGGCTGGGGCGCGCTGCGGATGCGGGGTGCCCACTTCCTCGACGGGCGGGCTCACGACCACAGCACCCTCTGGCCGGTGACGCTGGCCCAGGGCTGGCACGCCGCCCCTCGCCCTCCGGGCGCCGGGGTCCGTCAGCACCAGCTCCGCGTCGGCGACTGCTCGGTGGTCGGCGGGGTGCCGGTCCACGCCGCCGTGCCCGCCCTGGTGGACGAGATGCGCCTCGCCCCGGACCTGGCCCATGCCGTCGTCTGCGCCGACGCGGCGCGAGCGGCTCGGCTCGTGACGGGCCTCGAGATGTCGGAGACCCTGGCGGCCGGCGCCGGCTGGCTGGGCATCGACCAGGCACGCCGCGCGTGGGAGCTGTCACGCGACGGCGTCCGTTCACCACCGGAGTCGCGGCTGCGACTGGTCGGCCGCGAGGTCGACCTCACCGATCTGCTCGTGAACGTCCCCGTGTTCTCGCTCGACGGCCGGCTCCTGGGCTACCCCGACCTGCTGGACGCCGTGGCCGGCCTGGCTCTGGAGTACGACGGCGCCGGCCACCGGTCGGTCGCCCGTCAGCGCAGCGACAACCTCCGTGAGGAGCAGCTGCGCGCCCATGCGATCGAGGTCCTCCGCGTCACCTCCCTCGACCTTGCGCGCCCCCTGGCGCTCGGCCGGCGGGTGCTCGACGTACGTGCGCGGTGTGCCTTCCTGGCCCCGCACGCCCGGGCGTGGACTCTCCGTCCGCCGCCGGGATGGCGTCCGCCGCCGGGCCGCTGACGCCAGATGCGTGGGAAAAGCACCCTCGAACGCCCCCACGAGGTGCTTTTCCCACGCATCTGTCGGGCAGGGGGCACCGCAGGGCGCGTCGACGAGGGCCGCACGGGCCACGGGAGTCTCCCGACGACCTCAGCAGGTGGCGAAGAGGACGGGGCCCTGGCCGACGTCGGCGAGCACCTGGCCGTCCACCGGCTTCGCGATCATCGTGACCAGCGGGCCGTCGGCGGTCGAGGAGGTGATCTCGAAGCGGTCGGCGAAGCTGCCGCCCTGCCCCGCGGCCGGTCCGGAGGCGAGGTCGGTGCGGGGCTGGAGGTCCTCGGAGGCGTCCTCGGAGGAGTCGAAGGCGAAGACGAACCGCAGCTCCGCGTCGGCGCTCTCGGCGAAGGCCAGCCCGGTCAGCGGGTTGACGCCGCCGGCCTCGTCGACCAGCCGCTCGCCCTCGACGACGTCGGAGGGGTCGGCCTGCGACATCGCGAGCTCCTCGCAGGCGAAGTCGCCCACCCACACCGTCGCGACGGCCGGCTCCTCGAGCTCGCCGAGCAGCGAGCCGATACCGGGCACCTCGTCCAGGCCCTCCTCGTCACCGCGTACGACGTCGACGGCCCGGTCCACGAACTCCGGGTCGTCGCCCATGAGCATGAGGTGCTCGTCGGGCAGCACGGCGAGGTTCTCCTGCACCTGGGTGAGGGGGCCCGGGAGCCCCGCGACCTGGTCGACCTCGCCGATCCAGGTGCCTCCCTCACCGGCCCCGGACTCGGGCGCCTCGTAGCCGAGCCCCTCGAACCGGCCCTCCACCTCGTCGAGGTCGACGTCGTCGGAGAAGCGCAGCACGGCCACCGACCCCTCGGGCGCCTGGCCGTAGACCTCCCACTCGGCGTCCAGCGGGGTCACCCCGAAGTTCTCCTCCAGCCCGGGGAACGACGAGGCGAGCGAGGAGCTGCCGATGAGGTCCTCCTCGAAGGCGCGGTCGAGGAAGTCCTCGACCTGCTCGTCGGAGGATCCCGTGCCGACCGAGGCACCGTCGGCGGCCTGCTGCACCTGGGCCCAGTCGGTGTAGGACACCCGCACCACCGTGCCCGGCAGCGCCTCGGCGGCCTGCACCACCGGGTCCGAGGCCAGCAGCGGACGGACGAGCAGCAGGGCCAGCGCCACCACGGAGGCGACCACGAGCACGCCGAGCACGACGAGACGTGAGCGTGAGTCGAGCCGCACCGCGCCACCTCCCGAGCCTGCCCGTGCCGGGCCGAGGTCCGCGCGGGGTGAACAGCGCGTGACCACCCGCGACAGGGTGCCCCGGGTGGTGTGAGACTAGCGCCCATGATCGAGCAGGACCCGGTCGTCGCGGCCGGCGCCGTGGTGATGCGGCGGCGCAAGGGAGTCGGCCAGGTGCTGCTGGTGCACCGTCCGAAGTACGACGACTGGGCGTTCCCCAAGGGCAAGCTCGACCCCGGCGAGAGCGCCCGGACGGCTGCCGTGCGGGAGGTGCTGGAGGAGACCGGTGCCCGGATCCGGCTCGGGCCCAAGCTCGCCGACCAGACCTACGCCATCGGCAACGGCACGCCCCGGACCAAGCTCGTGCACTACTGGACCGCGCGGGTGCGCGGCGACTACAAGCCCAGCGAGTACGTCACCAACGAGGAGATCGACGAGGTCGACTGGTTCGACCTCGACTTCGCCGCCGAGTGGCTGACCTACGACCGCGACCGCGACGTCCTCGCCGAGGCGCTCGCCTTCCAGCGCCGCAGCCACCCCCTCGTCGTGCTCCGTCACGCCCAGGCCACCTCCCGCAAGCAGTGGTCCGGCGACGAGACCGAGCGGCCCCTCACCGCGCTGGGCAAGCAGCAGGCCCAGGCGCTGGTCCCCGAGCTCGCGGCGTACGGCGTGAAGCGGCTGGTGTCCTCGAGCGCCCGACGGTGCTGGACCACGCTGGCCCCCTACGGCTCGGCGTACGACCGTGAGATCGAGGTGACCGACCACCTCAGCGAGGCCGGCGCCCACCCCGACCGCGTCAGCGACGAGGTCGAGTGGCTGCTCGGGCTCGAGACCGCCACCGTGCTGTGCTCCCACCGCCCCGTGCTGCCGGCCGTCTTCGACGCCATCGGCATCGACGAGCCCCCGCTGGAGCCCGCCGCGGCCGTCGTGGTCCACCACCGGCACGGGCGCGTGGTGGCCGTCGAGCGGCTGCAGCGCTACCGCCCCTGAGGCGCGCACCGGGGCCGGAAACGAGCCCCCGGAAGCACGTCCGACGGGACCCTGGGCCCGCGTTCACGTGACGTCCGTCCCACGGTCGCGAAATCACCACCGAGATGGCGATCCCCGTTCACCTCTCGTTCACCTGCGTCGCAGGGGCGATTCACGTCGCCTCCCTACCTTCAGGGAGTCAAGTCGTGACAGACCCCGAACACAGGAGACACGAAGTGAATCGCACTTCCTTCCGGCGCGTGGCAGTCCCCACGCTCGCGTCGCTGGCCCTGGGCCTGAGCCTCACCGCGTGCGGCGCGGCCAACGAGGAGCCCGCCAGCGGCAGCGAGGGCGCCACCTCCGAGAGCGGCGAGAGCCTCTCCGGAACCCTCAGCATCGGCGGCGCGTCGTCGCAGGAGGCCGCCCAGAACGCCTGGCGTGCCGCCTTCCAGAGCGCGAACCCCGAGACCACCGTCAACTACGACCCGATCGGCTCGGGCGGTGGCCGCGAGCAGTTCATCTCCGGCGGCTTCCCGATGGCCGGATCCGACTCCTACCTCACCGACGAGGAGCAGGAGCTCAGCAAGGCCACCGAGCGCTGCGAGGGCGAGGCCCCCATCGAGGTGCCGAACTACGTCTCCCCGATCGCGGTCATCTACAACCTCGAGGGCGTCGACGAGCTCAACCTCTCCCCGGACACCCTCGCCGGCATCTTCGCCGGTGACATCACCGAGTGGGACGACGAGGCCATCGCGGCCGACAACCCCGACGCGGAGCTGCCTGCCGAGACCATCAACCCGGTCCACCGCTCCGACGAGTCGGGCACCACCGGCAACTTCACCAACTACCTCGCCACCGTCGCCCCCGACGCGTGGACCTACGACGAGGTCGAGGAGTGGCCGATCGACGGTGGCGAGGGTGCCAGCGGCACCTCCGGCGTCGTCGAGGCCGTCACCCAGGGCGCCAACTCCATCGGGTACGCCGACGCGAGCCAGGCCGGCGACCTCGGCACGGCCCTGGTCGGCGTGGGCGACGAGTTCGTGGCCCCCGAGCCCGAGGCCGCGGCCAAGATCTTCGAGGTCTCCCCCGAGGCCGAGAGCGCCTCGGACACCCAGCTCATCTTCGACCTCGACTACGAGACCGAGGAGGCCGGCACCTACCCGATCGTGCTCACGTCGTACCTCATGGCGTGCCCGTCGTACGCCGACGCCACCGAGGGCGACCTCGTGAAGGCCTACCTGTCCTACGTCCTCAGCGAGGACGGCCAGGCCGAGTCGGCCGAGAACGCCGGCTCCGCCCCGCTGCCGTCGTCCATCGCGGAGCAGGCCCAGGGCATCGTCGACGCCATCGAGGTCGGCTGACCCAGCAGTGCCTCGCTCGTGCTCGTGCCGGTCACCTCGGGGTGACCGGCACGAGGCGCGTGAGCGGTACGGCGACGACCGGCCCCCGGGCCGCTGTCGGACCAGACCAGACAGGCCCTCCGGGCCGACGCAGGACGGGCCCACCGGGCCCCACCATGGCACCACCACCAGAACCATCCGAACCACCCGAACCCCCCACATCCTTGGAGGACCGACGTGACCTCGACCCAGGCTCCTGAGCTGGCGGCCACCCAGGTGTCCCGCCGCGGGGACCAGGTGTTCGCCGCCCTGGCCAAGGCCGCCGGCATCCTCATCCTCGTCGCGCTCGCCGGCGTCGCGGTCTTCCTGACGCTGGAGGGCGCGCCCGCCATCACGGCCCCCGAGGCCTCGATGGGCGGCAAGGGCAACATCGCCCTCTACGTCTGGCCGCTGCTCTACGGCACGCTGCTGGCGGCCGTCCTGGCGATGCTCATCGCCACGCCGCTGGCCTTCGGGGTCGCGCTCGTGATCTCGCACTACGCGCCGCGCCGGCTGTCGAAGCCGGTCGGCTACCTCATCGACCTCCTGGCCGCCGTGCCGAGCGTCGTCTACGGCCTCTGGGGCATCGCCTTCCTGGGCCCGCGGATCGTGCCGGTCTACCAGTGGCTCGAGGACAACCTCGGCTTCCTGCCCTTCTTCGAGGGCCCGGCCACCTCGGGCCGCACCATCCTGACCGCCTCGATCGTGCTCGCCGTGATGGCGCTGCCGATCATCACCGCGATCACGCGCGAGATCTTCGCCCAGACGCCGCGGCTGCACGAGGAGGCGGCGCTCGCCCTGGGCGCGACGCGCTGGGAGATGATCCGCATGACGGTCTTCCCCTACAGCCGCTCCGGGATGATCTCGGCGACGATGCTCGGCCTGGGCCGCGCCCTCGGCGAGACGATGGCCGTCGCCATGGTGCTGTCGGCCACCGGGATCATCACGGTCAACCTGATCTCGACGACCAACCCCTCGACGATCGCGGCCAACATCGCGCTGCAGTTCGGCGAGGCCTCCGGCACCAAGGTCAACGTGCTGATCTTCAGCGGCCTGGTGCTCTTCGTCATCACCTTCGCGGTGAACTTCCTGGCGCGGGCGATCGTGGCCCGCAGCAACATCGAGGAGCGCTGACATGACGACCCCGACCACCCCGTCGACCGATCGTCCCCCGACACCGAGCCCCACCGGCAGCAGCCGCGAGGCCGCGCCGCTCACGCACGCGAAGATGCCGCGCTACTCGCACCTCATCGTCGCCGGCCCCGCCGCCGCGCTCGCCCTGATCGGCGGGCTCGCGCTCGGCTTCGGGCCCGTCGCGATCGTGGTCGTCGGCGCGCTGATCTTCGGCGTCGCCTGGCCCGTCTGGGCGCTGGTCGTCGAGGGCTCCCGCGCCGCGACGAACAAGCTCGCCACGACCCTGGTGTGGACCGCCTTCGCGATCGCGCTCGTCCCCCTGGTCACCCTGATGTACGCCGTGATCTCCAACGGCTTCCCCGTCCTGAGCGCCGAGTTCTTCACCTTCTCGATGCGCAACGTCGTGGGTGAGGGCGGCGGGATCTACCACGCCATCATGGGCACGCTGCTCATCACGCTGTTCGCCACCGCCATCTCGGTGCCCGTGGGCATCATGGCCGCGATCTACCTGGTGGAGTACGGCAAGGGCACCCGGCTGGGCCGCTGGCTGACCTTCCTCGTCGACGTCATGACCGGCATCCCCTCGATCGTGGCCGGCCTCTTCGCCTACGCGCTCTTCGTGCTGATCTTCGGCCCGGGCGTCCGGATGGGCATCGGCGGCTCGATCGCTCTGTCGATCCTGATGATCCCGATCGTCGTCCGGTCGTCGGAGGAGATGTTGAAGCTCGTGCCCGACGAGCTGCGCGAGGCGTCGTACGCCCTGGGGGTGCCGAAGTGGCGCACCATCGCCAAGGTCGTGCTGCCGACCTCGATCGCGGGCATCGTCACCGGCGTCATGCTCGCGATCGCGCGCGTCGCCGGCGAGACCGCGCCGCTGCTGATCATCGCGGGCGACACCGACTCGCTGAACATGAACGTCTTCGCCGACCGCATGGCGACGCTGCCGGTGTTCATCTACTACTCCTACATGCAGCCGGGCGTGCCGCCGGAGTTCGGCCAGGAGCGGGCCTGGGGCGCAGCGCTGGTGCTGATCTCCATCGTCATGATCCTCAACCTGCTCGCCCGCGTCATCGGCGCCTACTTCTCCCCCAAGACCGGCCGCTGAGCCGTCGTCCACCCAGCGACCAGAAGGAATTTGCACACCATGGCCAAGAGCATCTCCGTCTCCGACCTCGACATCTACTACGGCGACTTCCTCGCCGTGCAGGGGGTGTCGATGACGATCCAGGCACGCTCGGTGACCGCCCTCATCGGCCCCTCCGGGTGCGGCAAGTCGACCTTCCTGCGCTCGCTGAACCGCATGCACGAGGTGATCCCCGGCGCGCGCGTCGAGGGCAAGATCGTCATCGACGGTCAGAACCTCTACGACCCCGACGTCGACCCGGTCGCCGTACGCCGCCAGATCGGCATGGTCTTCCAGCGGCCGAACCCCTTCCCCACGATGTCGATCTACGACAACGTGCTGGCCGGCTCGAAGCTGAACGCGAAGAAGATGTCGAAGTCGACCGCCGACGGGATCGTCGAGAAGTCGCTGCGCGGGGCGAACCTGTGGACCGAGGTGAAGGACCGGCTGAACAAGCCCGGGATGGGGCTGTCCGGCGGCCAGCAGCAGCGGCTCTGCATCGCCCGGGCGATCGCCGTCGAACCGCAGGTGCTGCTCATGGACGAGCCCTGCTCGGCGCTCGACCCGATCTCCACCTCGGCCATCGAGGACCTGATCCACGAGCTGAAGGCGGACTACACGATCGTCATCGTGACCCACAACATGCAGCAGGCGGCGCGGGTCTCGGAGGAGACGGGGTTCTTCAACCTCGCCGGAGCCGGCAAGCCCGGTCAGCTGGTCGAGATGAACCCGACGAGCAAGATCTTCTCCAACCCCGACATGGACTCCACCGAGGCCTACATCTCCGGCCGCTTCGGCTGACCCCTCCCTCCCCTCCCCTCCCTCCCCACCCCGCGAAACGTCACTCCTGTACGCGCGAAGCGTCAGTTCTGTACGCGCGAAGCGTCAGTTCTGTACGCGCGAAGCGTCAGTTCTGTACGCGCGAGAGGTCACTTCTGCAGCGAGTCGACGATCTCGGCGACGGTGGCTTTCGCGCTGCGCCCCACCCCGATGAGGGTCGCCGAGGCCGCACCGACCCAGTCGCCGTACCCGACCAGGTGCACGCGCGGCTCGCGCGCGCTGCGGGTGCCGGCTGCCCCCGACACCGGGACGCGCCCGCGGTCGTCACGCATGTGCAGCGGCGCGAGGTGCCGCAGCGCCGGCCGGAACCCGGTGCACCAGATGACCGCGTCACAGGAGAGCGTGCGCCCGTCGGCCCGTGCGATCCCGTCCGGCACGAGCCGCTCGAACATCGGCTCCGCCTCCAGCACCCCGCGCCCGCGCGCCTCCCGCACGGAGGCCACCATCACGATGTCGCCGAGCCCGCCGACGCCGTCGTGCGCGCGCCCCTCGCGCTGCGCCTGCACCCGCGCGGTCGCGGTCTCGAACAGCACCCGCCCGTCCACGTCGTCGGGCAGGAACCGCGGCGGCCGCTGGGTCACCCAGGTCACCTCGGCCACGGTCGAGACCTCGGCGAGCACCTGCGCCGCCGAGTTGCCCCCGCCCACGACGACGACCCGCTGGCCGGCGAGCTCCTCCGGACGGCGGTACGTCGACGAGTGCAGCTGGGTGCCGAGGAAGTCGTTGGCGCCCGGGTACGTCGGCCAGAACGGCTGGTCCCAGGTGCCGGTGGCCGACACGACGTGTCGCGCGGCGAGCGTCAGACCGGGCGACTCGACGATCAGCGGCCCGGACGGGTCGTCGTCGGCTCGCCGTACGGCCCGGACGCGGTGGGGGCGCAGCGGGGCGAGCCGGTAGCGCTCCTCGTAGGCGCGCAGGTAGGCCACCACGTGGTCGCGCGGCGGGAAGCCGCGCGCGGCGTCGTCCCACGGCGGCATCAGCCAGCCGGGCAGCGAGGAGTACGTCGCGGGCGAGAAGAGGCGCAGCCCGTCCCACATCCGCGGCCAGGAGCCGCCCGGCCGGTCGGCCGCGTCGACGAGGACGAAGTCGTCGCCGGGCACGAGACCGGCGCGCTGCAGGTGGTAGCCCACGGCCAGGCCGGCCTGGCCCGCCCCGAGCACCACCACGTCGTACGACGCCTCAGCGCTCACGCGTCATCCTCGACGTGCACAGCTGACGCTTCGCGCGTACACAACTGACGCTTCGCGCGTACACAACTGACGCTTCGCGCGTGCACGAGTGACGTTTCGCGCGTGCGCGACTGACGCTTCGCGCGTGCACAAACGACGCTTCGCGCGTACACACCTGACGCTTCGCGGAGGGGGGTCAGGGGAGCTGGAAGACGTTGTGGAGGATCTCGTAGGTGAGGGCGGCGACGAGGCCGGCCATCGGGAAGGTGAGGACCCAGGCGGCGATGATGCTGCGGGCGACGCCCCAGCGAACGGCGGAGAGACGCTTGGTCGCACCGACGCCCATGACGGCGGAGGTGATGGTGTGGGTGGTCGAGATCGGGGCCTCGAAGGCGAAGGCGGTCGTGTAGAGCACACCGGCCGCCACCGACTCGGCGGCGAAGCCGCGGGCCGGGTCGAGGTCGATGATGCGCCGGCCGAGGGTGCGCATGATGCGCCAGCCGCCGGCGTAGGTGCCCGCCGAGATGGCGGCGGCCGCCGACAGGATGACCCAGAACGGCAGGTCGTCGTCGGCCGAGGCGAAGCCGCCGGTGACCAGGGCCAGGAAGATGACGCCCATCGTCTTCTGGGCGTCCTGCAGGCCGTGGCCCAGCGCCATGGCCGCGGCGCTCAGCGTCTGCGCCGCACGGAAGCCGCGCTGCGCCTTGCTGGGGTTCGCGCGCTTGAAGATCCACATGATCGCGATCATCACGAGCGCCGCCGCGGCGAAGCCGAAGAGCGGCGAGGCGACCATCGGGATGACGATCTTCTCGAGGATGACGTCCCACTTGACCCCCGAGCCCGACGCCACCGCGGCGCCGACGAGGCCGCCGATGAGGGCGTGGGAGGACGACGAGGGCAGGCCGAAGTACCAGGTCAGCAGGTTCCAGGCGATGGCGCCGAAGAGCCCGGCCATCACCACCACCATGCCGCTGGTGGTCTGCGACGGCGTGATGACGCCGCCGACGGTGTTGGCGACCTCCTGACCGAGGAAGGCGCCCACGAAGTTCATGACCGCCGCCATCGCCAGGGCGATGCGCGGGGTCAGCGCCCGGGTCGAGACCGAGGTCGCGATGGCGTTGGCGGCGTCGTGGAAGCCGTTGGTGTAGTCGAAGACGAGAGCGACGACGACGACCGCGATGATGATCGCGAGGTCCACGCTCAGGACTCCTTGACGGCGATCTGCTCGACGATGTTGGCGACCTTCTCGAAGCCGTCGATCGCGGCCTCGAGGGAGTCGACGACGTCCTTGAGCTTGAGCACCTCGAGCGCCTCGTAGGCGCCGCTGAACAGGTGCGCCAGGATCAGCCGGTAGGACTTGTCGCCGGCGTTCTCGAGGCGGTTGATCTCGATCCAGAACTCGTCGAGGTCCTTCATGCTCCGCAGGTGCGGCATCGCCTCGGCGCAGATGCCGGCGCAGCGGCGCAGCACCTCGACCTGGTCGGCGACGCCCTCGGGCAGCGCCTCGATCTCGTAGAGGACGACGAGGTCGACGGCCTCCTCCATGAAGTCCATGACGTCGTCGAGGGCCGAGGCGAGCGCGTAGATGTCCTCGCGGTCGAACGGCGTGACGAACGTCGAGTTCACCTTGCGGATGATCGCGTGGGTGTCCTCGTCGGCGCGGTGCTCCTCCTCGCGCATCCGCTCGGCCAGCTCGTTGCGGTCGCCGCCGCCGTGCTGCAGGCCGCCGAGCATCTCGGAGAGCAGGTCGGCGCCGGTGACCAGGTGCTTGCTGGCGTCGGTGAACAGATCGAAGAACGTGTCGTCCACGGGACGGAGACGAAGGCGAAAAGCCACGGTGAACTCCTGGGAAGGGGTGTGGGCCGTCGGCAATCGTAGGGCTTGGGCCGCCGCACTGGCGAATACGCGCCGGGACGCACGAAGGCCCCGGCCGTCAGAGACGGTCGGGGCCCTCGCGTGGAACGATCAGGCGTTGCGGACGTTCTCAGCCTGGGGACCCTTGGGACCCTGGGTGACCTCGAACTCCACGCGCTGGTTCTCCTCCAGGGACTTGTAGCCCTGCATCTGGATGGCGGAGAAGTGCACGAAGACGTCGTCGCCGCCGCCCTCCTGCGCGATGAAGCCGAAACCCTTCTCGGCGTTGAACCACTTGACAGTGCCCTGAGCCATGCTCTGTTACTCCTCTATCGGGGCTAGGCGCGCCGTCTTCGACGCCCCTGCACCACATGCGTGACGCTGAACCCCACCGAGAAGCAATGCAACTTGTGAGCCAACGCCGCCGGATTCACAACACTCCGCGGACGATTGGGACCTGCCGGAACTGGTGCATCTGGTGCGTGCTCCACCCTACCAACTATTTCCAGTGACGGAAGGGGCAGGTGCGGCGCGAGAGGCGCCCCCGTCGTCGTACGCCGTGCGCGGCTCGGGTCGCGCGCAGGAGTGACCGCCGTCGCCGCGGGGTATAGGTGTGCTGCGGTTCCGGGCTGTCCGGCCGCCTTCCCCCCCCCCCCCGCCGCCGCCCGCGGCGACCACCGAAGGAGCACGTCATGGGTCTCGGACTCGGAGTCGTCCTCATCGTCCTCGGCCTGCTGTTCGTCACGCCGGTCATCAGCTACGACATCCCCGGTGTCGACGACATCATGCTCGGCTGGATCCTCGTCGGGGCGGGCGTCCTGTCGATCGTGCTCGGCCTCGTGGCCACCGCCCAGCGCTCGCGCACCACCCACGTCGAGGAGCGCCGCACCCACTGACGCCGGGTCAGCCCGCCTCGAGCACCGACGGCGGCAGCTCGAGGTCGGGCACCAGCTCGACCAGCAGCTGCCGCACCCGTACGTCGAGGTCGGCCACGACGGCGCGCACGCCGGCGTCGTCCTGGCCGCCGGGGTCGGCGACCGGCCAGTCGACGTACCGCACGCCCGGGACGTAGGGGCACTCCTCGCCGCAGCCCAGCGTGATCGCCATCGTGGAGGCCGCGATCGTCTCGCGCGTCAGCAGGGTCGGCGTCTCCCGCGAGGTGTCCAGCCCGAGCCGCTCGAGCACGGCGGCGACCTCGGGGTGGATGTGCTCGCCGGGCTGGGTGCCGGCCGATCGCGCGACGACGCGACCCCGCGCGTAGTGCTCGGTCAGCACGCGGCTGATCACCGAGCGGCCGCCGTTGCGGACGCAGGCGAAGACGACCTGCGGGGTCTCGGGTGCGGTCATCGGAGTGCTCCTGGGGGTGAGGTGACGGGGAGGAGGCGACGTGCCCTGAGGTGGTCGGGGTGGCCGAGACCGACCGGCGCAGGCACCCTCGGTGCGCGCCCATGGTGACAGCGGTCAGCGCCCGAGGCCATCGGCCCTCCCCGGGTGCCGGCGGGGCGTCGCGCCGACCATGAGCGTCGCCGCCACCAGCCCGATGCCGGCGAGCACCAGGAAGGCGTCGCCGTAGGAGCCGAGGACGGTCGCGAGCGTGGCGCCCAGGAAGGGCGCCGCGGCCGCGGCGGCCAGCGCGGGCGCGGTCAGCACCCCGTTGAGCCGGCCGTAGTCGACCGTCCCCCAGCGGTCGGTGACGGCTGTCGCCTGCACCAGCGTGAAGATCCCTCGCGCCAGACCCAGCACCATGCCGATCCCGACGAGCAGCGGACCGGAGGCCGGGACCACCGCGAGCACGCCGGTCGTGAGGGCCACGGCGCCGACCACCACCACCCCGCGGGTCGTCACCGACGTGGCCGCCGCGAACCGCGCGTAGCCCAGCCGTCCCACGACCTGGCCCACACCCCCGAGCCCGAGGGCGAGCGCCGCGGCCGAGGCGCTCAGCCCCTGCTCGAGCAGCATCGGGACCATGTTGACGAGCCCGGCGAAGACCACGAGCGCGGCCAGCGCGTTGCCCGCCGCCAGCAGCAGGAACGGCCGGGTCCGCGCCACGTCGGTCCCCGCCTCGTCGTACGCCGACCCCGTGGCGGTCGCGCGCGTGGACCCGGCCTCGCGGCCGGCGTCCCCGCCGGGCCCCGGGCCGGCGCCATGGCCGGTGTCATGGCCGGTGCCAGAGCCGGTGTCGGGGTCGGGGCCCGCCGCGCGGTGTCCCCGCCACGGCTGGTCGAGCCCCCACCAGTGCAGAGGGACCGTGACGAGCGCCAGGGCGACCAGCAGCACGCCGTACGCCCCTCGCCACCCGAGCCATGCGTCGAGCGCGGTCGCGAGCGGGACGAACACGGTGCTGGCGAGTCCGGCCACCAGGGTCAGCGTGGTGAGCGCCCGGACGCGCAGCGCGCCGCCCCAGCGGGTGAGCGCAGCGAACGCCGGCGGGTAGAGCGTGCCCGCCATGGCGACGCCGACCAGCAGCCAGCCGAGGTAGAACAGCGCCAGGCTCGGCGCCGTCGCGAGCACCAGGACGCCCGGCACGGCGACGAGCGAGGAGGCCGTCATGACGCGGCGCGGGCCGTGCTCGTCGAGGTGGCGCCCGACCCACAGCCCGACGGCGCCGGCGACGACCTGGGACAGGCTGAAGGCGCCGGTGACCGCCATCGGCGACCACCCGGTGTCCGCCACGATCGGGGCCTGGAGCGCGGCGAAGGCGTAGTAGAGCACCCCCCACGACACGATCTGGACGGTGCTGAGCACGACCACGACCTGGCGCAGCCCGGCCCGGTCGAGCGCCCCCGGCTCGCTCACGCCGGGCCCCTGCCGCGTCGCGGCGTCAGCAGGTCGCGCCACCGGCACCGACCAGGGTGAGCCCGACCGGCGACCCGGCCACGGACGAGGGGGCGGCGCAGCAGCCGCCGTCGGGCGACGACGTGACGTCGGGGTCGTCGAAGCGCCCGGCGCCGTTGCAGACCCCGGTCTCCGGCAGCACGAGGTCGACCCGGTCGGCCGCCTCGAGGTCGCCGTCGAGGGCGGCCACCACCGAGCGGACCTGCTCGAAGCCGGTCATCGCGAGGAACGACGGCGCGCGCCCGTAGGACTTCATCCCGACCAGGTAGAGGCCACGCTCGGGCTGGGACAGCTCACGGTGCCCGTGCGGCGCGACGTCGCCGCAGCTGTGGTGGTCGGGGTGGATCTGGTCGGCGAGCACGCGCGCGGCCTGCAGCGCGGGGTCGAGGTCGAGCCGCACCTCGGAGAGGAACGACAGGTCGGGGCGGTAGCCGGTCACGACGACGACCTCGTCGACGTCGACGACCTGGCGGCCGTCGGTCGAGGTCAGCGTCAGCCGCCCGTCGACCTGCTCCTCGACGGCGACCGTGCGGAAGTGGGTGACGGGGGTGACCGCGCCGCCCGAGGCCGCCGCCCGCGCCGCCTGGCCCAGGGCGCCGCGCTGCTCGAGCTGGTCGTTGTCGCCGCCGCCGAAGGCGTCCCCGACGCCCGGTCGGCGCAGCAGCCAGGAGACGCGCGTGGCCGGGTCGCGGCGGGCCAGCGCGGCCAGCCCGACGAGCACGCCCTGGGCCGAGGCTCCCTTGCCCGCGACGACGACGTGCTTGCCGGCGTAGCGCGCCGCCACGGCCGGGTCCGCGAAGTCGGGGACGCCGGACGCGATGCGGTCGGCGTGCTCGCGCTCCCCCGGCGCCGGGTAGCCGTCGGCGCCGAGGGGGTTCGGGGCGGACCAGGTGCCGGAGGCGTCGACGACGGCGCTCGCGAGCAGCCTCTCGGGCCCGTCCGACGTCTCCAGGTGCAGGGCGAAGGGGTCGTCGTCGCGCCCGGAGTCGACCAGCAGGTCGCGTCCGGCACGCGCGACCCCGACGACGCGCGTGCTGAACCGGACCTGGCCCTCGGGGCGCTCGGCCAGCAGCGCGGCGAGCGGCACGAGGTAGCGCTCGCGCCACTCGGCTCCGGTCGGGTAGGCGTCGGGGTCGGGGGCCGACCAGCCGGACTCCTCGAGCAGCTCGCGCGCCACCGGGTCGACGAGCTCGCGCCAGGCAGAGAAGAGCCGGACGTGCGCCCAGTCGGCCACGGCCGCGCCGGCCGCCGGGCCGGACTCGAGCACGACGTACGGCAGACCGCGACGGGCCGCGTTGGCGGCGGCGGCCAGGCCGACGGGGCCGGCGCCGATGACGGCGAGGGGGTGGGTCACGGGTCCTCCTGGAGCTCCATCGACTCGTGTCGATGGAGCGACTGTATCGACGCTTGTCGATGAAGACAAGGTACGATCGGACCATGACCACGACGAGCGAGGTCCTCCCGGCCCGGGACCAGGACAGCACGCTGGACCGCGGCGAGGCCGAGCGGTACGCGGAGTGGTTCTCCGTGCTGGCCGACCCGACCCGCGTCCGGCTGCTGCACGCCGTCGCCACCGCCCCGAGCGGCGCGCTGCGCGTCGGCGACCTCGCCGCCACGCTGGGGATCAGCCAGTCGACGTGCTCCCACCACGTCGACCTCCTCAAGCGCGTGGGCTTCGTGGTCGTCGACAAGGTGGGTACGTCGAGCCTCGTCTCGGCCAACGCCGCCTGCTGCACCGGCCTTCCCCACGCCGCCGACGTCGTCATGGGTGCGCTGTCGTCGCGCCCGTGCTGCCCCTCCGACCTCCCCGCCGACGTGAGCGTCCGGCCCGTCGACGAGGCCGACCTCCCCCGGGTGCGGGAGATCTACGCCGAGGGCCTGGCGACGCGCACCGCGACCTTCGAGACGGTCGTGCCGTCGGCGGCCGAGCTGCGGGATCGCTGGCTGCCCGACCTCGCCTGGGTGGCCGAGCTCGACGGCGCGGTGGTCGGGTGGACGGCGGTCATGCCCACCTCGACGCGCGACTGCTACGCCGGGGTCGGCGAGACGGCGGTCTACGTGGCCGAGGCCGCGCGGGGCCGCGGGGTCGGCAAGGCCCTGCTGCACACCCAGGTCAACGCCGCGGACGCCGCGGGCCTGTGGACGCTGCAGGCGTCGGTCTTCCCCGAGAACCGCGCGAGCCTGGCGCTGCACCACGCCGCCGGCTACCGCACGCTGGCGGTGCGCACGCGCATCGCGCGCCTCGACGGCGAGTGGCGCGACACCGTGCTGCTCGAGCGGCGCAGCGAGGTCTGCTGAGCGTCGCCGGTCAGTCGCCGGTCAGTCGCCGGTCAGCCCTCGACGGAGCCCACCAGCGCCACCACGTCCTGGGCGCAGCCCCAGCCGACGGTGATGCCGGCACCGCCGTGGCCGTAGTCGTGGACCACCGGCACGGGCAGCAGCGTGTCGTCGCGCTCGATCCGCACCTCCGACCGACCGGGACGGAGCCCGGCGACGCTCTCGAGGACCTCGGCGCCCGCCAGCGCCGGCACGATGTCGGCGCAGCGCTCGAGGATCGCCGCGGTCTCGGCCGGGTCGGGCTCGGTGCTCCAGCTGCCGCGCTCGAGGGTGCCCCCGAGGATGCAGTCGTCCGTGCGCGGATGGACGTAGGCGCGGCCGCCCGGGTGGTGCTCGTCGCGCACCGACAGCTCGACACCGGGGTTCCTCACCCGCACGATCTGGCCGCGCACGGGGTAGACCGAGTCGTCGCCCACCAGGGCCCCGGCCGCCATCCCGGCGGCGTTGACGACCACGTCGGGTCGGAGGTCGAGCACGTCGTCGAGGCCGCGGAGGCGTCGTACGACCTCGCGGGCACCGGCCGCCACCACCTGCGCGTGCAGCCACGGCAAGTGCACCGGCATCTCCACGAGAGGTACGGCGAAACGCCAGCCGGCGGGGTAGCCCGGCGGCAGCTCGTCGGCACGGGCCGGTCGCACGTCGCCCACCGACGCCGCCCAGGCCGGCAGCTCGTCGGGCACCTCGACGCCGGGGCGGAACAGCACGAGGGACTCACGCATCGTGACCCCCGGAACCCCGGTGGCCGCGTGCGCGGCCAGCAGGTCGAAGGTCGTGCGTCCCCAGCGCGCCACCGCGTCCGGGGGCCCGGCGGCAGTGGGGAACCAGACGGCAGCCGCGAGGTGCGAGGTCGTGCGTGCCAGCGCGTCGGCCGACACGACGGTCACGTCGTGACCGGCGCGCAGCAGCGCCTCCGCACAGGTGAGGCCGCTGATCCCGGACCCGACCACGACGACGTGGCAGGAGCGGGACGTGGTCACCCGACCACCCTAGGTGGGCCCGAGCTCACCTAGGGTGGGAGGAGCTGGCCCGCGACCGAGCCGGTCCGGTACAGCGGACCGACGCTCGACTCCAGGTCCCCCGGCAGCCTCTCCTCGACGCCGTCGTGCAGCCAGAACAGCTGCATGCCGTCGCGCGCATCACCTTCGCGCGGCGCCGGACGGGCGACCACGCGGTCCTCGCCCTGCCACCAGGTCAGCTCGTCCTCGCTGCCCTCGACCACCGACCACGCGCCGTCGTACACCCAGGTGCCGCGCTGCACCGTCACCGGTGCGACGTCGTCGGGGTCCTTCGGATCCTCGCGCCACTCGGTCTCGGTGAAACGTACGGCGACCCGGTCGCCCACCTTGTCCATGGCGGCGACGCGCCACTCCTCGACGTACTCCTCGGGCATGCCGTAGTCGCGCGCGACCTCCCCGGTGGCGGGGTCGATCTCGACGACCTCCTGGTCCACGACGCACCCGCCGCACGGCTCCCCCTCGGCCTGGCGCAGGGCGAGCAGCCCGGCACCGTCGGCTGCGAGGTAGAGCGCGACGATGCGCTCGTTCAGCAGGACGTCCTCGACCACCGCGCCGTCCTCGATGCGCGCGACGCCGTAGTCACCGCCCTCGTAGTCCTCGGCGCTGTCGTGCCACTGCACGAAGGTCACCCCGTCGATGGTGGGCGCGACGTTGTAGTAGCCGCGCCGCAGCTCGGAGACCTCGGCGGCGTCGGGGTTGTCGGTGTCCGGCAGGTCGAGGGACCACAGGCGCTCGAGCCCGGGCGAGTAGGCGGTCAGCACCGCCGGCTCCCTCAGCGAGTCCAGCAGGTTGACCTGGGTCACCGACCGACCGGGGAGGTCGAAGCCACGGATGCGGACGGGCTCCTCGGGGGCCAGGTCACCCGTCGCGACGTCGAGCAGCTCCAGCGACATCGAGCGACGGCTGCGGTCGACCATCGCCGTCCCGCCCGGCAGCCAGCGAGCCTGGTCCGCCTCCGGGAGCACCCGCTCCTCGTCACCCGCGCGCACCAGCAGCCCGCCAGGAACGGCAGCGGCGTACGTCGGCCCGGCCACGTCGAGGGGGACCGGCTCGATGCCGGTGTCGAGCACGGCGGGCTCACCGGACTCCGTCGAGGGACCGGAGCAGGAGCTGACGAGCGCGAGCAGCACGGCCGCGCCGCACCCTGCACGCAGCACCGCGCGCAGTCGGGGCGACCGGGACGCTGCCACACCGCGACGATATCTCCGACCACCGCGGCCGATCCGGTCCCGCGCACGGTCGCGACACCTAATCTAGGCCGGTGCTGACACGCCTCCTGCCCGCGCTGATGACCCTCGTGCTGATCGCCGGCTGTGGAGGCGGTGCGGCCGGCGACTCCGAGTCCTCGGAGGTCCCGAGCGTCCCACCGCTGCCGACCCCTGCCTCCGGCGTGGAGATGCGGCTCGTCGAGGTCGACCCGGTGGCCTTCCTGGCGCCGAAGGAGATGACGGAGCAGGACGTCACCTCCGCCTCCGACCCCCCGAAGGCCTACCTCGAGTCGGCGCAGCAGGTCGAAGCCCTGCCGGCCGGGATCGCTGTGCGCATGTTGGACGGAGGAGGAGACCTCGACGAGCGTGGGGACCGGCACGAGTCGGGCCTCACCGAGAGCGACCTGGCCGAGATCGAGGACCTGACCCGCGAGGACGTGCCGTGGCCCGGGATCGGCGAGGCGACACAGCTGAGCTACGTCGCGCGACCGATCATGGCCCTCGGCACGCCCCTGCAGACCGTCGACGTCCTCACCGTCGTCGACGACGCGACCGTGCTGGTCAGCATCTCGGCTCCCCCGGAGCTCTGGGACCGACTGTCGCTCCACACCGTGGTCGCGTCGCTGCGCAACGCCTCCTGAGCGGCGGGGGACCGCGCCGGCTCAGAGGCAGCGCGTGATCCGTTCCACGGAGGTCATCCGGTCGCGCCCCGGGCGGGCCCGCGGTCCGCCGTACCCTCGGTCGTCGCCGTCGCCTCCGTCGATGACGTCGTCGCCGAGGTCGCCGGTGACCTCGTCGTTGCCCGGTCCGCCACGGACCCGGTTGGACGAGCGGTCGCCCTGCCCGCTGCCCGCCGAGCTGCCGATGTCGCACATCCCCGTGCCGTGGACGTGGTCGTCGCCCGAGCCTCCTCGCAGATCGTCACTTCCCCCCGCTCCGTAGATCGTGTCGTCACCGTCGCTGCCGACGACCAGATCGGGACCGCCCCCGCCGTAGCTGCGGTCACGGCCCGGTCCGAGGAACAAGGCGTCCTTCCCGTTCCTGGCACTCACGTCGTCGTCACCGCCGCCTGCGTGCACCCGGTTCGCTCCCCCACCCAGGACCATCACGTCACCCGATGACGAGCCCCGGACCACGTCGTCGGACGCGCCGCTGTGCACACAACGCACACCGATGAGCTCGTCGCTGCCCTGCCCGCGAGCCCACCCGGCACCCAGGTCGGCACGCAACGCCCCGGGCGCGCGTCGGTAGTCGACGCAGGGTGAAGGACCTCGGCTCGAGAGCACCTCCATGCGGTCGTCCCCGTCTCCCAGGGCGACCAGCACGCCGGCGCGACGGACGCGCACGACGTCGTCGCCCGCGCCCGCCTTCACGTAGGAGTTCGTCGTGATGGTGTCCTCCCCGGGACCGAGGTCGGACATCACCTGGCGCCACGCGGTGCCCATGGCGTCGGGGACCGTGTCGTCACCGGTGCCGGCACACACGCGGTCCCCACCGCGCAGACCGCGGATGACGTCGTCACCCCCCAGCGCGAGGACCACGTCGCGGCCGTCCCGCGCCACGAGGACGTCGTCGCCCTCGGTGCCGGACATCGTGACCTTGCGACCGAAGCAGCGCGCGTCGGTCGGCTCGGCGGACGCACGTGGCGACGGGGTCGGGGAGGGCTCGTTCCTCCCCTCGCTGGTGCAGGCGGTCAGCCCGACCAGGCCGACGAGGCCGACCAGAGCCACGACGTCGGGCGTACGGCGACGTGCAGCCGACCATCCACTGCCACCAGGTCGTCCCATCGCTCACCGCCCTCTCCGCTCCGGGTGGGCTCCAACGATGCCGCCCGCCCACGGCGGGCACCAGACCCGGTGGTCACGCGTCGACGTGGCCGACCTCGTCGGGCCGACCTCGTCCGGCCCGGCTCGTCTGCAACGATGGAGCCGCATGAGGATGCTCTGACGGTGCGTCGTGGTCCTCAGTCGCGGGCCTCTAGCTCAATCGGCAGAGCAGCGGACTTTTAATCCGCGGGTTCAGGGTTCGATCCCCTGGGGGCCCACCAGCGTCCGGTCGCGACCCGGGCTGCCGGCAGTCCGATTCCGGCCAGGAGCACGCCTGCCGTTGGTTGGGAGCACCGCGGGTGGGGTACCGGCTGGCCATGGAAGCGATCGCACCGGCGTACGGCGCCGCCACCTTGATGATCATCGCGGCGCTCGCCGTGGCCCTCCTGCTCGTCCTCATCATGAAGGTCAAGCTCCACGCCTTCGTCGCCCTCGTCCTGGTCAGCGTCGTCACGGCGGTCGCGGCCGGCATCCCGGTCGGGGACGTGCCCGACGCGCTGATCTACGGCTTCGCCGACACCATCGGATCGGTGGCGCTGCTGGTCGGCTTCGGCGTGATGATCGGCCGCCTGCTCGAGGTGACCGGCGGCGCCCAGGTGCTGGCCGACACCCTCATCAACCGGTTCGGCGAGAAGCGCGCTCCCCTGGCGCTCGGCGTCGCGGCGCTGCTGTTCGGCTTCCCGATCTTCTTCGACGCCGGCCTCATGGTGTTCCTGCCGATCATCCTGACCGTCGCCCGCCGCTTCGGCGGCTCGCTGCTGCTCTACGGGCTGCCCGCCGCCGGAGCGTTCGCGGCGATGCACGCGCTCGTGCCCCCGCACCCCGGCCCGGTCGCAGCCGCCGAGGCCCTCGACGCCGACATCGGCCTGACGCTCCTCGTTGGCGTCCCGGTCGCGGTCCTCGCCTGGTACGTCGGCGTCGTCCTCGTGGCGCGCGTGCTCGGCAAGCGCATCCACGTCGACATCCCCGAGGCGCTCTTCGGCGAGATCAACGACGGCCGCGACGACGTCGCGCCGGGGTCCGGCGCAGGCGGGACCACGACCACCCAGAAGGCACCAGCCTTCACCACCGTGCTGGGCCTGCTCCTGCTGCCGCTGGTGCTGATCTCCTTCAACACCGTGCTCGCGACCCTCGTCACCGCCGGCACGATCGAGGAGGGGGCGACCTGGTCGGAGTCCCTGATGCTGCTGGGCGACACCACCGTCGCCCTGCTGGTCACCACGCTGGCGGCGATCTTCGTGCTGGGCCGCGGCCAGCGGTCGATGGCCGACGTCAGCACCATCCTCGACAAGGCCCTCGGACCGATCTGCTCGATCATCCTCATCACCGGCGCCGGCGGCATGTTCGGCGGCGTCCTCGAGCTCAGCGGCATCGGGGAGGCGCTGAGCACCTCGCTGTCCGACCTTGGCATCTCTCTGATCCTGCAGGCCTTCCTCATCTCCACGCTCCTACGCGTGGCCCAGGGCTCGGCCACCGTCGCCCTCACCACCGCGTCCGGGCTGCTCGCTCCTGCAGCCGCGGCCGCGTCGCTGGGCGACCTGCAGCTGGTGCTGCTGGTGATGGCCATCGCCGCCGGGGCCACCGTGCTCTCCCACGTCAACGACTCCGGCTTCTGGCTGGTCAGCCGGTTCTTCGGCATGGACGAGAAGACGACCCTCAAGACCTGGACCGTCATGGAGACCACGCTGGGCGTCAGCGTCTTCGTCATCAGCGCAGCAGTCTGGGCCGTGGTCTGACGTGCCGTCCGACGCCGTACGCCGCACCCGGCACCTGGTCGTCATGGGCGTCTCCGGGGTCGGGAAGTCGACCGTGGCCGAGCGCCTGGCCGCCGAGCTCGACCTGGAGCTCGCCGAGGGCGACGCCTTCCACCCGGAGGCCAACATCGCCAAGATGTCCGCCGGCGACCCGCTCACCGACGAGGACCGGTGGCCCTGGCTCGCGGCGCTCGCGGGCTGGACCGCCGAACGTCGGGAGGCGGGGCGCGACACGGTGCTGACGTGCTCCGCGCTCAAGCGCGTCTACCGCGACGTGCTGCGCCGAGGTGCTCCGGACTCGTTCTTCGTGTGCCTGGCCGGTGACGAAGCCCTGCTGCGCGAGCGCATGGAGGGTCGCGAGCACTTCATGCCGCCCTCCTTGCTGCGCTCCCAGCTGGACACCCTCGAGCCGTTGGAGGGCGACGAGCCGGGCACCGTCGTCGACGTGGCGCGCAGCATCGACGAGATCGTCGCCGAGGTGGTAGCGCTCGTGCTTCGCCGGACCCTCTGACCACCGGGCCCGGCATCACGATTCAAAGTCAGATCAACAATATGGGTGTGACCCGGCCCACACGGGGCACGTAGGCACCATGGCCCCCTCCGCAGCACGTCGGTCGAGCCGCTCACGGCGCACCCGTGTCGCCGCCGCGGCAGCCCTGGCCGTGCTCTCCTCCACGCTGGTCGCGTGCGGCGGGGGCTCGGAGAAGCCCGTCCTGACCTGGTACATCAACCCGGACCCGGACCCGCCGCCGGACTTCGAGGGTGCCTTCGGGCTCGAGGGCATCGCCGAGCGCTGCAGCACCGACGCCTACGACATCCAGACCGAGCAGCTGCCGACCGCCGCCACGGAGCAGCGCATCCAGCTGATGCGCCGGCTCGCGGCCAACGACAGCTCGATCGACCTCATGAGCATCGACCCGATCTTCACCGCCGAGTTCTCCGAGGCCGGCTACCTCGCCGAGCTCAGCGAGTCCGACCAGGAGGAGCTGAGCGAGGGCAAGGTCGAGGGCGCCGTCGACGCGGCGACCTGGAAGGACCAGCTGGTCGTCGCTCCCCAGTGGCTGAACACCCAGCTGCTCTGGTACCGGAAGTCCGTGGCCGAGAAGGCCGGGCTCGACATGACCAAGCCGGTCACCTGGGAGCAGATCATCGACGCCGCCGAGGAGACCGGCACCAAGGTCAGCATCCAGGGCAACAAGTACGAGGGGTACGTCGTGCTCGTCAACGCCCTGATCCAGGGCGCCGGCGGTGCCATCGTCTCCGAGCTCGAGAAGGGCGAGGAGATGGAGGTCGGCCTCGACTCCGAGGCGGGCGACGCGGCGGCCGCGGTCATCGAGAAGCTCGCCGGCTCCTCCGCCGCCGACCCCGACCTCCCGGTCTCCAACGAGGGCACGGCCGAGGCCAGCTTCAGCGGCGACACCGGCGGCTTCATGACCAACTGGACCTACATCTACCTGGGCTACGCCGAGACCCTCAAGGACGACCTGGGCTGGGCTCGCTATCCCCAGACCGTCGAGGGCCAGGAGTCCAAGCCCCCGACCGGTGGCATCAACATCGGCATCGGCGCCTTCAGCGAGAACAAGGAGGAGTCGCTCGAGGCCACCAAGTGCATCACCAGCCTGGAGAACCAGGTGACCTACGCGAGCGAGACCGGCGGCATGCCCACGCTCGAGGAGGCGTACGACGCCAAGGAGCTCACCGAGCTCTACCCGTCGGAGGTGCTCGCGCTGTTCCGCGAGAGCGGCAACGAGGGCGGCCCCCGACCGACCACCGAGTACTGGGCGACGATCGTCAACGCCGTGCTCAGCCGGTGGCACCCCCAGGACGCCGTCACCGAGGAGACGCCGTCCGAGTCGGCGTCCTTCCTCGAGCGCGTCCTCAACGGCGACTCGCTGGTCTAGGGAGGAGGACGCATGAGCACAGCCGTGACACCCGAGAAGAAGGCCGGGACGACGGGGACCCCGAAGGCCCAGCACCACGACACCGCGCGCGCGAAGGCCGAGAACAAGCTCGGGCTGAAGCTCGTGGCCCCGGCCGTCATCCTGATGCTGCTCGTCACCGCCTACCCGATGGGCCAGGCGCTCTACCTGTCGCTGTTCAAGTACCGCCTCTCCGCCCCCGACGACCGTGAGTTCGTCGGCGTCAACAACTACCTGACCGTGCTCAGCGACTCGCTGTGGTGGACCGACGTCTTCAACACGCTGATCATCATGGTGATCACGGTGTCGGTGGAGCTCGTCATCGGCTTCGCCTTCGCGATGGTGATGCACCGGGTGGTCTTCGCCCGCGGCATCATCCGGACCTCGATCCTCATCCCCTACGGCATCATCACCGTCGTCTCGGCCTTCGCCTGGCAGTTCGCCTTCAGCCTCAACAACGGCTTCGTCAACGGCTGGCTGCCCTTCGTCGGCGACGACTTCAACTGGTTCGGCGACAAGTGGCCGGCGATGGTCGCGATCATGGTCTCCGAGATCTGGAAGACCACGCCGTTCATGTCGCTGCTGCTGCTGGCCGGTCTCGCGCAGGTCTCCGAGGACACCATCGAGGCGGCGAAGGTCGACGGCGCCACCTGGTGGCAGCGGCTGTGGAAGGTGATCCTGCCGAACATGCGGGCCGCCATCATGGTCGCCGTGCTCTTCCGGGCGCTCGACGCCTACCGGATCTTCGACAACATCTACGTGATGACCCGAGGAGCCCAGGACACCGAGTCCGTCTCGTTCCTGACCTACCGCCAGATCATCGAGCAGTTCGAGCTCGGCATGGGCTCGGCGCTGTCGGTCCTGCTCTTCCTGTCGGTCCTGCTCATCGCCTGGCTCCTGGTCAAGGCGTTCCGTGTCGACCTGGCGTCGGCGAGAGGTGAAGGCTGATGAAGTCGAAGATCGGTCCGAGCACGATCATCGGGATGATCGCGATCCTGGTGTGGTGCCTGCTGCCCGTCGTGTGGATCATCATGCTCTCGCTGAAGCCGGAGGCGGAGACGACCGCGGGCAGCCCGCAGTTCCTGCCCAAGTCGTTCACCCTCGACAACTACACCGAGGTCCTCAAGGACGAGCTGTTCCAGAAGGCGCTCATCAACTCGTTCGGGATCTCGCTCATCGCCACCGTCCTCTCGGTCGTGTTCGCGACGTTCGCGGCGTACGCGATCGCGCGGCTGGACTTCAAGGGCAAGCGGATCGTGCTGTCCATCGCCCTGGCCATCGCGATGTTCCCGGTCGTGTCGCTGGTCGGACCGCTCTTCGACATGTGGCGCACGCTGTCGCTCTACGACACCTGGCCGGGCCTGATCATCCCCTACATGTCCTTCACGCTGCCGCTGGCGATCTGGACGCTGACCGCGTTCTTCCGCGAGATCCCCTGGGAGCTCGAGCAGGCCGCCCGCGTCGACGGGGCCACCGCCTGGCAGGCCTTCCGCAAGGTGATCGTGCCGCTGGCGGCCCCGGGCGTCTTCACCGCGGCGATCCTGACGTTCTTCTTCGCCTGGAACGACTTCGTCTTCGGCATCTCGCTGACCTCGACCACCGACGCCCGCCCCGTCCCGGCGGCGCTGGCGTTCTTCGTCGGGCCCGACCAGTTCAACCCGCCCACGTCGACGCTGTCGGCCGCGGCGGTGGTGGTGACCATCCCGATCATCGTCATCGTGCTCATCTTCCAGCGCAAGATCGTGGCCGGCCTGACCTCCGGCGCAGTGAAGGGTTGATCCATGTCTGCCATCTCGATGAAGAACATCGTCAAGGAGTACGGCGACGGCACGAAGGCCGTCAACGACGTCAGCATCGACGTCGCCGACGGGGAGTTCGTGATCCTCGTCGGACCGTCCGGCTGCGGGAAGTCGACGCTGCTGCGCATGATCGTCGGGCTGGAGGACATCACCGACGGCGACATGATCATCGGTGACGAGCGCGTCAACGACAAGGACCCGCGCGAGCGCAACCTCGCCATGGTGTTCCAGAACTACGCGCTCTACCCGCACCTCACGGTCTACGAGAACATCGCCTTCCCGCTGCGTCTCAACAAGGAGATCAGCGACTCCGACATCGACGAGCGCGTCCGCAAGGCCAGCTCGGTCCTCGAGCTCGACGAGCACCTCGACCGCAAGCCGGCGAACCTCTCCGGCGGCCAGCGCCAGCGGGTGGCGATGGGCCGCGCGATCGTGCGCGACGCCCAGGCCTTCCTCTTCGACGAGCCGCTGTCGAACCTCGACGCCAAGCTCCGCGGCCAGATGCGCACCGAGATCCACCGTCTCCAGCGGCGCCTCGGGATCACGACCGTCTACGTCACTCACGACCAGGTCGAGGCCATGACGCTCGGCGATCGGGTCGCGGTGCTCAAGCGCGGCGTGCTGCAGCAGCTCGCCACCCCGCGCGACCTCTACGAGAACCCCGCCAACCTCTTCGTCGCCGGGTTCATCGGCTCCCCGCCGATGAACTTCCTGCCCGCCACCGTCACCGGCACCCAGCTCGAGCTGCCCTTCGGCACCGTCGAGATCCCCGAGGACCGGGCCGAGCGCGGCCGGGACAAGGGGCTGCTCCTCGCCGGCATCCGGCCCGAGCACTTCGACGACGCCTCGGTCATGGACGACGACAAGGTGGCCAAGGGCTCGACCTTCCGCGCCACCGTCGAGGTGACCGAGTGGCTGGGCAACGAGTCCTACGCCTACATCCCCTTCGAGGCCCCCGACGAGGTCAAGGACCGTCTCAGTGAGCTCGAGAAGGACCTCGACGGCGAGGGCCTGCGCACCCAGCTCGTGGTCTCCCTCGAGGGCGCCAGCACCGTCAAGGAGGGCGACGAGGCCGAGATCTTCGTGAACACGAAGAAGATCCACCTCTTCGACCCCGAGAGCGGCGACAACCTCACGCGCGGCCTCTGACGCCGTACGACGCCGCGCGGCCCCACCGGTCGGGCGCCGACCGCGCGCGTCGTACGCGTGCGACCCATCACACACGCCCGCAGGGGATGGGCGCGGCCCTGAGGGGCACGGTGACTCCATGAGCAACGACAGAGCATCCGAGGCGCGCGAAGGCCTGATGGACAACCTCGCCGGCAAGGCCAAGGAAGTGGCTGGAGCCGTGACGGGCAAGGACGACCTCGTGCAGGAGGGCCAGCTCCAGCAGGAGGAGGCCCGCAACCGCAAGGAGGCCGTCGCCGAGGAGGCGATCGCCGAGGCCAAGCGCAAGGAGGCCGCGGACGAGTACCGCGAGGAGACCCGCGAGGCCGCCGAGCTCAAGCAGGAGGCCCGCGCCGAGGCCGACCAGCACGAGTCGGCCGCCGACCGCCAGAAGGCGCAGGACGAGCAGGCCGCCGAGCGTGAGGCGAAGCTCCGCGAGGCCGCCGGCCAGGACGCCGCCGAGGAGCGCGCCGCAGACCTGGCCGAGACCCGGCTGCAGGAGGCCGAGAAGCTCGAGACCGACGCCGACGTCTCCCGGCTGAGCGCCGATGCCGAGAGCGATTCCCTGGAGAACGAGGCCGCCGCCGCCGAGCGTCGGGCCGCGCAGCTCCGCAACGAAGCCACGAAGTGAGGACCACTATGACCCACGTGATCAGCAACGTCATCGCCCTGCCCTACGAGCTGGCGCGCAAGCCGCTCGCCGTCGCCGACGCGAAGCTCACCCCCAAGCTCCCCGAGTCCGTGGAGACCCGGGTCGGATGGGCCCTCGGCTCGGCCGACCGCGTCGCCGGCACCGTGCTGCGCAACCCCGGCATCGCCCAGCGCGGCGCCGAGCGGGTCGAGCGCACCAGCAAGGTGATGACCGCGGCCCGCCTCGAGGCCGAGGCGCAGGCGCGCCGTGAGGCCGCCGCCGAGAAGAAGGCCGCCGGCGCCCGCGAGGCCGCGCGCAAGCGCAAGGCAGCCCAGGACCGTGCTGCCGCCGGCATCGCCGAGGCCGACGAGACCGAGAAGCGTGAGAAGCGCGAGGCCAAGCAGCGGGCCGACAAGGCCGCGGCGCAGAAGAAGGCCGCCGCCGAGAAGCGTGCCGCCGACAAGAAGGCAGCCGCCGAGAAGCGCAAGGACCAGGCGACCGCGGCCGCCGAGTCGAAGCAGAAGGCGGCTCAGAAGCGCACGTCTGCCGAGCTGAAGGACGCGTCGAAGGACCAGGAGGCGGCGGCCGAGGCCCGCGCCGACGCCGAGCGTCTCAGCGAGCTGACCGAGGCCAAGAAGCAGGAGCGCAAGGAGAGCTGACCGGCTCTCCCTCGATTGTGGGGTGGATCTGCAGGTCATGGACCCGCAGATCCACCACATGACCGTGTGCGCCGGGTCTCGACGAGCTCGACCGGCGAGGGTCTAGGGTCACGCCCCGTGATCACGCAGCTGCAGACCGAGCGCCTCGAGCTCCGGACCGTCCACCCCGACGACGTCGACCGGATGCTGGAGTACCGCTCACACCCCGACGTCACCCGCTGGCTGCTCAGCACCGAGGTCGACCCGGCGGCGTTCCGCCAGGCGTGGGCCGGGGTCGCTGACGACCCCGACGACGCCAGCGTCGCCGTCCTCCTCGACGACCACCTCGTCGGCACCGTGTCCCTCGACCTCGTCGACGGCATGGGTCAGCCCGGCATGCCGCGGCGGACCCAGGGCCAGCTCGGCTACGTCTTCGACCCCGCGTACGCCGGCCACGGCTACGCCACAGAGGCGGTCGCCGCTCTCGTCACGCACGCCGTCGACACCCTCGGCGTACGCCGGGTGCGCGCCGGGTGCTTCGCCGACAACCTGGCCTCCGTGCGGGTGCTGGAGAAGGTCGGCTTCCGCCGCGAGGAGTACGGCGTCGCCGACTCGTGGCACGCCGAGCTCGGCTGGCTGGACGGCTGCTCCTACGCCCTCCTGGCCTCGGGCTGGATCCGTCCGGCCGGCGCAGTGGTCACCACCCGCGACCGCTAGGTCCGAAACCTTCACAAGGTTGCCGCTCGACCGAGGGCCCGCTTGGGTGAGGTCATGGCCGAGCGCGTGAGGTTCCCCAGCACCACCGGCCCGGCACTCGCCGGGCTGCTCGACGTGCCGGACGGTGAGGTGCGGGGATGGGGCGTGTTCTCCCACGGCTTCACCCTCGGCAAGGAGTCACCCGCCGCCGCGCGCATCTGCAAGGGCCTGGCCGCCGAGGGCATCGGCATGCTCCGCTTCGACAACCTCGGGCTCGGTGACTCCGAGGGCGACTGGGGCGACGGGTCGTTCACGCACAAGGTCGCCGACACCGTGCGCGCCGCCGCGTTCATGGTCGAGCGCGGCTGCCCCGTGGACCTCCTCGTGGGCCACTCCTTCGGAGGGGCGGCCGCCCTGGCAGCGGCCGACGAGGTCCCCGGCCTCAAGGCCCTGGTCTCCATCGCGGCGCCGGTCGAGCCGGGCCACGTGGAGCACCACTACGACGCCCTCGTCGACCGGGTGCTGGCCGAGGGCGAGGCGGAGTGGCTCGTGGGCGGACGGGCGCTGACCTTGCGCCGGGCGTTCGTCGAGGACGTGCGCCGCGCCGACCTCCGCGCGCACATCCGCGAGATCGGGGTGCCCCTGCTCGTCATGCACTCCCCCACCGACGCCACGGTCGACATCTCGAACGCCGGCGACATCTTCCGCGCCGCGCCCCATCCCCGCAGCTTCGTCTCCCTCGAGGGCTCCGACCACCTGCTGACCGCTCCCGGGCAGGCGCGCCGGGCGGCCCGGATCATCAGCGCCTGGGCCCACCAGTACCTCGACGCGGACTGATCAGTCCCGGACGCACGCGAGGCCCGGACCGTCACGGTCCGGGCCTCGTCGTGGGTGCGTCAGGACGCGATCGACATGCGCTCCATGCGCGGCACGTCGCGGGCGGCGAGCGCGTTGCAGCGCGAGCCGGCGACCCGGACGTGGGCGTTGGGGTGCTCGGGGTGGGGCCGGCGCACGCAGGGCAGGCCGCCCTCGGCGTGGTCGCAGCGCTCGGCCGCGGTCGGGGCGACGTCGACGGTCGCGGGCAGGCACGCCAGCGCCGGGTCCGGGTGGGACGGCTCGGCGTCGACGTCCGGCAGCATCGCCAGGTCGTGGGAGAGGTCGGTGGGGGGAGTCAGGGGCAGCGCGGTGACGGTCATCGGGGTCCTTCGTCGCTCGTCGGGGGGCGGGCGGTTCCTTGTATCTTCAAGTCCCCCGTCGACCTGGTTATTCCCCGGCTGCCCGCCCTTTCACACCCGTCCCAGGGTGAGACCTCGACGACATGGGTGACACTGGCAGCGACCGCCGCCCACGTGCACCGCTGACACCGCAGGAGACCCCATGGCCCAGCCCCCGCGCCCGACACCGGCGCTGCTCACGAACAAGCAGATCGTCGTGGTCGTCGTCGTCCTCGCGGCCCTGTCCGCCGTCACCTGGACGTTCTCGTCCGACATCGGGCTGTTCTTCCTCGTCGGCACGGTCCTGTTCGCGCTCTGGATCGGCATCCTGACGCCGCTGGCCTACCGCAACGCGCGCAAGCACGGCGAGTGGCCGCCCAAGGACCGTTCCGCCTGAGGGACGTGAGGACCTGATCGACCGGGGGAGACACCTCCGCCACGACGGCCGGGCCGCGGCATTCTGATCCCTTTCGGGTGACTTTGGCCGGTCCTCTCGCCTAGAGTGGCGGTCATGAGCGGGGGCTTCTTCGACGTCGACACCGGCGTCCTTCGACAGATCGCGGGTGACCTCGAGACCGCCGGGAGCGATGCGACCGGCGCCACCGACGACCTCGCTGTCCGTCCCGACGCCGGGCAGTCCAGCGGCGAGGTCGGCGAGGCGCTGTCCCGGCTCTCCGAGGCGATCCAGGCCCTCGGCCAGGCGCTCACGGAGGCCGCCTCCGGCGTGCGCGAGAACGCGGACGGCTACGACGCCAGCGACCTGAGCTCCCAGCAGACGATGTCGGGCCCGGGGAGGGTTCCGCAGTGAGCATCGAGCTCAAGGTGCACGGCGTGCCCTCGGCGTGCCGCGAGGCCGCCGGTCAGGTCGACGACGTGAAGACCGCGGTCGACGAGGTCTCGTCCACCCTCACCAGCTGCCGCTCACGCACCGTCGGCGCGTGGGAGGGCGGCGCCGCCGCGTCCTTCCTCATGACCGTGGGTGACCTCGTGCAGGGGTGCGACGACATCGCGGGCAAGCTCACCGACGTGTCCTCCGCCCTGACGACCTTCGCCGGCTCCCTGACCCAGGTCGAGGCCGCGATGGACGAGGCGAGGGGCATCGCCGCCGCGGGCGGCTGCACCATCACCGGCGACGTGATCGCCTCGGTCGACGCCATCGAGGGGCAGCTCTCACCGGCGGCGGTCGACGCCCACGAGGCGAAGGTGCGGGCCTACCAGCGGGCGCTGACCATCGCGCAGGACGCGCGGACCGACGAGACCCGGGCGCACGAGCAGCTGCAGAGCGCCCTCGACGGCGCGACCGGCGACAGCTTCCTGACCTCGCTGGCGCAGGACCTCGGCCTGGCGCCCAAGGGCGACGGCACGTTCTTCCAGCTCGGCCAGTTCTCCGCCCTGTGGGGCCTCGGGTTCGGGTCTGCCGCCTCGTGGATGACGCTGGGTCGCCTGGCGCGCTACCAGCCCACGTGGGGGCTGTTCGGCGGCGGCAACCACATGCCCCGCAGCGCGTACGCCGGCGACTCGGCGTTCCGCTCCTGGCTGCGCCGCTCGAACCTCGGCAACTACACGTCCGCACCGAACATGAGCAGCACGCGCCGCTTCTGGTCGACCGCCGGTGAGTGGACGGCTCGCGCCGGTGCCGTGGTCGAGGGCGGCATCAGCGCCTACGAGCAGTGGCAGGCCGACGCCGACAACCCGGCCCTCAACGGCTCCGAGCGGGTCGCACGCGCCGGCACCGTCGGGGTGACCACAGGCTTGGGCGCCTACGGCGGCGCGGTCGCCGGCGCGCAGATCGGCGCCGCGGTCGGCAGCATCTTCCCGGGCCCGGGCACCGCGATCGGTGCCGTGGCCGGCGGCGTCATCGGCGGCATCGCGGGGTCGAAGGCCGGCGAGGCCATCGGCGACTTCGTCAAGGACGAGGTGGGAGCGGCGGCCCACTGGGCGCAGGACCAGGTCGTCGCCGGGTGGAACAACACCACCGAGGCGGCCGGCGAGGCGTGGGACGCCACGACCGGGGCCGCGAGCGAGGCCTGGGACACTGCGTCGGAGACCGCCGGCGACCTGGCCGAGGGCGCCGGCGACCTGCTGGAGGACGCGGGCGACGTCGCCAGCGACGTGGGCGACAAGCTGAGCTTCTGGGACTGAGGAGACCGTGACCCCTGTGGACCTGCCGCCGGACACCCGGCTGCACACCGACCCGATCGGCTTCGCCGTGGCGATCCCGGACTCCTGGGCCGTCGTCACCGACGTGGACGCGACCACGGTCCTGGCGGCGATCGAGCCCGAGGCCCCCGGGACGGCGACGGTGGGCTTCCGCGCCAACCTGGTCGTCAGCCACGACCAGGGTGTGGGCCCGGACCTGAACGCCTGGCAGCGCAACGTCGACGTGACCCTCGACGCGACCCTCACGGGGTGGGTGCTGCTCGACCTCGAGCGGCTGGAGATCGGCGGGCACCCCGCCGCGCGGCGCCTGGCGACGTACCTCGCCCCCGACGGTCCGCCGGTGACCCTGGAGCAGTGGGCGGTGCTGCGCGGCGAGGCCGGGCTCACCGTGTCCGTGACCGCCGCGACCGCCACCTGGGACGGGCTGGCCGACCAGGTCGCGGCTCTCGGCGCCTCGTTCACCGTCACGGAGGTGCCGGCGTGATCGACCTCGACCGCGAGACCGGACGCCTCCGGCTCGAGCAGGAGCTGTTCGGGGCCCTGGTGGACCACCTCGCCCCGGAGGCGGAGGCCGACCCGGCCGCGGTCGAGCAGCTGCGCACCGCCGGCGTGCTGGAGGGCGACACCCCGGCCGAGACCCTGGTCCCCGCGCTGCGCGCCGTGCTCGCCCCCGTCTGCCAGCTGCGGCTGACGGTGGCCGACCAGGACCACGCGGTGTTCCACCAGGCGTGGTGCGGCGGTGCCACCACCGCACTGCTCCTGCAGACCCGCGGGACGCTCCACGAGCTGCTGACGCTGCCCACCACCCTGCTGCCGGCATTCCTCGCCTCCACCACCCGCGTCGGACCGCGCCGGACCCGCGCCGCCGAGCCGGTCGGCGTGGAGACGCAGGTGCTCGTCGACCTGCTGGACCTCGACGACGACGTACGTCGCGCCGCCTTCGCCTCGCTGGCCCAGGCGGCCCCCGTCCTGGCGGACGCCATCGACACCCAGGCCGTCTGGGGCTGGGGCGTCGAGTGCGTCTGGCCGACGCCGCAGGGTGACGTCGACGGGTCCGCGATCCAGGTCGTCGACTCGGCCGCCGGCACCTGGCGGCGCGTCGACGAGGTCACCCTGGCCCCCTCGTCGGGCACCGACCTGTGGCGCGAGCTGCTCCGCCTGCTGCCCACCGACGCGGAGCTGCCCACCGAGGTCCGCGAGGGCTCGGCCGGCGTCCCTGCCTGAGACCCGCCCGACGACGTACGGGCCAGGCGACCCGGCCGACCCGGCCCGTCCCAGCCGGCCCAGCCGGTCTCAGCCCTCGGGGTAGGTCTCCACGTCGACGCCTGAGGCGTCGGCGGCCCCGAGCAGCGCGAGCGTGCGCGCCATGAGCGCGGCGGCCCGGTCCCGCTCGGACCAGGGGACCTCGGCCCGGTACTCGTGGCGCCGGTTGATGCTCGGGTGCTCCACCCACCAGCCCGCCGACCGGAACGCGCCGTCGAGCGGGCCCAGGTCGAGCGGGCCGCCGAAGCTGCGGTCGCCGGAGGTGGTGAGCACCAGGGTGTCGTCGAACCGGATCGCCTGCACGCCGGCCGGCACCTCCCGTGAGCTGCGGATGACGACCAGGAACGAGGAGCGGTGCGTCCACATGGGTGGCGAGGAGGCCTGCACGAAGCCGCCGTCGACCAGCCGGCCGAGCTCGGCCTCGAGCCGCGGAGCCAGCGTCGTCACGAAGTCCTCGGCGCCCGGCACGGTCGTCACGGGTCCTCCCCTGGTCGCGTCGTCGGCACCACCCTAGTCAGCGCAGGTCGTAACCCCGAGGCGTTGGTCACGTTGGAGGGGGTGAACGCGCCCCACGCGGAAGGTGGACCCATGAACGCTCGACCCGTCCTCGGCACCACGGCTGCCGTCCTCGCCGGACTGCTGCTCGTGCCCGCCGCACCGGCCCAGGCCCACGAGGGCGGTGGCGACGCCGCGACCAACACGCGTGCTCTCCGCGTGGCCACCTCCGGGGAGGGCAAGGCGATGAGCTTCGTCGCCAACCTCCAGTACGACCGGAGCGGAGAGAACCAGAACGGCTCCGACATCGAGTTCCTGCGCCTCGGCGACCGGGAGTACGCGCTGGCCGGCACGCTCGACAAGGGCATGCAGATCATCAACATCACCAACCCGCGGGAGCCGCGGAAGGTGGCGACGTTCGACTGCGACATCAGCCAGGGCGACATCCAGGTCTGGAAGCGCGACGGCCGGGTGCTGGCGAGCTACACCGCGGACGGCTCCGTCGGCGAGGACGGCGCCGCCTCCACCTGCGGTCGTGACCTCGACCTGTCGGCCGACGACGCAGGCACGGTGATCGTCGACCTGACCATCCCGAGCCAGCCGTCGTCGCTGAGCTTCCTCGACGTCCCGCGCGGATCGCACAACATGACGATCCACCCGAGCGGTCGCTACCTCTACAACTCCAACTCCGACCTGCTGACCAGTGGCGTCGCGCCGATCATCACGATCTACGACGTGAGCCGTCCGACCCGGCCGGTCAAGGTGCAGGACTACGAGATCCCGTTCGTCCCGACGTCCCTCGGCTCGGAGTCGCACGACATCACCTTCAACGCCTCCGGCACCCGCGCCTACTCCGGCGCCCTGTCGCAGACGCTGATCCTCGACACCACCGACCCGCGCAACCCGAAGCAGGTCAGCCAGATCGTCGACCCGTCGATCAACGTCGTCCACCAGGCCGACCCGGTGACGCTGACCCGCAAGAACGGCACCAAGCGCACCGTCCTCGTCGTCACCGACGAGCGGGCCGGCGCCGCCGCCAGCGCCGAGTGCCCGGGCGGCGGCCTGCACCTGTTCGACATCACGGGCGCCAAGGAGCGCAACCCGGAGAAGATGGGGTCCTGGTTCATCCCGGCCGTGCAGCCCCAGGGCGGCGCCACCTGCACCTCGCACGTGCTGCGCATGTACCCGAAGCAGAAGCTGATGACGATCGCCTGGTACAGCCAGGGCGTCCGGGTCCTCGACATCTCCGGCCTCGCCCGGTTCCAGGGCTCGCCGGCCGAGGTCGCCCTCGGCGACGGTGTGGGGATGAAGGAGGTCGGCCACTACGTGATGCCCGACTCCGACACCTGGTCGTTCAAGACCAACAAGATCCGGCGCGACGGCTCGTTCTTCGGCTACGGCAACGACCTGGTCCGCGGCTTCGACGTCTACCGCTTCAACGGCAAGCCGATCGGCGACGTACCGCCCCTGACCCCGACCGACCTCAAGCGGTCCGGTGACACCACCCAGACGTCGGCCCGGTGGGTCGGCAGCGCGGTCATCGTCGGCCCGGCCCTGCTGGTCGCCGGCCTGCTGCGCCGCCGCGTACGGCGTACCGGGGGCGACTCCGCCTGACGCTTGGGCGGGGCGGGTTCACTGGGAGCATCCCCACCACGAGAGGTGCTCCGTCATGTCCTCGCCCCGGCTCGTCGCCACCCGCACCCCCGACCGCCCGCGCGGCGCGGTGGTCGTGCTGCACGGTGGCGGCGCCCGCCGCGGCGACACGGCCGTCAGCCCCGCCCAGCTCTCGGTCCTGCGGATGGTGCCGATCGCGCAACGGATCGCGCGCGCCGGCCGGGGTGACCTGGCGGTCCTGCGCCTGCTGAACTCCACCCGCGGGTGGGACACCCGCCACACCCCCGTCGACGACGCCCGGTGGGCGCTCGGCGAGATCGCGGAGCGGTACGGCGACGTGCCCGTCGCGCTCGTCGGTCACTCGCTGGGCGGCCGCGCCGCGCTGCTCGCCGGGGACACCGACGGTGTCCGCAGCGTGGTGGCCCTCAACGCGTGGGTCACGCCCGACGACCGGGTCGACCTCACCGGGCGTCAGGTGCTCATGGTCCACGGCACCGACGACCGCATCGCCTCGCCGGCGCGCGCGGAGCGCATGGCGCGCGACGTCGCCCGCACGGCCGACGTGTTCGGCTACGTCCGGGTCGAGGGCGGCAAGCACGCGATGCTGAGCAACGGCGGCGCCTTCACCCGCGCCGCCAGCGACTTCGTCACCGCGACGCTGCTGGGGCACGAGGTGGGCGGATCGGTCGCCCAGGTCCTCGGGGGCGCCTCCGACGTCTCCGCCTGACGTCAGGCGTCAGTCCGCTTCATCCGCGCCAGGGTCTGCTCGCGGTCGAGCTGCTCGGTGACGCTGACGCTCTTGGCCTCGAGCATCCGGTAGGACTCGAAGAAGGCGCCGAGCTCCTCGCGGGCGTTGTCGGGCAGGTCGGTCAGGTCCTGGAGGTGGTCCTGGTGGTGGTCCTTCTCCGGGACGCAGATCAGCTTGGTCTCCGCCTCGTCGCCGACCTCGAGCAGGTAGGCGCCGATGAGCCGGCAGCGGATGTGGACACCGGGGAAGGTGGCCTCGTCGAGCAGCACCAGCGCGTCGAGCGCGTCGCCGTCCTCCCCCTCGACACCGACGACGTAGCCGTAGTCGCCCGGGAACCCCACCGGCCCGCCCAGGCGCCGGTCGAACCAGATGACGCCGTCGTCGTCCTCCTCGTACTTGTTGCGGCTGCCGCGAGGGATCTCGACGACCACCTCGACGAGGTCGGGTCGTTCGGGGGTGTCGGTCATGGTTCCACCGTGCCCAGGCCCGGCCCGCCGAACCTGCCGCCCCCGGGTGTCCGCCGCCGTCAGGTCGCCAGGCGTACGACGACGCGGCCGTCCTGCGCGTGGCAGGACACCGACGCGAGGTCGGTCACGACGTGGGCCGCGGCCCCCGGGCCGGCCATCAGGTTGACCCCGACGACCGTCGCCCCGGCCGCGCGGCCGGCCTCGATGCCGGCCTCGGTGTCCTCGAACACCACGCATTCGGCCGGGTCGACGCCGAGGCGCGCGGCCGCGGTCACGTAGGGGTCGGGCGCCGGCTTGCCCGCCTCGACGTCCTCGGCCGTCACCAGCACCGCGGGCACCGGCAGCCCGGCCGCCTCGATGCGGGCTCGGGCCAGCGGCCGGCCACCGGAGGTGGCCACGGCCCAGCGCAGCCCGTCGGAGTCCGCGAGAGCCGCCAGGGCAGTCAGCAGCGCGTGGGCGCCCGGCAGGGCACGGGCCCGGTGGGCGGTCTCGAGCTCGAGCTCGTCGATGCGCGCGCTCGCCGCCGCGACCCGGTCGGGCGCCTCGGTCGCCAGCAGGTCGGCGACGGTGTCGGCGGCACGACGGCCGTGGATCACCGTCAGCACGTGGGCGGGGTCCTGGTCGTGCTCCTCGGCCCAGCGGGTCCACGCCTCGTTGCCGGCCTCGACCGAGTCGACCAGCACGCCGTCGTTGTCGAAGACGAGGGCGGCCGCGTCGAGCTCGACCTCCGCAGGGGTCTCGTCACGGGCGGCGGTGGAGGTCGGGGTCACCCGGAGATCCTAGGTCGCTCCCCGTCACCAGGGCGCTCGCTCCCCGTCGCCTGGGCGCCTGACAGATGCGTGGGAAAAGCACCTCGTGGACCTGCTTCAGGGTGCTTTTCCCACGCATCTGTCACCGGCTCAGGCCGCTCAGGCGGGCTCAGGCTCAGGGCCGTTCGCGCCGGCGTCAGGCCACGTGCTCGCCGGTCTGGACGTTCCACAGCGCGGCGTAGAGCCCGCCGCGTGCGACGAGCTCGTCGTGGGTGCCGTGCTCGGCCACCCGGCCGGCGTCGAGCACCCAGATCCGGTGGGCGTGACGCACGGTCGAGAGCCGGTGCGCCACCACCAGCGCGGTGCAGTCGGCGGTCGCGACCCGCAGCGAGCGCTGGATGGCGGCCTCGGTCTCGTTGTCGACGGCGCTCGTGGCCTCGTCGAGCACGAGCACGGCGGGCCGCCGCAACAGCGCCCGGGCGAGGGCGAGGCGCTGGCGCTGGCCCCCGGACAGCGTCACGCCCCGCTCGCCGACGAAGGCGTCGAGCCCGGCCGGCAGCGCCTCGACGAACTCCCACGCCGCGGCGGCCTCGGCGGCGGCGCGGATCTCCTCGCGGGTGGCGTCGGCGCGCCCGTAGGCGATGTTGTCCGCGACCGTGCCGGCGAACATGAAGACGTCCTGGGCGACGTAGCCCATCGAGCCCCGCAACGAGTCCCAGTCCAGGTCCCGCACGTCCTGGCCGTCCAGCAGCACCTGCCCGGCGCGCGGGTCGTCGAAGCGCAGCACGAGCCGCAGCAGCGTGGACTTGCCGGACCCGGTCGCCCCGACGATGGCGTGGGTCTCCCCGGCCGGCACCACGAGGTCGACGCCGTGCAGGACGTCGGGCCCGTCGGCGTACCCCGCCCGTACGCCGCGCAGCTCCAGCCGGCCGCGCACCGGCCGCTCCAGCGACCGGTCGCCGGCGGGCACCGTGACCGGGACCGCGAGGAGGCCGAGGATGCGGGCCGCCGAGGCGCGACCGCGCTGGTAGAGGTCGAGCACCTCCGCCACCTCGGTCAGCGGCCACAGCAGCCGCTGGGTCATGAAGACCAGCACGGAGTAGAGGCCGACCTCGAGGTCGCCGTCGAGGGTCTGCCAGCCGCCGAGCAGCAGCGTGCAGGTGAAGCCGGCCAGGATCGCCATGCGCACCAGCGGCACGAAGGCCGCCGAGGAGCGGATCGCCTCGGTGTTGGCGTGGCGGTAGGCCAGCGAGGCGGCCGCGATGCGGTCGCGCTCGCGGTCCTCGGCGGTGAACGCCTTGATCGTGGTCAGGCCGGCGAGGTTGGCCGACAGCGCGCTGGAGAGGTCGCCGACCGTGGTGCGCACCCGGTCGTAGAGCGGCTCGAGCCGGCGCTGGAAGACCAGGGAGCCGAGCACGATCAGCGGGATCGGCAGGAAGGCGAGCACCAGCAGGGTCGGCGACGAGGCGGCGAAGACGGCCCCGACCAGCACCACGTTGAGGGTGGTCTGCAGGATCGTCGGCGCACCGACGTCGAGGAAGCGCTCGAGCTGGTTGACGTCGTCGTTGAGGGTGGCCAGCGTCGCGCCGGAGGGGCGCGCCTCGTGCCAGGCCAGGTCGAGGTGCTGGACGTGGTCGTAGGCCTCGACCCTCAGGTCGTGCTCCACCCCTTGCGCCAGCCCGCGCCACAGCACCGCAGCGACGTACTGCGAGAGGGACTCGACCACCCAGATGACGACGTTGATCGCAGCCAGCCAGCCCAGCTGGGCGTAGCGGGACTCGACGCCGAGCAGGTCGGCGACGAACGAGCCGTCCCCGCGGACAACCACGTCGACCGCGGCACCGATGAGCAGCTCGGGCGCGACGTCGGCGACCTTGTTCACGGTGGAGGCGATGACCGCGGCGACGAAGCGGGCGCGATAGGTTCGGTAGCGCGCGCCCAGGGCGCGCAGGGGACGGTCAGGAGCGGTCGCGCGGTCCGGCGACCGGTCAGCGGATGCGGCTGTCACGTCCCTCAGGCTGTCACGTCCCAGGTTCTCCTCAGGTCGTGGTGTCACCCTGGACCCGCAGTCCGCATTGACATGCTCCACCTGTCCCACCTGCTGTCCGGCGCCACCTGCCCTGACGAACCCGAAGGAACCTCATGGCCACCAAGAAGAGCAAGAAGACGACGCAGTCCGAGCGGAGCCAGCGCGCCGCGGAGATGCAGGCGCAGGCGCGTCGCGCCGAGCGACGTCGCAGCCTGCTCATCATCGGCGGCACCGGCCTCGTGGGCGTGGCCATCATCGGTGCGGCGGCGTTCGCCGTGATCGACCAGAACAAGGAGAACGAGGCGGCCGACGCGGCCGGCCAGGCGGCGCTCGAGGGGGTCGAGACCTTCGACGACCTCGGCCGCGACCACGTCGAGACCGCGGTGGAGTACCCGCAGACACCGTCGGTGGGCGGCGACCACAACCCGGTCTGGCAGAACTGCGGCTTCTACGACTCCGAGGTCGCCCCCGAGAACGCCACGCACTCGCTCGAGCACGGCGCGGTGTGGATCGGCTACGCCCCCGACCTCGCCGACGACCAGGTCACGGCGCTCGAGGACATCGCCTCGCAGAACGACTACGTCCTCGTGAGCCCCGTCGAGGGCATGGACTCCCCCGTCACGCTCAGCGCGTGGGGTCTCCAGATCGGCGTCGACACCGTCGACGACCCGGCGGTCGAGGCCTTCATCGAGGAGTACCAGCAGGGCCCGCAGACGCAGGAGCCCGGCGCCTCGTGCCAGGGCGGGGTCGGCAGCCCGCTGTGAGCGACGGCTCGCGCCGGCGGCCGTTCCTGGTCGCCGGCCTGATCGTGCTGGTCGCGGCCGCCCTGGCCGGGGCGCTGCTCCTCGGCTCGGTGCTGACGCGTCCCGACACCCCGGCCGCCGACTCGGTCGACGCCGGGTTCTCCCGCGACATGCGCGCCCACCACTCCCAGGCCGTCCAGATGTCCTTCCTCGTCCGCGAGGCCACCGACGACGCCGACGTCGACCAGCTCGCCCTCGACATCCTCCTGACCCAGCAGCAGCAGGTCGGCCAGATGTACTCCTGGCTGGAGCAGTGGGGGCTGCCGCAGTCGTCGAGCGCCGACCGGATGGCGTGGATGGGGCACAGCAGCGACATGGACATGGGCGGCGGAGAGATGTCCGCGATGCCCGGGGGCATGCCCGGCATGGCCAGCAACGCCGACCTCCAGGCACTCGAGGGCGCCCGCGGCGAGCGCGCGTCCCGGATCTTCCTGCAGCTGATGATCCCGCACCACGAGGCCGGGGTGGAGATGGCCGACTACGCCGTCGAGCACGCGGAGACCGAGCAGGTGCGGCAGCTGGCCGAGTCGATCTCGGTCGCGCAGCAGTCCGAGCTGACCGTGCTCAACGACCTGCTCGACGAGCGCGGCGGCCCGGTCACCCTGTCCTGACCCGCTCAGGCGGCGACGGTGGCGTGCATCTCCCACACCAGGACCTCGGCGGGCTCGGTGGCGGTGACGCGCTGGCCGCCGGTGGCAGTGAGGCGTACGGCGTCGCCGGTCGCCAGCGGGCCGGCTCCCTCGAGCGTCACCGCTCCGCGCGGCACGAACAGGTGCAGGAACGGCGCCTCGGGCAGCTCGACGCTCTGGCCGGGCTGGAGGCGGGCGGCGAGCAGCGCGGCGTACTTGTTGCGGATCCGGATCGCGGTGTCGTCGGCGTGCTGCGCCATGCCGGACGCGACCGGGACCAGCCCGCTCGCCAGCCGCTCGTCGGCGATCTCGAGCTGCTCGTAGCCCGGGACGATGCCGGACTCGTCGGGCACCACCCACATCTGCACGAAGTGCACCGGGTCGCGGTGGACCTCGCCGGCCAGGCGCCAGGAGTCGTTCTTCTCCGAGTGCATGATCCCGCGGCCGGCGCTCATCCGCTGCGCGAGGCCGGGGTAGATCACGCCGTTGTGGCCGGTGGAGTCCTGGTGCACGAGCGACCCCTCCATCACCCACGTCACGATCTCCATGTCGCGGTGCGGGTGGGTGTCGAAGCCGGTGCCGGCGTCGACGACGTCGTCGTTGTTGACCAGCAGCAGCCCGTGGTGGGTGTTGCCCGGGTCGAAGTGCGGCCCGAACGAGAACGAGTGCTTCGAGTCGAGCCAGTCGACCCGGGTGGCGTAGCGGTCGGCGGCACGGCGTACGTCGATCTGCGGCGCGTTCATGCCGGGCTCAACCGGCGTGGACCCCCGATGATTCCCCGCCGTCGTGCCCGGGTCCCGGCAGCCGGCCGACCACCCAGGCCGCGGCGGCGAACGCCACCGCCGCGGCCGGGAGCTCGGCGTACTGCTCGGCGAGGACGAGGACGGACGCGGTGACCGCGCCCGCCCACGCCAGCGCCCGCGCCGAGGTCACTGCGCCACCAGCACGGCGTCGAGCTCGTCGCGCTGCGGCACCGGTACGGCGTCGTCGCCGACGCTGATCGTGACGTGCTCGATGGCGCCGGTGAAGGCGAACCCCCTCCCCCGGGGGTACGTCGTGACGGGTGCGTTGCGGTCGATGCCGACGTCGAGGGTGCTGTCGTGGGAGAAGAAGAACGGCACCGTGCGCTCGACCCGGGTGAGGTCGACCTCGACGTCGTCGACGAGCAGCCGGAAGGTGCCGCCCTTGCCGAGCCCGCCGCCGTCGTAGTCGAAGACCACGGCGATCTCGTGGTCCCCCGCGGGCAGTGCACCACCGCGCAGCAGCGTGGTCTCCAGGCCGACGTAGTTGTAGGCGAAGTGCGCCCGACCGTCGGCCACGAACAGCGACCAGCCGGCGAATCGGCAACCCTGCTTGACGATCACGCCGTCGTCACCGGACGCGGTCGTGACCGCCGAGGTGATCCGGTAGGACACGTTCTTGAGGCTCGGCGCCACCGTCTCGCGCAGGCGACCGGCGCGCGGACCGAGCCGCAGCGTCGTACCGGGTCGGCGGCCGGGGCGGCCCTGCAGCGAGGAGCTGAGGCGCTCGCCCATCCGGTCGTCGAGCGGCAGCACCTGGTGCTTGCGCGCCTCGGAGAGGAAGAGCGCCTGCAGCTCGGCGAGCTTCTCGGGGTGCGTGGCGGCGAGGTCTTTGCTCTGCGACCAGTCGGTGTGGGTGTCGTAGAGCTCCCACACGTCGTCGTCGAAGGCCGGCGTCACCTGGGCGCCGGTGACCCAGGGCGTGCGGTGCTTGGTGACCGCGGTCCAGCCGTGGTGGAAGACGCCGCGGTTGCCGAACATCTCGAAGTACTGCGTGGTGTGCTGCTCGGCGGCATCGGCCTCGTCGAGCGAGTAGGCGAACGAGACACCCTCGATCGGGTCCTGCGGCACCCCGTTGACGCTGTCCGGCTGCGGCACGCCGATGAGCTCGAGCAACGTGGGGACGACGTCGATGACGTGGTGCCACTGGTGGCGGACCTCGCCGCGGGCGGCGATGCCGTCGGGCCAGTGCACGACGAGGCCGTTGCGGGTGCCGCCGTAGTGGGAGGCGACCTGCTTGCTCCACTGGTACGGCGTGTCCATGGCCAGCGCCCAGCCCACGGGGTAGTGGGCCCAGGCCTCCGGTCCGCCGATCGTGTCGAGCTTCGTCACGATGCGATCGGCGCTGTCGGGCAGGCCGTTGAGCCGGATCGTCTCGTTCAGGGTGCCCTCGAGACCGCCCTCGGCCGAGGCGCCGTTGTCGCCGAGGATGTAGAGCACCACGGTGTTGTCGAGCTGGCCGGTGGCACGCAGGTGCTCGACGAGGCGGCCGACCTGGGCGTCGGTGTGCTCGGCGAAGGCGGCGTAGACCTCCATGAGCCGCTCGGCCGCGAGGCGCTGGTTGTCGCTCAGCTCGTCCCAGTGCGGAACGCCCGGAGCCCACGGACCGAGCTCGGTGTCCTCGGGGAGGATGCCGAGCTCCTTCTGGCGGGCCAGGGTGCGCTCGCGCTGGGCGTCCCACCCGTGGGCGAACTCGCCGCGGTACTTCTCGCGCCAGTCGCGCGGGACGTGGAACGGCGCGTGGGTGGCCCCGAAGGAGAGGTAGGTGAACCACGGCTTCTCGGGGTCGAACGTGCGGACGCCGTCGACCCAGTCGATGGCGCGGTCGACGAGGTCCTCCGACAGGTGGTAGCCCTCCTCCTCGGTCCGCGGCGGGTCGACGAACCGCAGGCCGTCGACGAGGGTCGGGGTGAACTGGTCGGCCTCTCCCCCGAGGAAGCCGTAGAAGGTGTCGAAGCCCTCCCGCGTCGGCCAGTGGTCGAACGGGCCGGCTGCGGTCTGCTCCCACGGCGGCGTCTGGTGCCACTTGCCGAAGGCGCCGGTGGCGTAGCCGTTGAGGCCGAGCGTCTGGGCGAGCGTGCCCGCCGAGGCCGGCCGCAGGCCGTCGTACCCGGGGACGTCGGTGGCCATCTCGACCACCGTGCCCATGCCGACGCTGTGGTGGTTGCGCCCGGTCATGAGCGCGGCGCGGGTCGGCGAGCAGAGGGCGGCGACGTGGAAGCGCGAGTAGCGCAGGCCGTCCTCGGCGAGCCGGTCGGCGGTGGGCATCCGGCACGGGCCGCCGAAGGCCGACGGGGCGCCGTACCCCATGTCGTCGACGAGGACGAGCAGCACGTTCGGGGCGCCCGCCGGCGGGGTCAGGCGCTCGCGGCGCGGGAACGCCTCGGTCTGGTCGCGCACGTCGAACGCCGGCTCGACGGGGACGCGCCGTCCCTGCGCCGGGATGTGCCGCCGGTCCAACGGCTCGGGGCTGTCGGTCATGTCAGGTGTCCTCTCGTTGGGGCGGATACGGCTGCACATTTCGTTCAAAAGAACATTCAGAAGTCCGGTTGTCGGGTGGATGACGGGTTCTGAACGTTCTTTTGAACGACATGTGTGGGGCGGGATCAGGCGTCGTTGGCGCAGCGGAAGCCGAGGTTGGCCGAGGTGGCGACCGGGTCGTTGCCGGAGCGGGCGGCGACGCGGTAGCGGTGGCAGTAGGAGTCGTGGCAGAGGTAGGACCCGCCCCGCATCACGCGCAGCTCGCCGGTCTCGGGGCCGCGGGGGTCGTGCTCGGGCGAGGTCGCGTAGTAGCCGGGGTCGAACCAGTCGGCGCACCACTCCCAGACGTTGCCGGTCATGTTCCACAGCCCGTAGCCGTTGGGGCGGTAGCGGCGCACCGGCGCCGTGGTGAGGTGGCCGTCCTCGCCGCTGTTGTGGTGCGGGAAGTCGCCCTGCCAGATGTTGCAGCGCCACACGCCCTGCGGGGTCAGCTCGTCGCCCCACACGTAGCGGCGCCCGCGCAGACCGCCGCGCGCGGCGTGCTCCCACTCGGCCTCGGTCGGCAGCCGTCGCCCCGCCCACCGGCAGTAGGCCTGGGCGTCGTGCCACGACACGTGGACCACCGGGTGCTGGGGGCGGTCGGCCACCGAGGAGCGCGCGCCCTCCGGGTGCCGCCAGCTGGCGCCCTTGACCGCGACCCACCACGGCGCCGCCGCGACCTGGTGCAGCACGTCGGAGCGTGGCGCGTCGACGACGAGGTGGAAGACCGCCGAGACGCCGAACTCCTCGGCCTCGGTCACGTGGTCGGTGGCGCGCACGAAGCGGGCGAACTGCGCGTTGGTCACCGCCGTCTCGTCGATGAGGTACGCCGGCAGCCGCACGTCGTGGACCGGGGTCTCGCCGTCGGCGACGTAGCCCTCGTCGTAGGAGTCGCCCATCGCGAACGTGCCACCGGCCACCAGCTGCTGGCCCTTGACCGACCGGTGGGCGTGCTCGGGCCGGTGGGGGACGCCGGCAACCCCCGACGGCGCCGCGGGCGGCACGACGGTCGCCACCGACCCTCCGGCGCAGCAGTCGCTCATGAGGCCATCGCCCGGGCGGAGCTTGCACGGGTCCGACGTGCGCCCGGGTCGGGCACGGGCACGGCGTCGACCAGGCGCTGCGTGTAGGGGTGCTCGGGCCGCCCCAGCACCCGTCCGGCGTCGCCGACCTCGACGAGCTCGCCGTCACGCAGCACGCCCACGCGGTGGGCCACCTCGTGCACGACGGCCAGGTCGTGGCTGATGAACAGGCAGCTGAACCGCAGCTGCTCCTGCAACGTCCGGAACAGCTCGAGCACGTCGGCCTGCACGGACACGTCCAGCGCGCTGGTCGGCTCGTCGGCGACCACCAGCCGCGGTCGCAGCGCCAGGGCGCGGGCCAGCGCGACCCGCTGCCGCTGCCCGCCGGACAGCTCGCGCGGCAGCCGGTCGGCGTACGCCGAGCCCAGGCGGACCGCGTCGAGCAGCTCGTCCACCCGGGCCCGCCGCTCGGCCGGTGAGCCCACCCGGTGGACGTCGAGGGGCTCCCGCACGGTGTCGGCCACGCTCAGCCGCGGGTCGAGGGACGACGCCGGGTCCTGGTGGACGAAGGCGAGGTCGCGGCGCAGCCGCCGCAGCTGCCGACCCGAGCTCGAGGCCAGGTCCTGGCCCGACAGCAGCACCCGCCCGGTCCCGGCCGGGACCAGCCCGGCGGCGACCCGGCCGAGGGTGGTCTTGCCCGAGCCGGACTCGCCGACCAGACCGAGCACCTCGCCGGGCGCCAGCCGCAGGGTGACGTCGGTGACGGCGGTGAACGGCTTGCTGCCGTGCCGGCCGGGGTAGGTCACGCCGACGCCCTCGAAGGCCAGGGTCGGCTCGACCGCCTCGGCCCCGTCCCCGCCGTCCGCGCCGCCGGCGACGCGTCGCTCGGGACGGAGCGTGGCCGAGGGAGCCGGCAGCCGCGGCACAGCACCGAGCAGCTGCTTGCTGTAGACGTGCTGCGGGTCGCCGAAGAGGGCGGCGGTGCTCGCCTCCTCGACGACGTCGCCGCTCCTGAGCACCACGACGCGGTCGGCCAGCTCGGCCACCACGCCCATGTTGTGGGTGATGAGCAGGATCGCGGTGCCGACCCGGTCGCGCAGCCGCCCGAGCAGGGCGAGGATCTCGGCCTGCACGGTGACGTCGAGCGCGGTGGTGGGCTCGTCGGCCAGCAGCAGCGCGGGCTCGTTGGCCAGCGCCAGCGCCAGCACGACCCGCTGCTTCTGACCGCCCGAGAGCTGGTGCGGGTAGGAGTCGACGCGTCGCTCGGGCTCGGCGATCTCGACCTGGGCGAGGAGCTCGACGGCCCGCCGGCGGGCGTCGGACCGGCTGATCCGGTGGTGCGCCTTCAGCGCCTCGCGGATCTGCCACCCGACGGTGCGCACCGGGTTGAGCGCGGTCTGGGGCTCCTGGAAGACCATCGCCACCTGCGAGCCGCGGACCTTCTCCAGCACCGGATCCGGGGCGTTGAGGACCTCCTGGCCCAGCACCTTCACCGAGCCGGTGGCCCGAGCCCCGGGCGGCAGCAGGCCGAGGACGGAGCGGGCGGTCATCGACTTGCCCGACCCCGACTCCCCGACCAGCGCCACCACCTCACCACGGCCGACGGTGACGTCGATGCGGTTCACCGCCGGTCGCGGCTGGGCGAAGTCGATGGCCAGGTCGCGGATCTCGAGGACCGGGTCGGCACCTCCGGCGGTCGAGCCCGTCGAGACCTCGGGACGGCGTTCGGACATGGGGGCTCCTTCGGCAGGGGGGTCTCGACCAGCTCGCTTCGCTCGCGGCTCGACCGACGGATAGGCGTCATCGCAGCCGCGCCCGGGAGAGGGCCTGGGCGATCAGCAGGAAGCCCAGGACGAGGGCCACCACGACGACCAGCGGCCCGACGGCGAACCACGGGGCGTCGTACATGTTGCGGGCGCCGTCACGCACCAGCGACCCCAGCGAGGGCGACGGCGGACGCACCCCGATGCCGAGGAAGCTCATCGCGCCCTCGACGAACACGGCCACCGACATGGAGATCGCGACCTGCACGATCACCGGCTCGAGCACGTTGGGCAGCACGTGACGCCGCAGCACCCACAGCCGTCCGGACCCGATCACGCGCGAGGCCTCGACGTAGGGCATCTCGCGCACCGTCAGCACCGCGCTGCGGATGAGGCGCCCGAAGACCGGGATCTCGGCGGCGACGATGACGACCGAGATCGTGAACAGCCCCGGCCCGAGGACGGCGGTCAGCAGGATCCCGAGGATGAGCGTCGGGAAGGCGAGCACCACGTCGAACAGCCGCTGCGCGACCACGTCCGCCAGCTGCGCCGTCGTCGACAGCAGCCCGACGAGACCACCGAGCAGGGCACCGATCGGCACCGCCACGAACACGACCACCAGGTCGACGCGGATGCCGAACAGCGTGCGCGAGAGCAGGTCGCGGTTGACCTCGTCGGTGCCGAGCAGGTGCGCACCGCCCGGCGGCACGAGGTTCGCGCCGGGGATCTGCTGGGTGGGGTCGTACGGCGCCAGCCACGGGGCGAGCAGGCCGGCCAGCAGGACGACCGAGACGAGCACCAGCCCGACCAGTCCGCGCCCGCGCACCAGCGCCCGGGCGACCGAGCGGCGGGGCCGGCGGGGCCGCTCGCCGGCCGGGACCTCCCGGGCCGCCTCGACGTCGGCGGCGACGGGCACCGCTGCGGTGACCTGCGGCGCGCCCACGCCCTCGAGGCCGCTCATGCCACACCTCCGAGCCGGATCCGCGGGTCGAGCCACGCGTGCACGACGTCGCTGAGCAGCTGGGTCACGATGAAGACGACCACCGAGAGCAGCAGCAGCACCTGCACGAGCGGGTAGTCCCGGCTGGAGATGGCGCGCTCCACGAGCTGCCCCAGCCCCGGCCAGGCGAAGACCGCCTCGACCAGCACCGCACCCCCGAGCAGGGTGCCGACCTGGAGACCGAGCACGGCGACCGCCGCCGGCAGCGCGTTGCGCAGCGCCTGCGTCCACACGATGCGACGCCGGGAGATCCCGAGCGCCCGCGCCGTCATCACGTAGGGCTGCTCGAGCTGGGTCTCCAGCGCGTCGGTGAGGAAGCGGGCCAGCGCCGCCGCCGCCGGCAGGGCGAGGCAGATCCCGGGCAGCAGGAGGTACTGCACCGAGATGTCGGGCCGGGCCAGGAAGCCGTCCGGCGGCGTGCCCCCGGCGGGCAGCACCCGCACGAGGACGGCCAGCAGCAGCACGAGCACGAAGCCGGTGACGAACGTCGGCACCGCCACCGCGAGGGTGTTGAGGCCGGCCACGAAGGCGTCGAGCCAGGGCTTGTTCACGATCACGGTCACGAGGCTGAGCGTCAGCGCCATCACGATGGCCAGCAGCAGCGCGAACCCGGTCAGCGCCAGGGTGTTCACGGCGGCGTCGCCGAGCAGGTCGCTGACCTCGCCGCCGACCCGGTAGGAGCGCCCGAGGTCGAGCGTCATCACGCTCTGCACCCAGTCGACGTACTGGCTCCACACGGGTTGGTCGAGGCCGAGGTCGGCCCGGATCTGCGCCAGCGACTCCGGGGTGGCGTCCGGGCCGGCCAGGGTGGCGGCGGGGTCGCCCGGCACCAGCCGGATCATCCCGAAGATCGCCATCGAGGCCAGCACCAGCACCACGGCCGCAGAGGGCAGGCGACGCAGCAGGTAGCGGGTCACGGGGAGGTCCTCGCCCTTCTCACTCGGCCAGGTAGGCGTCGGTCAGGTCGAGCTCGCTGCGCTTGGACCACGCGACGTCCTGCACCGCGGTGCTCGTGGTCACCACCTGGTAGGTGATGGCCAGCTCGGTGAGGAAGACGTTGTCGAGCAGGTCCTTGTTCAGCGCGTCGTAGACCTCGCCCGCGTCACCGCTGGTCGGGTCGGCGAGGGTCCAGGAGGCGTTGGCGTTCTTCGTGTAGTCCGCGTCGGAGAAGCGCGAGGCGTTCTTCTCGGCGTTGAAGGGGTAGGCGCTGACGACGAGCGTCGAGGGGTTGTACTGCGCGTAGGAGTGGTTGGTGATCCACAGCCCCTCGAACTCGGCACCGATGAGCTGGGCGATGAACTCCGCGTGCTCGGTCGGGCGCAGCTCCGTCGGGACGCCGATCTCCTCCAGGTTGGCCTGCACGATCTGGGCGATGGCCTCGCTGTTGGGGTTGCTGGCCTGGTACTGCAGCGGGATCGGGTCGATCTTGCCCACCCCGGACACGAGCTTCTCGGCCTCGGCCACGTCGCGGTCGTAGGTCGCGTTCACGCCCTCGTCGTACGCCGGGGAGTACTCCGGCCACGGCAGCACCGTCGGGTAGCCGATCCCCTGGAGCACGTCGTCGGCGATGCGCTGCCGGTCGACGGCGAACGCGATGGCCTGGCGCACCTTCACGTCCTTGAGCACGGGGTGCTCGACGTTGCTGCCGACGTAGTACTGGTTCTCGGCGCCCTCGTAGGGCTGGACGTCGAAGTCGCCGGACTTCTCCAGCGAGCGCAGGTCGCGGAAGGAGCCGCCGACGATGGCGTCGAGCTGGCCGGCGCGGAGCTGCGAGACCTCGGCGTTGGCGTCGGTGATGACGCTGACCTCGACGCCGTCGAGGTTGGGCGCGCCGTCCCAGTAGTCCTCGTTGCGGGCGAACGACATCGACGCCCCGGGCTGCCAGTCCTCGAAGGTGAAGGCGCCCGTCCCGACGTACTCGCTGCCGTCCTTGAGGCCGGCGAAGGACTCCTCGTCGACGATCGGCACCATGTCGAGCAGGTCGAAGATGTTGCTGAGCGGCTGCTCCGAGGTCAGCGTGATCTCGTTCGGCTTGCTGGTGTCGAACTCGGTGATGGCGGCGGCGGTGCGCTGCAGCTGCACGGCCCAGGCGGGGTCCGCGAACGTGTTCTTGATGCTGAACTCGACGTCCTTCGAGGTGAACTCGCGCCCGCTGTGGAAGGTGACGTCGTCGCGCAGCTGGAGCGTCAGCGACCGGCCGTCCTCGGACTGCTCCCACGACGTGGCCAGCGACGGCTGGGGCTCCAGGCTCTCGGGGCCGTAGTCGATGAGGGTGTCGTAGACGAGGCCGATCAGGGTGTTCGTGCCGTCGCTGGCGTTGGAGAACACCGAGGTCGGCAGCAGGTCGGTGGTGATGCCGAGCCGCAGCGTGCCGCCCTCCTGGGGCTCCGAGCCGACGTCGGCCGTGCCCTTCTCCGCCACCGCCGAGCTGCAGCCGGTCAGGGCGAGGCCGAGGGCCAGGGTGGTGATGGTGGCGCGCACCACCCGGCGCGGGCCGGTGCGGGGGCGGGGGGTCGCCGAGAGCGGCGAGGGGGCCGAGGGGGTCATGGGTGTGTCCTTTCGAGGGGTGTCACGGGTGCGTGACGTGGGGGGAACGTGCGTGGGTGGGAGAGGTCGTGGGCACCGGGTGGTGCCGGCCGGGGTCCGAGCGACGCTGCTCAGAGGTTGGCCACGGCTCCGTCGGCGCGGACGAGCGCGAGCGGGTCCTCGTAGACCGGGACCAGAGCCACGGCGCCGGCGGCGGCGGCCTGGACACCCGCTCCGAAGCGGGTGAACGACACGTCGACGGGTCCGAGCACGGACCGGTCGTGCAGCGCGGCGACGACGTCGTCGAGCACCGGCGGGTAGCCGGTGAACGCCTGGCCCACCAGCACCACCCGATCCGGGTCGACCATGTCGCGCACCACGGCGGCGGTGCGCCCGAGGACGCGGGCCCGGTCGGCGAGCAGGTTGTGCGCCCGGCCGTTGCCGCCGTACGCCGCGGCGCGGAGCGCGTCGATGTCGCCGGAGCCGATGACGCCGAGCACCCGGGCCTGGGCGGCGACGGCCTCGTCGCTGATGGTGGCCTCGAGGCAGCCGGTGGCACCGCAGCGGCAGAGCGCGTCGGAGCCGGTCGGGAAGTGGCTGAGGCGGCCGACCCGGGAGATCTCGGTGCGCCGCGGCAGGTCGTTGGCGAGCGCGAAGCCGGCGGTGTCGCGGGCGTAGAGGTACATGGTGCAGCCCGAGAGCGCCTCCTCGCGGGCGAGGTACTCGGCGGCCGCGACGGCGGCCACGTGGTCGGCGGCCGCGGTCTCCAGACCGGTGGCGAGCTCGACGCGTCGGCGTACGTCCTCCTGGGCGAGGCCGAGGTCGAACCACGGCGCCACCACGCCCGCGCTGAGCAGGGTGCGGTGGCTGTGACGTGCCACCAGCCCGGCGGCGGCCTTGCTGACGGTGGCCACCAGCGCGTCGACCGCGACCGGCGAGACCGCCGACCCGCGGGTGCGGGAGCCCGCCGGTGTCGCGACCCGCACGTGGGCTGCGGGCCGGCCGGCGAGGTCGACCAGGGAGACCGTGGTCGCCTTGCGACCGACGTGGACGCCGAGCACGGCGAAGTGGTCGGGGTCGATCTCGACCGGCACCCGGGGCCGGCCGACGGTGCCGGGCTCGACCAGGTCGGGGCGCTCCCGCACCAGACGCTCTCCCTGCAGGGTGGCGACGGTGCGGGCCACGGTGGCGAGGCTGAGCCCGCTCCGCGCAGCGATGGTCTCGCGGGCCATCGGTCCGTGCACCCGCAGCGGCTCCATGACCCTCGTGGCGGTTGCACCGAACCGGCCGCGAGCGAGCAGGATCATCCGTACTCCTACAAAGTTGAGTGGTTTACTAGAGATTGAGAGAACAGTAGAGCCACTCGACCCACGACACACATCCGAAACGCCCGACGGCGGGGTTTCCCTCAGCGCGAGAGAAAACCTTCCCTCCACCGGGGCGGGACCGCATCGTGGCGTGGACTCACCCCCGACCTGTCAGGAGCGTTCCCCATGACCCTCGAGCTCGAGCGCACCCGCGCCGACCTCACCGCCGGCTCCTCCCTCCACGTGACGAAGCTGGGCGAGCGCATCGGCGCCGTCATCAGCGGCGTCCGGCTGGGCCCCGGTCTCGACCCCGCGGTGGTGGCGGAGATCCGCGCCGCCCTCCTCGAGCACAAGGTCGTGTTCTTCCGCGACCAGCACCTCGACGACGACGCCCACATCGCCTTCGCCGAGCAGATGGGCCAGGTCACCAGCGCGCACCCGACCGTCAACACCGGCAGCGCCCAGGTGCTCAGCCTCAACGCGACGAAGGGCATGGCGGCCAACAGCTGGCACACCGACGTCACGTTCGTGGACCGGATCCCGGCGATCAGCATCCTGCGCGGCGTCGTCATCCCGCCGTACGGCGGCAGCACCGTCTGGGCCAACACGGAGACCGCCTACGACCTGCTCCCGGCGCCACTCAAGGCGCTCGTCGACGACCTGTGGGCGCTGCACACCAACGAGTACGACTACGCGGCCGTCTCGGACCGCATCGACCGCGACGAGGACCAGGTCTTCAGCCGCGCGGAGTTCGAGCGGGTGCCCTACGAGACCGAGCACCCGGTCGTGCGCATCCACCCCGAGACGGGCAAGCGGGTGCTGGTGCTGGGCCACTTCATCAAGAAGTTCACCGGCCTCAACACCTCGGAGTCGCACGCACTGTTCAACCTGCTGCAGAACCGCGTCACCAAGCTGGAGAACACGACCCGGTGGTCGTGGCGCCAGGGCGACGTGGCGATGTGGGACAACCGCGCCACCCAGCACTACGCGGTCGCGGACTTCGGCGAGGAGCGTCGCGAGGTGCGGCGCATCACCATCGCAGGGGACGTCCCGGTCAGCCCCGACGGCCGGCGCAGCCGGGTCGTCAAGGGCGACGCCGAGGCGTTCTCCCGGATCGAGGAGCTGATCAGCTGACCCACCCGCACGCTCCCCAGCGAGCGACGCCCCGGGCTCTCCCAGGAGTCCGGGGCGTCGCCACGTCCGTACGGTGGGCGGGCTCGTCCCACGGCCTCACGTCGTCTACGACGTCAGGACGGATGCCTCAGGTCGTCAACGACGTCCGGACGCGGGCGGCCCCTCGGCCTCAGGTCGTCAACGACGTCAGGACGGGTGCCTCAGGTCGTCAACGACCTCCGGGCGATCCACGGGCCCCGAGAACCGGCCCCACGTCGTCAACGACGCCAGGACGTGCGCCGTCTCGGCCTTAGGTCGTCAACGACGTCAGGACGGGCGGACGCGACGACGCCCCGGTCCTCCCTCGCGGGAGGCCGGGGCGCTCGTCGTACGACGTGCCGCGTGCGTGCGGCGAGGGCCGGGTCGGATCGGGTGATCAGACCGGCCGACCCGATCAGGCCTGGGCGGACCCGGCGGAGTCGACGCCGTGCTGGATGGCCTCGAGCAGGGCGCTGTTGAAGGCCGGCAGGTCGTCGGGGTTGCGGCTGGTGATCAGGTTGCCGTCGACGACGTTCTTCTCGTCGACCCAGGTGGCGCCGGCGTTGCGGAGGTCGGTCTGCAGGCTCGGCCACGAGGTGACGGTGCGGCCCTGCAGCACGTCGGCCTCGATGAGGGTCCAGGGCGCGTGGCAGATCGCGGCGACCGGCTTGCCGGAGGCCACGAAGTCCTTGATGAAGGACACGGCGTCGCCGTCCATGCGCAACGCGTCCGGGTTGGCCACGCCACCGGGCAGCACCAGGGCGTCGTACTCCTCAGCCTTCGCGGAGGAGACCTCGACGTCGACCGGGAACGTCTCCGACTTGTCGAGGTGGTCGAAGGTCTGCACCTCGCCGCTATCGGTGGAGAGCAGCACGGGCTGGTGGCCGGCGTCCTTCACCGCCTGCCAGGGGTCGGTGAGCTCGACGCGCTCGATGCCCTCGGGGGCGACGAGGAAGGCGATCTTCTTGCTGTCAGACATGGAGGTCCTTTCCGAGACACAAGGGGACACCCCTCACCTACCCGGTGTCGACAGGGCAGGAACCACCCCGACGGGTGAAAGGTCAAGTATTTCCCGGTGCCCGGCCACGACCCCGCTCAGGCCCGGTGCGGGAAGTCGACGGCGACGGTGGTGCCGCTCCCGACCTCGCTCTCGACCACGATCCGGCCGCCGTTGGCCGCCACCAGCTTCTTGACGCTGGCCAGGCCGAGCCCCACGCCGCCGTCGTCGCGAGCCAGCGGCCCCCGCTCGAACTCGGTGAAGATGTGCGGCAGGTCGCGCGCCGCGATGCCGCGCCCGCGGTCACGCACGGTGAGCCGGCTGAAGCCGGGCGGCCCGGGGTCACAGCGGACCTCGACGACCGTCCCGGGATCGGAGTAGCGCAACGCGTTGCCGACCAGGTTGACGATGATCCGCTCCACGCTGACCCGGTCGGCCTCGATCGACTCGCAGCCGCCGTCGAGACGGACCCGCCCACCCTCGGTGACGACGCCGAGGCCCGCGACGGTCTCGGTCGCCAGCGCGACCAGGTCGAGGACCTCCAGGTGCAGCGTGGTGCTGCCGGAGCGCAGCCGTGCGTACTCCACCAGCTCACCGGTCATGGCCAGCAGCCGGTCGGCGTTGGTGCGGATCCGCTCGAGCAGCTCCCCGCGCCGCTCCTCGCCGGGGTCCTTCGCGAGCGCCTCGCTGGCACCCCGGATCGCGGCCACAGGGTTGCGGAAGTCGTGCTCGAAGGTGGCGTAGAAGGAGTCCTGGGCCTCCTCGAGCAGCTTGCGGTCGGTGAGGTCGCGCGTGACCTTGACGAACCCGCGGACCTCCCCGGCGTCGTCGTGCAGAGCCGTGATGACCACGTCACCCCAGAACCGCGACCCGTCGCGCCGGACGCGCCAGCCCTCGTGCTCGACCCGCCCCACCTCGAGCGCCCGCCCGAGCAGCGTCGCGGGCAGCCCGGCCTCCCGGTCCTCGGCCGCGTAGAAGACCGAGAAGTGCCGCCCCACGATCTCGTCGGCGGCGTAGCCCTTGAGCCGCTCGGCGCCGGCGTTCCAGGTGTCGATGAACCCGTCGGGGTCCAGCCCGACGATGGCGTAGTCGACAACCTGCGACACCATCACCCGGAACCGCTCCTCGCTGCGGCGCAGCTCCTCGATCAGCCGGTGCTGCTCGGTCAGGTCGCGCGTCACCTTGAGGAACCCGGTCAGCTCGCCGTGCTCGTCGTGCAGTGCCGTGATGACGACGTTGCCCCAAAACCGCGAGCCGTCGCGGCGCACGCGCCAGCCCTCGTGCTCGACGCGACCCTCGTCGCGCGCCTGCTGCAGCAGCCGGTCGGGCAGCCCGGACTCCTGGTCCTCCGGCGGGTAGAACGTCCGGAAGCTGCGCCCCTGGATCTCGTCGCTGCGGTAGCCCTTCAGCCGCTCGGCCCCGGCGTTCCACGACCGCACGTGACCCTCGACGTCGAGGGTGAACAGGGCGTAGTCGACCACCTGGGCGACCAGGTCGGTCTCGGACGCTGCCCGGTGAGGGGTCGTGCGACGGGCCACGTCGCGATCGTAACCGTGGCGCCCGAGCGCCCGGCCGACGCTCCACGACGCCGGGTCACGACGCCGGGTCACGACGCCCGGGTACGACGCCCGGGTACGGCGCGGTGCTACACCGTCCGGCGGGGCGCGCGGCCGGTGTTGTCCACCAGCGTGCGCAGCCGTGCGGCGAGGGCGCCGCCGGCGGGGAAGGCACCCGCGGGCGCCTGCCACGTCCAGTTGCCGACGGCGGTGCCGGGCGTGTTCATCCGCGCCTCCGACCCCAGCCCGAGGAGGTCCTGCGCGGGCACGACCGCGAGGCGGGCGGTGGAGCGGAACGCCTCGTGCACCAGCGACCACGGCATGGGCACCTCCGGGTGCGCGAGCACGTCCAGGGCACGACGCCGGCTGGCGTCGTCGAGGGTGCGCCACCAGCCGAGCGTGGTGTCGTTGTCGTGGGTGCCGGTGTAGACGACGCTGAGCTCGCCGTGCCGCTCAGGCAGGTAGGGGTTGTCGTCGTTGCCGTCGAAGGCGAACTGCAGCACCTTCATGCCCGGCAGGCCGAACTCCTCGCGCAGCTCGTCGACCTCCGGCGTGATGAGGCCGAGGTCCTCGGCCACGAGGGTCCCCTCGCCGCTGACCTCGAGCAGGGCGGACAGCACGCCACGCCCCGGACTCTTGAGCCACTCGCCGGTCGCCGCGGTGGGGGCGTCGACGGGGATGTGCCAGGCCGCCTCGAAGCCGCGGAAGTGGTCGATGCGCACGAGGTCGAACAGCTCACGCTGCCGCAGCACGCGCCGGCGCCACCAGCCGAAGCCGTCGGCCGCCATCCGCTGCCAGGCGTAGTGCGGGTTGTTCCACCGCTGGCCGTCCGCAGCGAAGTAGTCCGGCGGGCAGCCGGTCACGGTCGTCGGTCGTCCGGTGGCGTCGAGCTCGAACAGGTCGCGGTCCGACCAGACGTCGGCGCTGTCGAAGGACACGAAGATGGGGAGGTCGCCGAAGACCAGCACCCCGCGCTCCTCGGCGTACTCCCGCAGGGCGGTCCACTGCACGTCGAAGGCGTACTGCTCCCACCGCAGCGAGCGCACCCGGTCCGGGGCGGTCGCGAGCAGCTCCGCGACGGCCGTCGGCTCGCGGTCGCGCAGCGCCGGGTCCCAGGTGCGCCACTCGGTGCTGCCGACCAGCTCGGCCAGCGCGACGAACTCGACGTACGCCGTCAGCCAGTCCTGGTGCTCGCGGGCCCACAGCTCGAAGTCGTCGATGCGCTCGGGGTCGGCGTCGCCGCCGCGCTCCCAGGCGTCGGCGGCGCGCTGGCGGGCGGCGCCCCGCGTCAGCGTCCCGTCCGCCACGGCGGCCAGGTCGGCGTCGTCGAGGAGGCCCTGGTCCCGGAGCAGCTCGAGGCTGATCAGCTCGGGGTTCCCGGCCATCGCCGAGAGGGCGTTGTACGGCGACGGCTCGCCGGCATGGGCGGGCACCAGCGGGAGCACCTGCCACACGCTGCACCCGGCCGAGGCGAGGAAGTCGACGAACGCGTACGCCGCCGGACCGACGTCGCCGGGACCGTACGGCGAGGGCAGGGAGGTGAGGTGGAGGAGCACCCCGGCGCGCCGTGCCGCCAGGGGCCCGGTCTTCGGCAGCACGGACATGGCACCAGCCTGCCACCCCCGGGCCGCGGACCCGAATCGTCGCCGAGAACGTGTTGCAGTCCTGCCCGGAGCGGCGTCGTGGCCGGTGTCTAGGGTGAGCGGCATGGACCCCGCCACGCCCACCCCGGCCCACCTGAGCGCCGAGGAGCTGGCCGAGCACGACCGCGTGGTGGCCGCCCTCACGGGGGCCACCCGCGAGCTGGCCGAGGCCCAGGCGCTCACCGAGGTCGACCTCGACGAGGCGGCGGCGGTGACGCAGGAGATCGAGGCGCTGACGGCGCGGCTGCGGGCGTCCGCGCGCGGCGGTCCGCTGGGCGCCGAGCTCGGGCCCGACGGCACCACGATCCGCAACCACGGCAACACGGTGACCGGGCTGCGCAACCCGATCGCGGTGTTCACCGCCGAGCACCGGCGCGTGGACGAGGAGAAGCACGTGCACGTCGACGTCGACCTCGGGGCGCTCTACGAGGGCCCGCCCGGCCTGGTCCACGGCGGGGTCAGCGCCCTGCTGCTCGACCAGCTGCTCGGGGAGTCGGCTGCCGTGGGCGGGGGTCCGGGCATGACCGCACGGCTCACGCTGCACTACCGCCGGCCGACCCCGCTCGGGCCGCTCCACCTCGAGGGGTGGCTGGAGAGCAGCGAGGGCCGCAAGTCGGTGGTCCGCGGCGAGATCCGCGACCCCGACGGACGGGTCACGGTCGAGGCCGAGGGCCTGTTCGTGCTGCCGTCGTGGGCGGCCGAGCACCCCGCGTGGAAGGGCCGCCAGCAGAGCTTCGAGTGAGCGGCCGTGGCGCCTCGCGTCCCGGACGAATGTCTACTACATTGGTAGACTTCATTCGTTCGACGCTTCGGAGACGCCCGTGGTCCGCGACCGTTCCCTGGTGACCTCGCTGCGCCGCGCCCGCGCGTTCGGCGGCGCCGCCCCCGAGGCGGTGCGCGTCGCCGTCGTCGGCGGCGGCGCGTCCGGGGTCATCACCGCCCTGCACCTGCTGCGCGCCGCCACCCCCGAGCAGCCGGTCGAGGTCTGCCTGGTCGACCGCGAGGCCCGCCTGGGGCCCGGCCTGGCCTACCGCCACGACCACCCGCGCCACACGCTGAACAACTACGCCGGGCGGCTGAGCGCGGTGGCGGAGGACCCCGACCACCTGGTGCGCTGGTGCCGTGCGGCCGGGTACGACGTCGACCCCACCGACTTCCTGCCCCGCACCCTGTACGGCGACTACCTCACTGACCTGGTGGAGAACGCACCCGTGCCCACGGGGAGCGCCCTGGGACGCGTCCGCGGCACGGTGCGCGACGTGCTGCGTGAGGACGACGGGGTGCACGTGCACCTGACCGGCGGGTGGAGCGTGGTCGCCGACGCCGTCGTGCTCGCGCTCGGCAACCCGCCGCCCGCCCGCCTCATGAAGTACGCCGCGCACGCCGGCTACCTGCCCGACCCGTGGGTGCCGGACCTGGCCGAGCAGGTCGGGGAGCCGGCCGAGGTGCTCCTGGTCGGCAGCGGGCTGACCGCGCTCGACGTGGTCTCGGTCCTGCACGACAGCACCCCGATGACCCGCTTCACCCTGGTCTCGCGCCACGGCCTGCTGCCGCGGACCCACCGCACCGACCCGAGCCCGATGCGCCAGACCGTCGACGTGCCGGCCGGCCGGCTGGAGGAGATGGTGACCCAGGTGCGGGCGCTCGTCGACCAGGCCGCCACCGACGGCGAGGACTGGCGCGACGTCGTCGACACCCTGCGGGCCTCGGCCAACCGGTTGTGGCGCGGGCTCGACGAGGAGGAGCAGGCGACCTTCGTGCGCGACCACGGCCGCGCCTGGGAGGTCGCGCGCCACCGGATGCCGCCGGCCCAGGCGGAGTTCGTCCGTCAGCTGAAGGCCTCCGGCCGCCTCGTGGTGAGGACGCCCGGTGAGGTCGACCCGGTCGCCTTCGACCGCGTCGTGAACTGCAGCGGCCCCGCCCCGGTGACGACGCGGGGCTGGAACCCGCTCGTCGACGCCCTGCTTGACCGGGGCACGATCCGGCCCCACCGGCTCGGGCTGGGCCTCGACCTCGACCCGACGGGCCGCGTCGTCGACAGCACCGGGGAGCCGCTGCCCGACGTCTTCGCCGTGGGCCCGGCCCGCCGGGGACTCGACTGGGAGGTCACCGCCGTGCCCGACCTGCGGGTGCAGGCGCTCGAGGTGGCCGAGGAGATCCTGCCGGCCCTCGAGGGGCGCGGCGGGCACTCCGTGACCGCCTGAGACCCCCGTCGTCCGAGCGTCACGAGGGCCGGTCGCTGCTGCGGCCGGCCCGTCGTGACGTCGTGTCAGGAGGTGGTCAGGGGGCGGCGTCGACCTTGAGGCCGCGCTCGCCGGCGTCGGTGAGCCGGGCCTCCTCGAGCGCCCGCTCGACCAGCTCGGCGCGTCGGGTCTCCTCGATCATCGCCCGCGTCGCGTCGTAGACGCCCGGGTTGGAGACCAGGTCGGCCGCGCCGTGGTCGAGACGGTCCAGCGCGAGCCGGCCGAAGATCTGCTGCTCGGTGGCCACCCGCTCGGAGCGCCCCGAGCCGAGGAAGCTGACGAACCAGTGCCCCAGCGCCGAGAGCCGGTTCTTGAAGCCGGTCAGGTAGACGAGGTGGACCGCCAACCACATCAGCCACGCGATGAAGCCGGTGATGCGGATCTTGCCCACCAGCGCGACCGCGCTGAAGCGGGAGATGGTCGCCATCGAGCCCTTGTCGAAGTACTTGAACGGCTTCTGCGGCGGGCTGCCCTCGACGCGGCCCTTGATCTCCTTGGCGGCGTACTTCGCGCCCTGGATCGCGACCTGCGCGACGCCGGGCAGGTTGTCGAGCGAGATCATGTCGCCGACGACGAACACCTCGGGGTGACCCGGCAGCGTCAGGTCGGGGTTGACGCCGATCCGGCCGGCGCGGTCGAGCGGGGCGCCGGACTGCTCGGCCAGCGTCTTGGCCAGCGGCGACGCCTGCACGCCCGCGGCCCACACCTTGGTGACGGCCTCGATGCGCTCGGAGGAGCCGTCCTTGCGCTTGACGACGATGCCGTACTCGTCGAGGTCGGTGACCATCTCGCCGAGGCGGACGGTGACGCCGCGCTTCTCCAACGACTGGCGGGTCTTCTCACCCAGCTTGGCGCCGAAGGGCGGGAGCACCTGGCCGGCGGCGTCGAGCAGGATGACCTTGGCCGCACGGGTGTTGATGCTGCGGAAGTCCTTGCGCAGCGTGCGGTGGGCCAGCTCGGCGATCTGTCCGGCCATCTCGACGCCGGTGGGACCGGCGCCGACCACGACGAAGGTGAGCAGACGCTCGATCTCCTCCTCGGTCTCGGCGAGCTCGGCGAGCTCGAAGGCGCCGAAGATGCGCCCGCGCAGCTCGAGGGCGTCGTCGATGCTCTTCATGCCGGGCGCGTGCTCGGCGAAGTGGTCGTTGCCGAAGTAGGACTGACCGGCGCCGGCAGCCACGATCAGGGAGTCGTACGGCGTCTCGGTGACGCGTCCGAGCACCTGGGAGGTCACGACGCGTCGCTCCATGTCGATGCGCGAGACCTCACCGAGGATGACGCGGGCGTTGCGCTGGTCGGCGAGGATCTCGCGGGTCGGCGGGGCGATCTCGCCCTGCGACAGGATGCCGGTCGCCACCTGGTAGAGCAGCGGCTGGAACAGGTGGTGCGTCGTCTTGGCGATCATCGTCACCTCGACGTCCGCCCGCCTCAGCGCCTTGGTGCCGAACAGCCCGCCGAAACCGGAGCCGATCACGACCACCTGGTGCTTGTTCTCCGTCACGCCCTGTCACCTCTTCCAGATGTCGGCGGCACCGGTCCGGCGCCGTCCGACCCACAACGGGTGGATCTACCCGCTCATTGTCTCAACCATGCTGGCACCCCGATGTTTCCCGTGGGTAGCGTCCGCAGGCTGTCGTCCCCCTCACACCCGCCCCGGGCCCGCGCCTAGGGTGCTCGCGTGCCCGCCCGACCCCGCCCCACGACCGCGGTGCTGCTCGTCGTCGCGCTGGGCGGAGCCACCGGGGCGCTGCTGAGGTACGCCCTCGACACCTGGACGTCCGAGGGGTCGTCAGCCGGCTTCCCGTGGACGACCTTCGGCATCAACGTGGTGGGCTCGTTCCTGCTCGGTGTGCTGCCGACCCTCCCCCGGGTACGCCGCTCGCCCCTGCTCGCACCCTTCCTCGGCCCGGGCGTGCTGGGCGGCTTCACCACCCTCTCGGCGGTGTCCGAGCAGACCCGGTCGCTGCTGGCCGACGAGCGAATCGTGACCGCAGCGACGTACGCGGGAGGGACGCTGGTGGCCTGCCTGCTGGCGGTGGTCGCGGCCGAGCGCCTGGGGCGGCCGCACCGGGCGGAGGAGGACCCGTGACTCCGCTCTCCGCCGTCACGGTGGCCCTCGCGGCCGGGCTCGCCTCGGTGCTGCGGCTGCTGGCCGGCCACCACCTCGATGGCCGCGTCCCGTGGGGGACGATCGGCGTCAACGTGGTCGGGTCGTTCGTCATCGGCGCCGTGGCCGGTGCCGGGCTGCCCGAGGCGGTGGCGGTGCCGCTGGCGACCGGCTTCTGCGGCGGGCTGACGACCTACTCGGCCTTCGCGGTGCAGACCCACGACCGCGGCCCGCGGCTCGGCTCGCTGGTCGTGCTGCTCACGCTGCCGCCGGCGCTGCTGGCCTGCGCGCTCGGGTACGCCGTGACGGCGGCCGTTCAGGCGTAGCCGAGGTCGTGCAGCCGGGCGTCGTCGATGCCGAAGTGGTGGGCGATCTCGTGCACGACCGTGATGCCGACCTCGTCGACGACCTCCTGCTCGGTCTCGCAGATCGCCAGCGTCGGGTTGCGGTAGATGCTGATGCGGTCGGGCAGCGCCATCACGTAGGTGCTGTCGCGCTCGGTCAGCGGGATGCCCTCGTAGAGCCCCAGCAGCTCGGGGTCGTCGGCCGGGGCCTCGTCCTCGACGACCACCACGCAGTTGTCCATGAGGGCGGTCAGCTCGGGCGGGACGAGGTCGAGCGCGTCGGAGACCAGCTCCTCGAACCGCTCGCGGCTGACCTCGACCATGTCGCCATCATGACGGGTCGCCCCAGCGGTCGCGCCACCCGTCACCCGGGCGGTCCTTCCAGCCGGTCCTCCCGGCCGGTCCTTCCGGCCGTCACCCGAGGAACGCGTCGAGGGAGGCACGCAGCCCCGGGGCGTCGAGGCCGTGGGCCGCGACGTGCTCGGCCGGGGTGCCGTAGCGACGCACCTCCTCGCGCCGGACGCCGAGGGCGAGCAGCCGCGACGGGCGGTCGCGCAGCGCGTCGGCGACCACCCGGGCCGACGTGCCGGCGTACCACGGCTCGACCAGCACGACCTCCGGCACCGGCTGCGCTCCCGCGACGGAGACCAGCGTGGTGACGTCGAGGGGCCGGACCGTGGCGGAGTAGAGCACGCTCACGTCGCGGTCGGCGGTAGCGGCCAGCACCGCGTCGAGCACGGGTCCGAGGGCCACCACGGTCGCGCCCGCCCCGCGACGTACGACGTGCAGGTGGCCGTCGGCGGGGAAGGCGGCGTCGTTGACCTGCTCGACCACCCGCACGTAGTGCAGGCCGGCGCCGGTGACCACGCGGCGCAGGACGTCGTCGGTCTCGGCCGCGGTGCCGGGTGCGTGGACGTGCATGCCCGGCACGGTGTCGAGCAGCGCGACGTCGCCGGGGCTCTGGTGGGTCCGCCCCCCGGCGGCGACGTCGAAGGAGCCGCCGCTGCCGACGAGGACGCCGCCCACGGCCTGGTGGGCGAAGCCGAGCTTGACCTGCTCGAAGGCGCGCTCGACGAGGAAGGATCCGATGGTGTGGACGACGGGGCGCATCCCGGCGAGCGCCATCCCGGCGCCGACGTCGACCAGCAGCTGCTCGCGGATGCCGACGTTGACCACCCGCTCCGGGTGACGCCGGACCGCGTCGCCGAAGTACTGCCCGGAGATCTCGGCCCACACGAGCGCCAGGTCGGGGCGCTCGTCGAGCAGCGCGGTCGTGGTGGCGGCGAACTGCCGGCGCGGGGACGGCGCGGTCACGACCGGACCTCCGCGACGACCGCGGACGGCCGAGCCGCCGAGCGGGCGGACAGCGCCGGGGCCAGCGCCCGGTGGTCCCGGCCGTCGACCGTGGTGACGGCCCAGCCCTCGGTGGCGAAGCGCTCCGCGATCCGCCCCGGTACGCCGTAGCTGGCCGAGCCGTTGTCGACCACCACGACCGTGAGGTTCTCCGTGCCGAGGGCGGCCGCCACCGCGAGCGCCTCGGCGTTGCTGCCCTCGTCGAGCTCGGCGTCACCGACGAGCACCACCACGCGGGCCGGGTTGCCGCCCGCCCGGAGGCCGAGCGTGACGCCCAGGGCCAGGGGCAGCCCGTGCCCGAGGGAGCCCGACCCGATCTCGACACCGGGCACGAGGACCCGGTCGGGGTGGTGCCCCAGCCGCGAGTCGAAGGAGGCCCAGTCCGCGAGCCAGCTCTCGGGGAAGAAGCCCTGCGCCACGAGGGTGGCGTAGTAGGCCATCGGGCCGTGCCCCTTGGACAGCAGGAAGCGGTCCCGCCCGGGATCGTCCGGGTGGTCGGGGTCGACGCGCAGCACCTGGTCGTAGAGCACCCACAGGACGTCGAGGGTGGAGGTGGCGGCGGCGTCATGCTTCTCGTCGCCCGTCATCAGGGAGATCAGCCGAGGGAGGTCGTCGTACCCGAGGCGAGTGGGCGCAGTGGCAGTCGTGGTCATGGCGACCATGCAACAAGTTAAAGTCAACTTCATGTCAAGCGTCGACGCACGGGATCTCTGGAGCATCGGCCAGCTGGCCGAGCGCTCCGGCACCGCCCCCTCCGCGATCCGTTACTACGAGGCGCGAGGGCTGCTGACCGCGACGCGGTCCGCCGGCAACCAACGTCGCTACCCCCGCTCGACCCTGCGCCGCCTCGGCTTCATCCGAGCCGCGCAGCGCGTCGGCCTCTCCCTCGACGAGATCGCCGACGCGCTGGCGACCCTCCCCGCGGAGCGGACGCCCACCAAGCGCGACTGGCAGCGGCTCTCGCGGCACTGGCAGGGCCGCGTCGAGGAGCAGATCGACCGGCTCGAGCGGCTCCGCGACCGGCTGGACTCCTGCATCGGCTGCGGGTGCCTGAGCCTGCGCCGCTGCGCGCTGTCGAACCCCGGGGACGAGCTGGCCACCGACGGTCCGGGCGCGGTGCACCTGGAGCCCGGCAGCTGAGGTCCACCCCGGTCCCCGACCCGTGCGATGCCCTACCATGATCCGGTCGTCGACGACCGGCTCCGCCCGGACGCCCGGCGACGGGCCCCCATCGTCTAGCGGCCCAGGACCCCGCCCTTTCACGGCGGTAGCACGGGTTCGAATCCCGTTGGGGGTGCAGCACCAGCGGGAGAACGGCGCCGCGCAGCGCGTCAGCCGGCCAGCTCGCCGCTCACGCAGCCGAAGTAGGCCTCGATGTTGACGATCCCGTGGCACGCGGCCCCTGCCTGCTGGGCACGCACCGGGATCTCCCCGGCCTTGCCCACGATGTACGTCGTCAGGTCGGCCTTACCGTCGGAGTCGAAGTCGAGCCCGATCAGCCCGCGGAACGTCTCCTCCGTGGCGACACCGCTCGCGAACCTCCGGGCCGCCCCTTCGGTGAGGAAGGTGACCGCCTCGGTGTTCACGTCGATGAGGACCTGCGCGCCGGCACCGGGCCGCTTGTTCACGTTGACGCACTGATGGGCGAACGCGGAGCCTGCGCTGAGGGCGAGCACGGAGCCGATGGCTGTGGCGACGATCGCTGCACGGTGGTTGTTGCGCATGGTGACGCTCCCTCGGTCGGTGCGGCACCGGGAGGCCCCGCGCTTACTGCCATGGTTCGGCGAAAGGCGTGCCCTGTCACCACCGCGACAGTCCCGTTCCGGAAATGACTCGTCGTGACCAGCGGGTTCGCGACCTCCGACCCGACCCGGCCCAGATCAGCCGATTCCCCGCCATCTCCGAGCACGGGACCGACCACCGCGGCGGCGCCGGCCGCGTCGCGTGCGGAGCTCTCGCTGGTCGGGACGGGCCGATTCGGACCAGCGCCCGTCTCCTGTTAGAGTTCCCTCCGCTGGCAACGCACGGCCTCTGGCCGTTGCAGCCGCACCACGAGGCCCCGTAGCGCAGTTGGTTAGCGCGCCGCCCTGTCACGGCGGAGGCCGCGGGTTCGAGTCCCGTCGGGGTCGCCACAGAAACGCTCCGGACGCCACCGCGTCCGGAGCGTTCGTGCGTGGTGGGCCACCTCACACGCGCGCGCCCGTCGACGCGGAATGTTGAACCTTCAAGTCTTGTTCGGACAGGCATGACCGACACCCTCACCCTCTCCCCCGAGGCGCAGCGCCTGCTCTTCACCGAGGCCCGCACCGCCAACCGCTTCACCGACGAGCCCGTCTCCGACGCCCAGGTCGCCGCGATCTACGACCTCGTGAAGTACGCCCCCACCGCGCTCAACACCCAGCCCCTGCGAGTGCTGCTGGTGCGCCAGGACGCGCGCGAGCGGCTGCTCAAGCACATGGCCGACGGCAACCGCGACAAGACCGAGTCGGCTCCCCTGGTCGCGGTGCTCGCCGCCGACACCGACTTCCACGACCACCTGCCGCGCACCTTCCCGCACTTCCCGGGCGCCCGCGACATGTTCGCCGACGACTCGGGACGCGAGCAGGCCGCCCGCTTCAACGCCTCGCTGCAGATCGGCTACTTCCTCCTCGGGGTGCGCGCCGCCGGCCTGGCCGCCGGCCCCATGGGCGGCTTCGACGCCGCCGGGGTCGACGCCGAGTTCCTCGCGGACACCTCGTGGCGCTCGATGCTCGTGGTGAACATCGGTCACGCGGGCGAGAACGCCTGGCAGGACCGGCTGCCCCGCCTGTCGTACGACGAGGCCGTGCGCGTCGCCTGAGCCCCGGGGCCGCCACCGGTCCTGATTCGAAGTGGACCCGGGCCGTCGGGTAGCATCCTCCACGGCCCGGCCAGGTAGCTCAGTTGGTACGAGCGACCGACTGAAAATCGGTAGGTCGGCGGTTCGACCCCGCCCCTGGCCACGTCCACGGCGAAGCCGCAGGTCCCTCGGACCTGCGGCTTCGTCGCTTCCCGGGCGTCTCCCCCACCCGAGGCCCCGGGTGTGGGTCAATGGACGCATGCCGCGGTACGCCGATCCGCTCTCCTGTCCCGGGTGCCGCACGCCGTTGCCCACCGGCGCCCGCCGCTGCCCGGCCTGCCGCCTCGACCTCTCCGACGACCTGGCCGCCGAGCTGTTCCGGGTCCTCAGCACGGCCGACGGCCTGTTGGCGCGCATGCAGGAACGCAGCGCGACCCCGGCACCGGGAGCCGATGCCCCCTCCGGCCCCGGGGCCATGACCGGAGCCATGACCGGCACCTCGAGCGGCACCCCGACCGGGCCTCCGGCAGGGACCGCCCCGGCGGGACCCGGCGCCTCCGCCTACCCGCCCTTCGGCAGCGGACGCCACGCCGGTCCGGCAGGCGGACCGGCAGGCGGACCGCGCAGTGCACCGAGCGCCGGACCCGGGATGCAGGCGAGCACGGTGCCCAAGATCCTGCTCGCACTGGGAGCGGTCTGCCTGCTCGCAGCGGGCGGCGTCTTCCTCGCCGTGACCTGGTCCTCGCTCGGGGTCGGGGGCCGGACCGCCGTCCTGGTCGGCGTCACCCTGCTGATGTCAGCGCTGACGGCATGGTCGGCTCGCCGGGGGTTCCGCGGGGCCGTAGAGGCCCTCGGCCTGGTGAGCATCGGGCTCCTCGCGCTCGACCTGCTGGGCGCCGAGCAGGCCGGCTGGCTGGGCGACCCGTCGGACGCCGCCTTCGCGACCGGCGCCGGAGCCCTGCTCGCGGCGGTCGGTGTCGTGAGCTCCTGGGGCTCGCGTCGCACGCCGGCGGGCCCCTTCACCGGGGGCGAGACCGTCGCCACCGTGGCGGCGCTCGTCGCCGTGTTCGCGAGCCAGCAGCTCGGCGCCGGCGACCCGGTGCTGCCGGCTGCGCTCGTGCTGCTGCTGCTCGGCGGCGTGACCGTGCTGGCGCTCGCCCTGGGCGTGACCAGCGCCGCTTCCGGGCTCGCCTCGGTCACGAGCTTCGGCTGGCTGGTCCTGCTGACCGCAGCTGCGGGGGAGGCCGCCCAGGACGGTGAGACCACCCTGACCTCGATGTGGGCCGAGGGCGGTGTCGTCGGCCTCGTCATCACGGCTGCGCTCGCGGCGCTGGTCGCCGTACCTCCGGCGGTGCCGCAGCGCCTGCGCGCCACCGCCGCCTCCGCGACGTCCGTCGCGCTGGCGGCGGTCGTCGTGCTGCCCGCCCTCGACAACGGGGTGGGCAGCGTCACCGCCGTCGCCGTGGGCGTGACGCTGCTGACCGCGGCGGCCCTCGTCGGGCTGGTGCGGGTCGCCCCGGCCTGGGCCGGTGCCACCGCCGGCCTGCTGGCCCTGGGGTCGGTCACGCTCGCGCTCCACGGCGCGGGGTGGGTGGTGAACGGGCTGGAGGCCTACGCGCTCACCGCCGCGCGGAGCTGGTCCGGCTCCACCGGCGGACCGGTCGAGGAGCTCCCGCCCTTCGCCGGGCTCGCGCAGCCCTGGCTGCTCCCCCTCGCGGTCGCGACGCTGGCCGCGGTGACGCTCACGCTCGAGGCCGTCGGCGTCCTCGATGTCCTGGTCGAGCGCACCCGCGCACGCGTGACCGGCACCGCGCCGCCCGCACCCCCCGCGACCGCCGGACCGTCGTCAGGACCGCCGACGCTGCGCCCCCTCCGACCTCGTCGTGCCGCCGCACTCGTCGCCGGTCCCACCGTGGCGTCGGCCCCCCTCGCCGCCCTGGGCTACCCGGTGCCCGTCTGGAGCGTGCTGGCCCTCCTGCTCGGCGCGGCCGTCGCGACGGCCGCCGTGGCGCCGCGCCTGCCGGGCTCCCGGGTCGGGGCGCACGCCGGCCCGCTGGCCGCGGCCACGCTGCTGGCCGCGGCCCAGCCCCTGTCCTGGTACGGCGAGACGCTCACCGCGGCCACCCTGCTGGTGACGCTGGTCGTCGGCGGGGTGGCCCACCACCGCTCCACGCGCGCGCCGGTGTCCGCGGCCTCCGGCGCGGTCGTCGTGGCCACGCTGGCCGGGCTGGTGTGGACCGCGGGCGCGATCCTCGAGCTGCCGGAGCCGGAGACCGCGCTGACAGCGACGGGGCTGACCGGGCTGCTGGCCGTGCTGGGGCCGCTGACCGGCCTCCTCCGCCGCGACGGGCTGCCCCGACTCGCGGTCGAGCTGGCCGCCGTCGTCGCGGTGGTACCGCTGCTGCTGCTCGGGGTGGCGGCGGCGGACCGGCCGGCCACCTGGGCCGCGGTCCACCTCACCGTGCTCGGCGTCCTCGTCGTCGCGCTGTCCCTGCTGCGCCCGGACCGGCGTCCGGTCGCAGCCCTCGGAGGTCTCCTGCTGGCGGGCGCCACCTGGCTGCGGCTGGGCGACCTCGGCGTCTCCGAGCCGGAGCCCTACACGCTGCCCTCGGCGGTCGCGCTGCTCGTCGTCGGGTGGTGGCAGCTGCGCCGCCGCCCGGAGCTGTCGACCCGTCTCGCCCTGGGCCCCGGTCTGCTCCTCGCCCTGGTGCCGTCGCTGCTGTGGGCGCTGGCCGAGGACACCCCCGACCTGCGGGTGCTGCTGCTGGGGACGGCGTGCCTGGCGCTGGTGCTCGGCGGGACCGTCCTGCGCTGGAGCGCGCCGCTGGTGCTCGGCGCGGCGGTGGGCGTGGTCGTCGCGGTGCAGCAGAGTGCGCCGTACGTCGACGCGGCCGTGCCGCGGTGGGCCCTGCTGGCGGCGGCCGGCGGCGTGCTGGTGGCGGTGGCGCTCACGTGGGAGTCGCGGCGGGCGGACGCGCGCCGGGCCGCGGCGTACCTCGACCGGCTGCGCTGAGCGATCGCCCGCAGGAAAACGCAGCGAGGCGACGGGCCGGACCCGTCGCCTCGGTGGATGTTCGTGTCGTGCGTGGTCGAGCGGTCGTGCTGACGCGGTCGGCGTCAGTCGCTGTCGCCCTGACGCTGCTGCGGGAGCATGCCGCTCAGCAGCTCGCGGACCTCCGACTCCCGGTAGCGGCGGTGGCCGCCCAGGGTGCGGATGGAGCTCAGCTTGCCGGCCTTGGCCCAACGCGTGACCGTCTTCGGGTCCACGCGGAACATCGAAGCCACCTCGGCAGGTGTCAACAGGGCCTCTGACTCGGGGGCTCGTGTGTTCATCGGGCCACCCTCCCTTCGTAAGACGCTCGACTCAGCCGCGGCTCCCTCATGCCGCCACTCGTCGTGCGTAGCGCAATACTAGGACAGATAGAAAATCTACGACAATGGGTGAATAGCCGCCGAACAGGAAGTCAGGACCTAAAGCCCCTGAGTCGGGACCTAACACCCACTCCTCAGGCGGACCTACGCCCCCTCTCCGGCCGGGACCCTCGTAAGGTGTGAGACAACGCACACCCGCGTCACGAACCGTCCGACCGAGCCCCGCGCCACCCTTGCGGGCACCTCACCGGGCACCGGAGAGAAGGCCCATCCTTGCCGACCACACCGCCTCCCACCAGCACCGATGCACCGTCGGGCGTGTTCGACAGCCTCGAGGGCCACGAGCAGGTCGTCTTCTGCTCCGACCCCGCGACCGGGCTGCGTGCGATCGTCGCGATCCACTCGACGGCCCTGGGACCCTCCCTCGGGGGGACCCGCTTCCTGCCGTACGCCGACGAGCGCTCGGCCCTGCTCGACGTGCTCCACCTGTCGCGGGGCATGACGTTCAAGGCCGCCGTGGCCGGACTCCCGCTCGGTGGCGGCAAGGCCGTCATCATCGGCGACCCCGCCACGCTCAAGACGCCGGCGCTGCTGCGTGCCTACGGCCGCTTCGTCGAGGGGCTGGCCGGGCGCTACGTCACCGCGTGCGACGTCGGCACCTTCTCCGCCGACATGGACGTGGTCGCCGAGACCTGCCGCTCCGTCACGGGGCGCAGCGTCGAGCGCGGAGGCGCCGGGGACTCGTCGGTGCTGACGGCCTTCGGGGTGCTCCAGGGCATGCGCGCCGCCGCCCAGACCCTCTGGGGCGCGCCGACGCTGACCGGTCGGCGGGTCGGGGTCGCCGGGGTCGGCAAGGTCGGCCGCCACCTCGTCGACCACCTCGTCGAGGAGGGCGCCCGCGTGGTCGTCACCGACGTCGACCCCGGCGCGGTGCGCGCGGTCACGACCGCCCACGGATCGGTCGAGGTCGCCGCCGACGTCACGGCCCTGCTCGAGGCCGACCTGGACGTCTACGCCCCGTGCGCACTCGGCGGCGCCGTCGACGCCGACGTGGCCGCCCACCTGCGCGCCCAGATCGTCTGCGGCGCGGCGAACAACCAGCTCGCCGCCCCCGGGCTCGACGAGGTGCTCGCCGCGCGCGGCGTGCTCTACGCCCCGGACTACGTCGTCAACGCCGGCGGGCTCGTGCAGGTCGCCGACGAGCTCGACGGCTTCGACTTCGCGCGCGCCGAGAAGAGGGTGCGCGGCATCTACGACACGACCCTGCAGGTGCTCGAGCTCTCAGCCCGGGACGGCATCACGCCCGCCGCAGCGGCGGACGTCGTGGCGCTCCGGCGACTGGGTCAGTCGCGGGAGCTTCGCTCCGCGTAGTCCGACCACTCGTCGTCCTCGACCGGCTCCTCGGCTCTGCTCGCCGGGTCGGGTCCTCCGTGAAGCTCCTGGGCCAGCGCGCCGAAGTCCGTCTCGTGAGTGCGGTACTTCAGGTCGCGAGCAACCTTGGTCTGCTTCGCCTTGGCTCGGCCGCGCCCCATAGGGTCGCCCCCTCGCTCCATCGGCCGGCGTCAGGAAACCTCGTCCAGGGGGCTCCGAGGAGCTCCAGGGCCGAGGCTTCGAGCGACCGGTCTGCTTGGTCAGTGGTCTCGTGCGCCCCAGGTTACCTGTCGGGCGGTTGATCACGCACGCCGACGCCCACTTCACCGACCGCGATGTGTCCCGTGCAGCGTCACCGAGGCCGGCTCGTCGCCCGCACCGGCCGCCCGGACCGCGCCGCACACCCAGGCCTCCACCTCGTGCTCAGCCAGCGTCGCGACCACCCGGTCGGCGTCGTCGGCGTCGCACAGCGCAACCATGCCGACCCCCATGTTCAGCGTCTGCTCGAGGTCTGCCTGTGCGACCCCGCCCACCGAGGCGACCAGGTCGAAGACCGGCGCCGGCGCCCAGGTCGCTCGGTCGATGTCGACGGCCACCTCCTCGGGCAGGACACGGGCGAGGTTGGCGGCCAGGCCGCCGCCGGTGATGTGCGACATGGCGTGGGTACGGGTCCCGCGCGCCAGCGCCAGGCAGGCCTTGGCGTAGATCCGGGTCGGCTCCAGCAGCTCCTCGCCGAGCGTGCGGCCGAGCTCGTCGACGTGGCGGTCGAGCTCCCAGCCGGCCGTGCCCAGCAGCACGTGGCGCACCAGGGAGTAGCCGTTGCTGTGCAGACCGCTCGAGCGCATCGCGACCACGGCGTCCCCGGGACGGACCCGCCCCGGCCCCAGCAGGTGGGCGGCCTCCACGACACCGGTGGTCGACCCGGCGACGTCGTACTCGTGCGGCGCCAGCAAGCCGGGGTGCTCGGCGGTCTCGCCGCCGATGAGGGCGCAGCCCGCCTCGAGGCACGCCTCGGCGATGCCCTGCACGATGGCGGCGATGCGCTCGGGCTGCACGCGGCCGGTGGCGATGTAGTCGGTCAGGAACAGCGGCTCGGCGCCGCAGACCACCAGGTCGTCGACCAGCATCCCGACGAGGTCGAAGCCGATGGTGTGGTGCACGTCCATGGCCTGCGCGATCGCCACCTTGGTGCCCACGCCGTCGGCACTGGTGGCCAGCAGCGGCCGGTCGTAGCTCTTGAGCGCGGAGGCGTCGAAGAGGCCGGCGAAGCCGCCGATGCCGCCCAGCACCTCGGGGCGACGGGCCTTCTCGACCCAGACCTTCATCAGCTCGACGGCCTTGTCCCCGGCCTCGATGTCCACCCCCGCCTGCGCGTACGCCGTGCTGCGGGCGGATTCGGTGACCGGGTTCGGGTCGGCCTGCTGGGTCACGTCGGGTGCTCCTTCGCGGGGTGCCCGCCGGAGGTCGGCCGGCTCGTCAGGGTGGCGGTCAGGTGGCGGTCAGGGGTGGTCGAGCGCCCGGGAGCCGCCGGTGGCGACGCCGAGCGGCACGCCCTCGACGTCGTTCGCGCGGGCGGCGGCGTGCTGGGCCGCCGGGCGGGCCTGCCCCGTGGTGTCCGTGATCGGCAGCGCCCGCTCCAGCAGGTGCTTGCCGAGCACCTCCTCCTCGGGCAACGGGATCGGGTAGGCACCGTCGAAGCAGGCCAGGCACAGCTTCTCGCGGGGCTGGTTCGTCGCCGCGATCATGTCGTCCTCGGAGATGTAGCCGAGGCTGTCGGCGCCGATGCTGGCCCGGATCTCCTCGACCCCGAGCCCGGTGGCGATCAGCTCGGCCCGGGTGGCGAAGTCGATGCCGTAGAAGCACGGCCACTTCACCGGCGGGGCCGAGATCCGCACGTGCACCTCGAGCGCACCGGCCTCGCGCAGCATCCGGATCTGGGCCCGCTGGGTGTTGCCGCGCACGATCGTGTCGTCGACCACCACGATGCGGCGGCCCTTGATGACGTGCTCGAGCGGGTTCAGCTTGAGCCGGATGCCGAGCTGGCGCAGGGTCTGGCTGGGCTGGATGAACGTGCGGCCCACGTAGGCGTTCTTGACGAACCCCTGGCCGTAGGGGATGCCGCTGGCCTCGGCGTACCCCACGGCGGCCGGGGTGCCGGACTCCGGGACGGGGATCACGATGTCGGCGTCGGCCGGGAACGACCGCGCGAGGCGGCGGCCCATCTCGACCCGGGACTCGTGGACGCTGCGGCCGGCGATGGTGGCGTCGGGGCGCGCGAGGTAGACGTACTCGAAGACGCAGCCCTTGGGCTCGGGCGTCGCGAAGTGGTGCGAGCGCAGGCCGTCGTCGTCGATGACCACGAGCTCGCCGGGCTCGATCTCGCGCACGACACGGGCGCCGACGGTGGCCAGGGCGGCGTCCTCGCTGGCCACCACCCAGCCGTTCTCCATGCGCCCCAGGACGAGGGGGCGGACGCCCTGCGGGTCGCGGGCGGCGTACAGCGTGTGCTCGTCCATGAAGACGAAGGAGAAGGCGCCCTTGAGGGTCGGCAGCACCTGGAGGGCGGACTCCTCGAGCGTGCGGTCGGGGTCGCCGGCCATGAGCGTGGTCACCAGGCTGGTGTCGTTGGTGGCCACCATGTGGTTGCCCTGCTTGACCGGCATGTCGAGCTCGCCGGCGATCTCGCGCAGGTTCGCGACCCGGTCGGCGAGCTCGCGGGTGTTGGTGAGGTTGCCGTTGTGGGCCAGCGCCACGGAGCCGTGGGCGGTCGGCCGGAAGGTCGGCTGGGCGTTGTGCCAGGTGCTCGCACCGGTCGTCGAGTAGCGGGTGTGCCCGATGGCGACGTGGCCCTGCAACGAGGCCAGCGTGGGCTCGTCGAACGCCTGCGAGACCAGGCCCATGTCCTTGTAGACGAGGATCTGGCGGCCGTTGCTGACCGCGATCCCGGCGGACTCCTGGCCGCGGTGCTGCAGCGCGTAGAGGCCGAAGTAGGTCAGCTTGGCGACGTCCTCGCCCGGGGCCCACACGCCGAAGACTCCGCAGGCGTCCTGCGGGCCCTTCTCCTGCGGGTCCAGGTCATGGGTCAGCCGCCCGTCACCGGGGCGCGTCTGGCGGGGCACCTCACGAGTGTAAGGCGTCTGGAGCCCCCACCCCGACCGGTGGCCGTGCTGGTTTCACTAGGTACCTAGTGATGTTGGCGCTTCCCGAGCGAAGTTTCGTTCGGGAAGCGCCGGTTTCACTAGGTACCCAGTGAAACCGGCAGCCCCGCCGCGGCCGTGCGGTCGGCGAGCACGTGCACGTCCGGGTGGCGCTGGAGCACCGACGCCGGGCAGTCCGGCGTGACCGGTCCGGTGAGGGCCGCGGCCAGCGCGTCGGCCTTGCGCTCCCCGATCGCGAGCAGCACCAGCCGTTCGGCACGCAGGATCGTCGCCGGTCCCTGGGTGAGGACGTGGCGCGGCACCTCGTCGCCCGAGGCGAAGAAGCGGGCGTTGTCGCTGCGGGTGCGCTCGGTGAGCTCGACGACGCGGGTCACGGCGTCCAGCGGCGAGCCGGGCTCGTTGAACCCGATGTGGCCGTTGGAGCCGATCCCCAGCAGCTGCACGCCGATCGACGCCGCGCTCACCTCCTCCTCGTAGCGGGCCGCCTCCTGCGCGAGGTCGGCCGCACCGCCGTCGGGCCCGTGCACGTCCTCCGGGTCCAGGTCGGTGCGGTCGACCAGCTCCCGTCGGATCACCCGGCGGTAGGTCTGGGGGTGCTCCGGCGGGAGTCCGACGTACTCGTCGAGCAGGTAGGCCCGGCAGCCCGCGAGGGACAGCCGGCCCGTCGCGACGCGGCGCGCCAGCTCGGCGTACGTGCCCTGCGGGGAGGAGCCGGTCGCGACGCCGAGGGAGGTGCTGCCCGCGCGGACGGCCGCGACCACGAGGTCCGCCGCCGCGCGGGCGACCGCACCGGCGTCGGGCAGCACCCTCAGCACGGGCACGGACGGCTCACCGGGTGCGGCGCGCGACCGGGACCGCGGCCGCCGACGAGGCGCTCCCCACCCCGTCGGAGTCGAACGCCATCAGCACCCGCCAGCCGGGGTTGCCCTCGGTCGGGACCGTGATCCGTGAGGTGCCGGGCCGGACACGCACGACGCGCTGCCCCACGACCTCGTCGCCGTACATCGCGAAGAGGTGCGCCGTGCCGCGTCCGCGGGACTCCACCACGGCCGTGACCGCGCCGTCGCGCGGCACCGCCCGGACCACCTCCGCGCTGTCCCGCCGCGGGGTCTGCGGCAGGCCGGAGAGCGCGACGCGGGTCCGCACCGCCTGGGTGATCGAGGGCGGCGACTCCAGGCTGCTCAGTGCCGGGAAGTCCAGCCGCGGCTCGCTGGTCGCCACCGCCGGCGGCGCGTCGCCCTCGAGGACCACCCGGCCCCAGCGGTAGGGGTCGCCCTGGACCCCGCCGAAGGTCGACCACCCCAGCCGGGTCTGGCCGGTCCGGTCCTGGGTGTCGGAGTCGTAGACGAACGCGTTGAACCCCATGCGCTCGGGGTCCACCGTGGCGGGCAGGTCGCTGAAGGGGATCCTGGCCTCGATCACGTAGCCGGTGTAGGGCTCGTTGAGCTTCGAGACCGCCTCGAACCCGGGTGCCGTGTCGTCGGCGGCGCGGGCGGGGGTGCCGCCCCCGCCGACCTGCTCGAAGGTGCCGATCGGTCCCTGCTTGTTGTCCGCGTCTCGCGACGCGCACGCCACTCCCCCGGTGGTGGTGGGCAGGACAGCGGCCTTGAAGGTCGTCGACGTGTTCTCCGAGGTGCCGGTCGGGTCGATCGCCAGCTCGAGGGAGTCGACCCGCCAGTGCCGCTTGCAGTCGCTCGGCGCGAGCTTCGTGCCGAGGGTGTCGTCGGTGACCTCGGCCGCGACGTAGAGCGCGTCGCCCGAGCGGGCCACCCATCCCGTGGCGGAGCAGTCGGCCGCGTCGGTGCAGTCGCTGCCCTCCCACTTCCGGCTCAGGTCGATCTCGGCGGCGTACTCGCCCTCCTCCACCGTGCCGTCGAGGGTCGGCGCCGCGGCGTCGGGGACCGTCGCCGTCGGCACCAGCTCCAGGGCGGCCGCGGACGTCGAGCTGCCGGTGCCGCTCGTGGTGCGGACCGTGTAGTCGTAGTCGCCGTTGGTGCCGCCCTGGTTGGCGGTCGGCAGGCTGGTGTCGTCGTTGGTGACCTCGAGCTCGACCCGCTCGGTCGCACCCGGAGCCAGCCCGGTGTACGTCGCCGCGCCGGGCACGCTGAAACCGTCGGGCAGGTCCAGCTCGACCTCGCCCGAGGCCGGCGCGTCACCGCGGTTGGTCACGTCGACCCCGACGGTGCGGGTGCCGCCCGACGGGAGCGTGAGGACGGGCTTGACGATGCCCCGGAGCTGCTCGACCCCGACCCGCTCGGTCCAGGCGTCGAACTGCGCCACCTGCGGCAGCGGCTCCTGCACGCCCTGCACGGCCGGCACGACGTCGAGCTGCTGGTCGCCGAAGCCGGTGCCCTGACGGGAGTCGACGTCGACCCCGACGAGCACCCGGTCCACCTCGGCCGCGGCCGGGGCGGTCACCGTGAAGGACTCGCGCACCGTGCGCCCGGCACGGACCGTGCCGATGGTCGCGGGCTCGGGGGCGCTCCAGCCGTCCGGTACGTCGAGGGCGACCGCCACCCGCCGCAGGTCGCGGTCGCGGGGGGCGGTGAGGGCCACGTCGAGGGTCGTGGAGCCGCCCGGGACGACCTCGACCTGCTCGGTCGAGACGTCGAGGCCGGTGCCGAGCGGCAGACCGCCGACGGTGGGCAGCACCGCACCCTCGAGGATCGTGGACGAGTCAGCCGCCTCGGCGCTCAGGTCACCGCGCAGGAACGGCACGCGGGCGTCGATCTGGCGGACGAAGTCGCACCCGAGGCGGGCGGGGTCGGCGCTGACGTCCGGGAAGCCGGACCAGCCCTGCGACGCGTAGACGCGCTGCGCCCGGCGCTCGAGCTGCGCGTAGGTCTCACCGCTCTCCGACGCACGCCCGGACCAGACGCCGTAGATGTCGTCGGTGGGGTCGGCGGGGGTGTACTGCGTGGGGCACGCCGAGCCGGAGGCACCGGCGGTGCCGGCGACGGCGGTGGTCAGCAGCTTCGACGCGGCCCAGGGCCGCAGGCCCTCGCGGGTGATCTGGCCCCGGTAGCGGTCCCGGTCGGCCGCCGCCTCGTAGGCCTCGATGGCCAGCAGTGCCGCCTCCTGGTGGCCGCCGTGGTTGCCGGGGCTCGGGGCGGGGTTCATCGTCATGACGATCTCGGGACGGGTCTCGCGCACGACGCGCACGAGCCGGCCGAGGGTCTCGCGGGCGTTCCAGGCCTCCTGGTGCAGCGGGGCGCTGACCGAGTAGTAGAAGTCGACCTTGTCGAGGTTGTAGACGTCGCTCACGTCGAGGGTGCCGACGGCCTTGCGCTCCTCGCGCTCACGGATCAGCCCCAGGGCCGGGCCCTCCTCGGGCCCGATCGCGTTGCCGCCGCCCTCGCCGCGGGTCACCGTGACCACGCCGGTCTCGGCGCCGTACCGCTCACGCCACTCGCCGAACATCGACAGCCGCGAGGCCTCGTCGTCGGGGTGGGCACCGACGTAGAGGACGTCGAGGTCGGCCGGGTCGGGCCGCTCGCGCACGGTGGCGCCCTCGGGGGTGGCCGCCTCGGCGCCGGAGAGCGCGGCGGGCAGCAGCGAGAGGCCGAGGGCCGCGCTCAGCGCCGCGGCGAGCGTGGTGCCGAGGGCCGGGGTGGAGGTGCGTCGGGGACGGGGCACGAGGTTCTCCTTCGGTGGGGCGGTGGTGGGGCAGGAGGGTCAGCCCTTCGTGGCGCCGTCGACCATGCCGCGGATGAAGTGACGCTGCGCGAACAGGTAGAAGACGACGACCGGGAAGGCGACCATGACGGCACCGGCGGCGAGCAGGGACGTGCCGGCGGTGTACTGGCCCTGGAACAGGGCGAGACCGAGGGGCGCGGTGAGCAGGTCGCCGCTGGGGATGACGACCAGCGGGAGCAGGAACTCGTTCCACGTCCACATGAAGAACAGCACCATCATCGTGGTGACGGCGGGGCGGCCCATCGGCAGCAGGATCGACCAGAAGATCCGCAGGTGACCGGCACCGTCGAGCCGGGCGGCCTCGACCACCTCGCGCGAGGTGCTGCGGAAGTAGGCGCGCATCCAGAAGGTGCCGAAGGCCAGCGACTGCGCGATCTGCGGCAGCACCAGCGCGGTGTAGGTGTCCAGCAGGTCGACGCTGCGGAGCTGGAAGTAGAGCGGGATGACGACCGCCTCGCTCGGCACCATGAGCCCGAGCAGCAGCAGGTAGAACAGCACCGAGGAGCCGCGGAACTGCATCGTGCCGAAGGCGTAGCCGGCCAGCGACGACAGCAGCGTGGCGCCCAGCACGACGCACACCGTGACGATCACGCTGGTGCGCAGGTAGCTGCCGAACTGGCCCTCGTCCCACGCCTCGGCGAAGTTGCCCAGGTCGACCCCGACGTCGGCGCCGATGGCGTCGGGCTGCACGGCCTTCACCAGGATCAGGCCGATCGGGTAGAGCGCGAACAGGGCGGCCAGCACCAGCACGGCGTACGTCGTGGTGCGCTCGAGGCTCGACGTCCTCACGCGGGCTCACCGTCCCCGGCGATGCGGTTGACCAGCCAGGTGGCCAGCAGGATGAGGGCGGTGAGGACGAGGGCGACCGTGATGCCGGTGCCGACGTCGCCCTCCTGGATGGCCCGGTCGTAGACCTCGTAGGACGGCACCCGGCTGGCGTTGCCCGGGCCGCCGGCCGTCATGACGTAGACGAGGTCGAAGGTGCGCAGCGCCGCCACCATGGTCAGGGTCAGCGCCACCGCCAGCTCCCCGCGCACCGCCGGCAGGCTGATCGAGCGCAGCTCGGTCCAGAAGCCGGCGCCGTCGAGACGCGCCGCCTCGTAGAGCTCGCGGCCGACCTTGGCGAGCCCGGCCAGGAACAGCACCGTGCACAGGCCCGTGCCGACCCAGGTGCCGACCAGGCCGATCGCGACCAGCACCCAGTCGGCGTCGCCGAGCCAGCCGCGGGCGAAGCCGTCGAGGCCGACGAGCCGCAGCGCGTCGTTCAACGGCCCGGTGGGGGCGTAGATCTGGCGCCACACGACGGCCACCACCGTGAGGGCGACCACCTGGGGCAGGAAGATCACGGTGCGGAAGAAGCCGGCGCCCCGCACCCGCGAGCGGGTCATGAGCGCCGCCAGCACCAGCCCGAGCGTCACCGGCACGAGGCTGAAGAAGACGACGAGCACGAGGGCGTGCAGGAACGGCGCCCGCAGCTCGGGGTCGGTCAGGACCGCGACGTAGTTGTCCAGGCCGACCCAGGTGCCGAGCCCCAGGCCGTCCCACTCGAAGAACGACAGCTGCACGGCGTACGCCAGGGGGGCGAGCAGGAAGAGGCCGAAGACCAGCAGCGCCGGCGCGACGTACGCGTAGGCGACCAGGCGCGGCTCTCCCGGCGCGCGGCTCCCCCGGCGGCGCGTCACTGGCCCGAGACGAAGGAGCTGTACTCGTCCTCGAGCGTGCTGAGGAACTCGTCGGGAGCGACCGAGCCGGCGCCGAGCTCCTGGACCTGCGCGGTGATGAGGTCGTAGAAGTCCGGGGTGGCGTAGTCGAGGTAGGGCACGATGGCGTCGTCCTCGCCCGCGGTGGTCCAGGCGTCGAGGATCTCGGCGGCCAGGCCCTCGGCCTGGGCCGCGTCGCCGCCGACGACCGGCAGGTTGCCGGCCTCCTGGATCATCTGCATCGCCTCGTCGCTGGTGATGAAGTCGATGTACGCCGCGGCGACGTCGGCGTCGTCCGAGGCCTCGGTGATCGAGAAGGGCAGCCCGGTGCCGCCGGTCACGGCCTGCTCGCCGGACTCGCCGACCGGGGGCAGCACGAAGCCGACGTCCTCACCCATCGCCTCGTCGAGGTCGGCCTGCAGCCAGGTGCCCGCGACCAGGAAGACGCCGTTGCCCTGCGCGAAGTCCTGCCACGCCGGGTCGTAGCCGACGCCGTTGAAGTCGGGGGTGAAGTAGCCGGCGTCGACCCACTCGGTGAAGGTCTCGGCCGCCTGCACGTTCTCCTCCGAGGTCCAGCTCGCGCCCTCGCGGCCGAAGCCCAGGTTGCGGATGTCGTCGCGCGGCACGAACTGGTTGTGCACGAAGCCGAAGTCGTGGATGCCCGGCCAGCCGTCGAGGTTGCCGAACTGGATCGGCAGCTCGTCGGCGTCGGCGGCCGCGGCGAGGGCCGCCTCGAAGTCGGCGGTCGTCTCCGGCACCTCGAGCCCGAGCTCGGTGAGCTTGGCCTTGTTGTAGAAGACGCCGACGAGCTCGCCGACCTGGGCCAGGCCGTAGAGGCTGCCCTCGCCGAAGGTGGCGCCGTCGTCGGTGTAGCTGGCCAGCGAGCGCACCGACTCGGGGAAGCGCTCGGTCCAGCCGTAGGCCTCGGCGTAGCCGTCGAGGGACTGCAGCAGGCCGTTCTCGACGAAGGCACCCATGTCGGTGCGGCCGTTGTTGGCCTGCACCACGTCGGGGGCGTCGTCGGAGGTGATGGCGTTGCGCAGCGTGCGCTGGAGGTCGGTGAAGGACCTCTTGGTGCGGTCGATGGTGACGTTGGGGTACTTCTCCGTGAACGCCTCGTTGAGCGCCGCGATCTGGGCCGCCTGGCCGCCGCGGACCTCCTGGTCCCAGACCGTGAGCGTCACGTCGCCGAGCTCGCTGATGTCGGTGGTGACGTCCTCCGACTTCGTCTCGGTGCCGCTGCCGCCCTCCTCGCCCGGGGCGCAGGCCACGGTCGTGGCCAGCAGGGCTGCGGCGGCCAGACCGGCCCCCAGGGTGCGGTGGAGGTGGGGCTGGGTGCTCCGACGGGTGCGGGTCATGGGTTCTCCTGGGGCGAGGCGGGCTTGGCGGTGGACAGGGGGTGGGCGGTGCTGTGGTGGGCCGGGCGGGGGCCGTGGCGCGAGTGGTCGTGGGTGCCGCTGTCGAAGCCGATGGTGGGCACGGCGCGGGCGAACATCCGGTGCTCCACGCCGGCCAGGACCTCCTCCAGGAAGCCGTAGTCGCGGGCCAGCCGGCTCGTCGGGTCGAGGTCGGTGAACCAGTCGCACACGTCGCCCCAGCCCGGCGCGGCGAGCGCGCCGCCGACGTCGCGCACCGACAGCGCCGCGGCGAGGTTGGCGAAGCGGATCCGCTGCAGCAACGGCCAGTCGCGCAGCGTGCCGGCCATGAGGGCGGCCAGGAAGACGTCCCCGGCCCCGGTCGGGTCGACGGCCGGCACCCGCAGGCCGGGGACCCACACGGTCTCGCCGGTGGTCTCGTCGGCCGCGTAGGCGCCGCCGCTGCCGGCGGTCACCACGGCCAGCGGCACCCAGTCACGGATGACCTCCAACGCCGCGCCGGGGTGGTCCTTGCCGGTGTAGGCCATCGCCTCCGCGGCGTTGGGCACGAAGGCGTGGCACCCGCTCAGGCGCTCCCGGAGGCCGTCGGCGTCCCAGGCCCCCGTGTCGTCCCAGCCGACGTCGGCGAAGACCCGCGAGCCCCGCGCCACGGCGTCGTCGACCCACGGCGCCCGGGTGGTCCCGACGTCGGCGAAGCAGACCTGGGCCTGCGGCACCCGGCCGAAGAGCAGGTCGGGGTCGAGCGGCGGCTCGTGCGCGTGGGTGATCATCGCCCGGTCGTCGTCGTAGGCCAGGGACACCGTGACCGGGGAGTGCCAGCCCTCGATGCGCCGCGACGCCGAGAGGTCGACACCTTCGTCCTCCTCGAGCGTCGACCAGCAGAAGTCGCCGTACACGTCGGAGCCGAAGGCGGCGACGAGACCGGTGGCGACGCCGAGCCGGCTCGCGGCCACTGCGAGGGTCGCCGCGCCGCCGGGGCTCGAGCCCATGCCGTCGGCCATGATCTCGCGGCCGCCGACCGGGGCCGCACGCAGTCCGGTGAGGATGAGGTCGAGGAACACGGTGCCGGTCACGACGAGGTCCAGCGGGCGCGCGGAGGTGTCGGGACCGACAGGGCCGTCGGGGCCGTCGGGGTCGGACATCGGCGCACCTCCTTGCGCGGCAGTGTTGCCCAGGTGCTCATTTGTGCGCAAGGACCCACGCACGAAAATCCAGATCGTTACCTCTGGGGCGTTCGTGCCGCCGGCAGCCCGGCCCAGTGATCACTTCTGCGCACTTCTGGCTGCTACCGTGAGCGCATGCTCGCCCGGCGTCGCCACGACCGCATCCTGGAGCGGCTCCGCACGGGCGGGCCCGCCGAGGTCGGCGAGCTGACCCGCGAGCTCGGGGTCAGCGGCGCCACGGTGCGGCGCGACCTGTCCTACCTCGAGTCCGAGGGCATGCTGCGCCGGGTCCACGGAGGGGCCGCTCCGCTGGGGACCGCCGAGCCGCCCTTCGACGTGGTCGCCGGCGACCACGAGGACGCCAAGCACCGCGTCGCGACCGTCGCGGCCGGCCTGGTGCGCGACGGCGACGTGCTGCTCATCGACATCGGCACGACCACCCGGCACCTCGCTCGGGCGCTGCGCGGGCGGGAGGTCACCGTCATCACCTCGAGCCTCCCGGTCTACGAGGAGCTCGCCGAGGACGAGGCGGTGGAGCTCATCGTGCTGGGCGGGGTGGTGCGTCGCAACTACCGCTCGCTCGTCGGCTTCCTCACCGAGCAGGCGATCCGCCAGGTGCACGCCGACGTGCTGTTCCTGGGCACCAGCGGTGTGCGCCGCGACGGCAGCGTGCTCGACACCACGGCCGTCGAGGTCCCGGTCAAGCGGGCCATGCTCGAGGCGGCCGAGCGCACCGTGCTGGTCGCCGACGCCAGCAAGTTCCCCGGACGCGGCATCGCACGCGTCTGCGGACCCACGGACCTGGCCGCGGTCGTGACCGAGCCCGGCTCGGACCCCGAGACCCTCGCCTGCCTGGCCGACTCCGGCGTCGAGATCATCACGAGCCTGGAAGGACCGGCATGAGACTGACCATCCTGGGCGGCGGAGGCTTCCGCGTGCCGCTGGTCCACCGCGCCCTGCTCCACGACGAGGGTCCGGGTCGGGTCACCGACCTGGTGCTGCACGACCTCGACCCCGGACGCTTGCGCACCATCGGTCGGGTGCTGGAGGACGCGACCGCCGCCCACGGCGGCGGCGGGCCTCGCGTGCACCTGGAGACCGACCTCGAGACGGCGGTGCGCGGGGCCGACTTCGTCTTCTCCGCCATCCGGGTGGGCGGGCTCGCCGGACGGGTGTGCGACGAGCGCTCGGCCCTCGACCTCGGGGTGCTCGGGCAGGAGACCACCGGCGCCGGGGGCATCACCTACGGCCTGCGCACGGTCCCGGTGGCGATGCACGTCGCCGAGACGGTGCGGCGGGTGGCGCCCGAGGCCCACGTCATCAACTTCACCAACCCGGCGGGCATGGTGACCGAGGCGATGTCACGCGTGCTGGGCGACCGCGTGGTGGGGATCTGCGACTCCCCCGTCGGCATGTTCAAGCGGGTGGCCCGGGCGCTCGGGGTCGACCCGGCGACGGCCACCTTCGACTACGCCGGGCTCAACCACCTCGGCTGGCTGCGCCGGGTCGTCGTCGACGGCACCGACCGGCTGCCCGGCCTGCTCGCCGACCGCGCCGCTCTGCTGGGCACCGAGGAGGGACGGCTGTTCGGCCCCGACTGGCTGGCCACGCTCGGCACGGTGCCCAACGAGTACCTCTGGTACTGGTACTACCGCACCGACGCGGTGGCCGCCGAGCAGAAGGCCGGCCGCACCCGCGGCGAGGTGCTGCTCGAGCAGCAGCAGGAGTTCTGGGGAGCGGCCGGGGCAGGCAGTCCTGGCGGCGGTCCGGGCGGCGGTACGGGCGGCGAGCGTTTCGGACCGGGCGAGGCGTTCGACGCCTGGGAGCGGGCGCGGATGGCGCGCGAGGCGACGTACATGGCGGAGAGCCGGGAGGCGACCGGGTCCGGCGAGCGCGACCAGGAGGACCTCGACGGCGGCGGCTACGACCGCGTCGCGCTGCAGCTGATGCGCGCGATCGCGCGCGACGAGGCGACGACGCTCGTGCTGAACGTGCCGAACCGGGGGACGCTGCCCGGCCTCGACGCCGACGCGGTCGTCGAGGTGCCGTGCTCGGTCGACGCGCGCGGCTGGCGCCCCCACCCGGTGGATCCGCTCGACCCGCACGCCCTCGGCCTGGTGACGACCGTGAAGGCGGTCGAGCGCACGACCGTCGAGGCAGCGCTGTCCGGCTCCCGCGCCACCGCGACCCGGGCGCTGGCCCTGCACCCGCTCGTCGGCTCGGTCACCGTCGCCCGCGGCATCCTCGACACCCAGCTCGCCACCCTCCCCGAGCTCCGCTCCGTCCTCACCTCCCCCTGACCCTCGCCTCACTTCCCCCGCGAAGCGTCGTCCGTGTACGCGCGAAGCGTCGCTCCTGTACGCGCGAAAGGTCACGTGTGTACGCGCGAAGCGTTGCTCCTGTACGCGCGAAAGGTCACGTGTGTACGCGCGAGACGTCGCGCGTGTACCGCACGGAGCGGCCGTACGCGTTGGCGCGGTCCAGCGCCACCCGAGCTGTGGCACCGGCGCAGTCTGACGGCGTACATGACCGCCCTCTCGCCCGTTCACCAGTGACGCTTCGCGCGTACAGGAGCGACGCTTCGCGCGTACAGGAGTGACGCTTCGCGCGTACAGGAGTGACGTTTCGCGGGGGTGGGGTGGGGGGTCAGGAGGTGGGCGAGGTGGCGTGGGGGGCAAGGTGGTGCAGCAGGAGAGTCTCGGCCAGGCAGACCCGGGCGAACTCGGCGAGGTGGAGGCCCTCGTCGGCGCCGTGGGCGCGGGTGTCGGGGTCCTCGACGCCGGTGACGAGCACGCTGGCCTGCGGGAACGCCTCGAGGAACTCGGCGATGAAGGGGATCGACCCGCCGACGCCGATGTCGACCGGCTCGGTGCCGTCCCACGCCTCGGTGAAGGCCCTCCGGGCCACGTCGTACGTCGACCCGCTCGCGTCGAGCGCGATGGCCTCGCCACCGTCGTTGAAGGTGACCGTGACCTCGGCGCCCCACGGAGCGTGCTGCTCCAGGTGGCGCGACAGGGCGGCGAAGGCCGACGTCGAGGTGTCCCCCGGCGCGATCCGCATCGAGATCATGGCCCGTGAGGTCGCCGCCAGCGTGTTGGAGGCGCCCTGGACGCGCGGGGCGTCGAGACCCGTGACCGTCAGCGACGGCTGGGTCCACAGCCGCGACACCGCCGTGCCGGAGCCGATCCAGTGCACCCCGGCGGTCGCGCCCGACTCGGCGCGCAGGCGCTCCTCCGGGTAGTCGAGCTCGCTCGCGGGGCCGCTGACGAGGCCCTCGACGGCGACCGACCCGTCGTCGGCGTGCAGCGACGCCAGCAGCCGGTTCATCGCCATGAGGGCGTCGGGCACGAGCCCGCCCCACATGCCGGAGTGGACCCCGTGCGTCAGGGTGCGCACCTCGACCGTGGCGCGCACGAGCCCGCGCAGGCTGGTGGTCAGCGCGGGCACGCCGATGTCCCAGTTGGTGGAGTCGGCGATGACGATGACGTCGGCCCGCAGCCGCTCGGCGTACGCCTCGAGGAAGGCGCCCAGCGTCGGTGAGCCGATCTCCTCCTCGCCCTCGACGAGGACGGTGACGCCGACGGCGCAGTCGTCGCCCAGCGCCCGCAGCGCCGCGAGGTGGGCGGCGATGCCCGCCTTGTCGTCGGCGGCGCCGCGGCCGTAGAGCCGCTCGCCCCGCTCGGTCGGCTCGAAGGGGTCGCTGGCCCAGTCCTCGGCCGCGACCGGCTGCACGTCGTGGTGGGCGTAGAGCAGCACGGTCGGCGCCCCCTCCGGCGCGGGCCGGGTGGCGATCACGGCCGGCGCCCCGCCCTCGACGGCGACGATGTCGACCTCGAGCCCCTCGGCGCGGAAGAGCTCGGCGGTCGCCTCGGCGGAGCGGCGTACGTCGTCGGCGTGCTCGTCGAGCGCGCTGACCGAGGGGATGCGCACGAGGTCCTCGAGGTCGGCGCGGACGGTGGGCAGGACGTCGGTGACTCGCTGGCGCAGATCCATGCCGCCAGCCTAGGAGCCGCTCGTCGACCCCGTCGCCCCGCCCGGGACCAGCGGGAGGTGGGGGGTCAGGTCCGACCGCTCGCCGGACGCCAGCAGCAGCCCGTCGCGCTCCGCCTCGGGCCAGGTCAGCTCGCCGGTGGCGAGGCCGAGCCAGGTCTCCGCGCTCATCTCGACCACCGCCGGCGGCGTACCCCGCTTGTGGGTGGTGCCGCCGATCACCTGGACCGCGGAGTACGGCGGCACCCGCACCTCCACGGCACCGCCGGGGGCGCGCTGCTGGAGGAGGGCGAGGTAGTGCTTGACCAGCAGGCGCAGGTCGGCGGGCGTGGCCTCGGCCGTGCGCAGTCGGTCCGAGGCCTCCGCCACCTGGGACGGGTCGGCGGGGCGGAGTCGGGCGGGCACGCGGCCAGCCTGCCACGAGCCCGTGCCGGCGCGGCGAGGGCGGCCGTAGGGTCGGCCCATGTCCGTCCGGGTCGCCGCCACGCTGGTGCTGGCGGCCGCCCTCGCGGCCGGCGGGTGCACCTCCTCCGGGAGCTCGGACCCCGATGACCCGGGTGCGGGCGCCGCGCGCCAGGGCGAGCGGGCCGACCCGGACGACGCCGCCGCGCCCGGGACACCGGGGTGCGGGCCGCCGCGCACGGTCGCCGGCCGACGCCCGGCGTACGTCGACCGGCCGCTCGAGCGCTTCGCCAACGACCACCACGCCTGCCGGGCCGCCTGGTTGCCGGAGACCGGAAAGTCGTTCGTGCCGCAGGGACTCGTGGTGCGCGGCGAGCGCGCCTGGGTCAGCGGCTACGACGGCGGCGGCCCGGAGGGCACGAAGTACTGCCGCGTCCTCCGGGTCGACCTCGGCGGTCGCGACGGGCCTCGACTGCTCCAGCAGCGCGGCGGGCTGCGCGGCGAGGTCGGCTCCCGCGGCGCGGTCGGGTGCCGTCACGCCGGAGGGCTCGTGCGGGACCGGCACGGGCTGTGGCTGTCGGAGACGCGTCGGCTGTGGCTGCTCGATCCCGCCACGCTCGCGGTCCGGAGGGTCTGGGCCGTCAGGTCACCGCTCCAGGGCGGGTTCCTGGTCCACGACGCCGCGGGTCGGCTCGGGGTCGGCGACTACCGCGACCACGGCCGTCCCCGGCTGTGGTGGTTCTCGGTCGAGACCCTGCTCGGGCCCGGCCTGCTGGACGTGTCGCCGGCCGTCGCCGAGGCGTCCCGCGAGGTGCCGACCAGCAGCCAGGGCGCGGTGCACGGCGACCTCGGCCCGGGCGGCGTACGCACCTGGTTCGTCAGCGCCGACTCGCGCTGCGGCCGCCTCGTCGGCGACGGGCCGCCGCGGGGGCTGGTGCCCGGCGCCGAGGGGGCGAGCCTCGACGGCGGTCGCCTGTGGGTGGTGAGCGAGTCCGCGAGCGAGGTCTACAGCGGGTACGGCGACCGCCCAGTCGTGCCGCACCTGGTCCGGCTCGACGTCGACGACGTGGGCTCGTGGCGTCGTGCGACGTGCTCCCCGTCGGGCTGAGGTCGGCCCCCGCGCCACGCCGAGGGATGTGACGGGTGGGGCTGGTGGGACATGCGCAGCTAGCGTGGCAGCACGTCCTGCCGCCTTCCCCCGGGGGGATCTCGATGCTCGTGCGCCGACCAGCCCTGCCCCGACCAGCCCTGCCCCGACCCGCGTCGCTCGTCTCGTCGCTGACTGCCCTGGTGGTCGCGGTGACCGGCACCCTCGCCCTCGCCGGCGCCCCGAGCGCGGCCGCGACGCGGGCCATGCCCGGCAACTTCACCGGCTACGCGATCGACACCTGCGACGCCCCCTCGCAGCGGGCGATGAACGCCTGGCGCCGCCACTCGAAGTACGCCGGCATCGGCATCTACGTGGCCGGCATGAACCGGGCCTGCTCGAGCCAGCCGAACCTGACGCGTCGCTGGGTGACGACCCAGGCCTCACGCGGCTGGCGCCTGCTCCCGCTCGTGGTCGGGCGTCAGGCGTCCTGCTCGCCCCCGGGCTACTACCGCGGCAAGCGCATCTCGGCGAAGCCGGCGCGCGACTACGCGAAGGCCCGCACCCAGGGCACGGAGTCGGCCCGTGGCGGCGTGCAGGCGGTCCGCCGGCTCGGGATCGGCCGCGGCAGCGTGGTCTGGTTCGACCTCGAGCACTTCGACCTGTCGAACCGTCGCTGCCGCGCCTCCGCGATGGCCTTCACCTCGGCCTGGACCAAGCAGCTGCACCGGCAGGGCTACCGCTCAGGGCTCTACTCCAGCGCCGCCTCCGGCATCCGGATGGTCGACGCCGAGCGCCGCTCGGCCGCCCGCAAGCGTGTGGTCCCCGACTACCTGTGGATCGCCGAGTGGAACCTGCGCGACGACCTGCGCTCGTCGTACATCTCGCGAGCGGGGTGGTGGCCGAACCGGCGCGTCCACCAGTACCGCGGCGGCCACATCGAGCGCCACGGCGGCGTCGCGCTCGCCGTCGACAGCAACGTGCTGCGCACCGGCCAGGGAACGCGTCCGGGCCGACCCGGGCCGGACTGCGGCGTCCGGCTCGGCTTCGCCGACTACGACCGGCTCGAGCGGGGCGACCGCGGCGCCCAGGTGCGCGCCGCCCAGTGCCTGCTGAAGCAGCGCGGGCTGCTGCGTCGCGACCTGAGCGGTTCCTACGGCACGGGGACGACCAAGGCGGCGCGGCGCTTCCAGCGCGACGTCGGACTGCGCGACACCGGCGACGTGACGCGCTCGACGTGGACCGCGCTGCTGGTCCGCGGCGTGTCCGGGGAGAAGAAGCTGGTCAAGGTCGGCACCGGCGGCAACGAGGTACGTCGGGTGCAGCGCGCACTGAACGCCGCCAGCGGCGCAAGCGTCCGGGTGGACGGTGTCTTCGGGCGGGGCGACATGGACGCGGTACGTCAGTACCAGCGCCGCGCCGGCCTTCCCCGGACCGGCGTCGTCAGCGGACCCACCTGGCGGGCGCTGCGCAAGGGCGTCACGGTCGACGGCTGGAGCCGCGGCGGGCGCCGGAGCGCGGGCATGCAGGTGCCGCGGTCGTGGTTGACGGTGCCCTACAGCTCGGGAGCGGCCTCCGCCGACAACGCACGGCCGGGCAGCGACCGGGAGAACTGATCACAGACGCCCGGCGTGTCGCCTTGCAACGCGCCGGTTTCTGAGGCACTTTGCCCGCTTTCATGGGACAGGTGTGACTCCTGGTACCTAGGGTGACTCACGACACCCAGGAGGAACCCCCCATGTCTGCACCGCTGCCGCCGACCCGGCTCGTCGTCCCGTTCGTCACCGGACTGGCCCTGCTGCTCTCGGCGCTCCTGCTGCCGGCCCCGGCCCAGGCCGCCAACCGCGTGACGCCCGGCGACTTCACCGGCTACGGCTTCGACCAGTGCGTCACCCCCACGCAGTCCGCGATGGACGCCTGGCTGCGCAGCTCGCCGTTCTGGGCCGTCGGCATCTACACCTCCGGCGACTCCCGCGGGTGCCGCACCCAGCCGAACCAGACCCCGCAGTGGGTCGAGACCCAGCTGCGCAACGGCTGGCGGCTGCTCCCCATCACCCTCGGGCCGCAGGCCTCGTGCAACCCCAGCTTCCCGCGCTACCGCGACGACGTGCGCATCAACCCGAGCTCGGCGAACAACTACGCCGCGGCGAAGGCCCAGGCCCGCGCCGAGGCGGTCGACGCGGTGGCGGCGGCCAGGCGCCTGGGCATCGGGCCAGGATCGACGCTCTGGTACGACATGGAGGCCTACGACATCTCCATCACCTCGTGCCGCGAGTCGGCCCTGCACTTCACCTCCGCCTGGACCCGCAAGCTGCACCGGCTCGACTACGTCTCCGGGGTCTACTCCAGCGCCGGCTCCGGCCTCAAGGCGATGGACGACGCCCGCGTGCAGCGACCCGACGCCTTCACCGAGCCCGACCAGATCTGGATCGCCCGCTGGGACGGCGTCGCCAACACCTCCACGAGCTACCTGCGCTCCGACGGCTGGATGCCCGGCGGCCGGATGAAGCAGTACCGCGGCGGCCACACCGAGACCTGGGGCAGCGTCACGATCAACATCGACTCCAACTGGCTCGACCTCGGACGCGGCTCGACGGCGCCCGCGGAGCCGGACCACTGCGGCGGCGTACGGCTGAACTTCAGCTCCTACGCGCAGATCGGCTCCGGGGCGACCGGTCCGCTGGTCCGCGCCGCGCAGTGCCTGCTGAAGGGCGAGAACCTCTACAGCGGACCGATGGACGGCGTGCTGGACGGCGAGGTCATGGACGCCGTGCTCGACTGGCGCGCCGCCCACGGGATGCCGTCCGACCGCTGGGTCGGCTCAAGGGTCTGGGTCGGGCTGCACTCCCCCACCACCGCGAAGCTCATCAAGGTCGGCGCCCGGGGGGAGCGCGTGCGCAAGCTGCAGCGCGCGCTCAACGCCGTCTCCGGCGGCAGCGTGTCCGTCACCGGTGTGCTGGACCGTGACACCGCCGCGTCGGTCGCGAGCTACCAGCGCCGCGTGGGCCTGCAGCAGAGCGGCGTCGTCACCCCCGAGACCTGGCAGAAGCTCGGCCGCGGCATCCTCTGACCCCACCCTCAACGATCGCCCACCCCCGCCCCCTCGGCGAAGGGATCAGGCGAGGGCGGCGCGGAGGGTGGGGGTCCAGGAGGCGCGCAGGGTCTCGACCTGCAGGGTGAACAGGGCCCCGTCAGCGGCGGGGGCCGCGTCGGTGGTGGGGTCCGCGGAGGACACCGTGAGGGCGGTGCCGCCGGTGCGACCCACCTCCCGCACCGGTACGCCGAGCCCGTCGCAGCGAGCGGTGAACGCGGCGACCGTGTCGGGCCGGACGGACACGAGGGCCCGGGCCGTCGACTCGGAGAACAGCGCCACGAAGGGGTCCCCGGGCACCGCGACCGTCGCGCCGACGCCGTGGCGCATCACGCACTCGGCGAGGGCCTGCGCCAGGCCGCCGTCGGAGAGGTCATGGGCCGACAGCACTTCGCCGGCCGCACCGGCACCGGCCAGCACCTCGCCCAACCGGCGCTCGGCGTCGAGGTCGACGACCGGCGGGAGGCCACCGAGGTGCCCGTGCACCACGTGCGCCCACTCCGAGCCGGAGAGCTCCTCGCGGGTCTCACCCAGCACCAGCACGACGGCGTCGTCGTCGGAGAACCCGGCCGGCGTCCGCCGCGTCACGTCGTCGATGACGCCGAGGACCGCCACCACCGGAGTCGGCAGGATCGCGGTCGTGCCGGTCTGGTTGTAGAGGCTGACGTTGCCGCCTGTCACCGGGATGCCGAGCTCCTGGCACCCGTCGGCCAGGCCGCGCACGGCCTCGGCGAACTGCCACATGACCTCGGGGTCCTCCGGGGAGCCGAAGTTCAGGCAGTCGCTGACGGCGAGCGGGCGCGCACCCGACACCGCGACGTTGCGGTAGGACTCGGCCAGCGCGAGACGCGCGCCGGTGTAGGGGTCGAGCTTGGCGAAGCGGCCGTTGCAGTCGGTGGCGAGCGCGACGCCGAGGCCGGTCTCCTCGTCGACGCGGACCATGCCGGCGTCCTCCGGCTGCGCGAGCACGGTGTTGCCGAGCACGTAGCGGTCGTACTGGTCGGTGATCCACGACCGGTCGCAGAGGTTGGGGCTGCCCAGCAGTCGCAGCAGCGTCTCGCCCAGCTCCGAGGCCTCCGGACGCGCCAGCTTCTCGGCGCCGTCCGCCTGCAGGTCGTCCTGCCACGACGGCCGGTGGAACGGGCGCTGGTAGACGGGACCGTCGTGCGCCACCGTCCGCGGAGGCACGTCGACGACTATTTCGTCATGCCACAAGATCTCGAGTCGCTCGGTGTCGGTGACCTCTCCGACGACCGTGGCGTCGACCTCCCACTTGGCGCAGATCGCGAGGAAGCGCTCGACCTTGTCGGGCTCCACGACCGCCATCATGCGCTCCTGCGACTCGCTCATGAGGATCTCCTCGGGAGCCAGCGTGGAGTCGCGCAGGGGCACGCGGTCGAGCCAGACCTTCATGCCGCCGTCGCCGGCCGACGCCAGCTCGGAGGTCGCGCACGACAGCCCTGCCCCGCCGAGGTCCTGGATGCCGGCGACGAGCTCCTCGGCGAAGATCTCCAGCGTGCACTCGATGAGCAGCTTCTCCATGAAGGGGTCGCCCACCTGCACGCTCGGCCGCTTCGCCGGACCGCCGCTGCCGCCCCCGTCGGGTCCGGCGTCGAAGGTCTCGCTGGCCAGCACCGAGACGCCACCGATCCCGTCACCGCCGGTGCGCGCGCCGTACAGGATGACGAGGTTGCCGGCGCCGGACGCCTTGGCGAGGTGGATCTCCTCGTGGCGCATCACGCCGACGCAGAGCGCGTTCACGAGGGGGTTGCCGGCGTAGGACGCGTCGAAGACGGCCTCGCCGCCGATGTTGGGCAGTCCGAGGCAGTTGCCGTAGCCGCCGACGCCGGCCACGATCCCCGGCAGCACCCGCCGGGTGTCGGCGGCCTCGAGCGGGCCGAAGCGCAGCGGGTCCATGACCGCGACCGGCCGCGCCCCCATCGACAGGATGTCGCGGACGATCCCGCCGACCCCGGTCGCCGCTCCCTGGTAGGGCTCGACGTACGACGGGTGGTTGTGCGACTCGATCTTGAAGGTGACGGCGTACCCCTGGCCGATGTCGACGACGCCGGCGTTCTCGCCCATGCCGACCATCAGGTGCTCGCGCATCTGCTCGGTGACCTTCTCGCCGAACTGGCGCAGGTGCACCTTCGACGACTTGTAGGAGCAGTGCTCGCTCCACATCACCGAGTACATCGCCAGCTCGGAGCTCGTCGGGCGCCGCCCGAGGATCTCGCGGATGTTGTCGTACTCGTCCGGCTTCAGCCCGAGCTCGGCCCAGGGCTGCTCGCGATCCGGGTCGGACGACGCCTGGGCGACCGTGTCGAGGGAGCTCGCGGGTCCGGGGGATCCTGGGGGTGCAACCACGGGCGTCAATCTATCGGCCCCCGGCACCGCCGCCGACCGCCGCCCGTCAGCCGATCACGGGGACCGACGCCATCGCCTCGGCGATGGTGGCGTCGCTGAGCTCGTAGTCGGTCATCCGCCCGGAGAGGTACTGGTCGTACGACGCAAGGTCGAGGTGGCCGTGCCCGCACAGCGCGGTGAGGATGACCTTCTCCTCTCCCGACTCCTTGCACGCCAGGGCCTCACGTACGGCGGCCGCGATCGCGTGCGTCGGCTCGGGTGCCGGCACGATGCCCTCGGTGCGGGCGAACTGCACGGCTCCGGCGAAGCACTCGGTCTGCCCGATGGCGACCGCCTCCACCATCCCCTGGTCGTAGAGGTGCGACACCAGCGGCGCCATGCCGTGGTAGCGCAGACCGCCGGCGTGGATCGGCTCGGGGATGAAGGAGTGGCCCAGGGTGTGCATCTTCATCAGCGGCGTCATCCCGGCGGTGTCGCCGAAGTCGTAGCGGTACTCCCCCTTCGTCAGCGTCGGGCAGGCCGCCGGCTCCACGCAGCGGATGACCGGGTCCATCCGCCCGGCCAGCTTCTCGCGCAGGAACGGGAACGCCAGGCCGCCGAAGTTCGACCCGCCGCCGGTGCAGCCCACCAGCACGTCCGGGGTCTCACCCACCTTGGCCAGCTGCAGCAGCGCCTCCTCGCCGATGATCGTCTGGTGCAGCAGCACGTGGTTGAGCACCGAGCCCAGCGCGTAGCGGGCGTTCGGGTCGGCGACGCACTGCGCCACCGCCTCCGAGATCGCGATGCCCAGCGACCCGGGGTGCTCCGGGTCCTGCGCGAGCAGCCCGCGGCCGAACTCGGTCAGCTCCGAGGGCGAGGAGTGCACCGTGGCGCCCCAGATCTCCATCATGGTGCGGCGGTAGGGCTTGGTCCGGTACGACGCAGCGACCTGCCACACCTCGCACTCCATGCCGTACTGCGCGGTGGCGAAGGCGAGGGCGCTGCCCCACTGCCCGGCGCCGGTCTCGGTGGTGAGCCGGGTGATGCCCTCCTGGTGGTTGTACCAGGCCTGCGGCACCGAGGTGTTCGGCTTGTGGGAGCCGGCCGGGCTGACCCCTTCGTACTTGTAGTAGATGCGCGCCGGGGTGCCGAGCGCCTCCTCGAGGCGGCGGGCGCGGAACAGCGGGCTCGGGCGCCACAGCCGGTAGACGTCGAGCACCCCGCCGGGGATGTCGATGTAGCGTTCGGTGCTGACCTCCTGCTCGATCAGCGCCATCGGGAACAGCGGCGCGAAGTCCTCGGGACCGGCCGGCTGGAGGGTGCCCGGGTGCAGCGCCGGCGGCGGGGACGTGGGGAGATCGGCGACGATGTTGTACCACTGCGTCGGCATCTCCGACTCGTCGAGCAGGATCTTCTTGGGGGTCTCGTGTCCGGCCATGACCGGGACCGTAGCGGGGGCCACCGGCCTCCGGACAGCCCCTGTCCACGGCCACCGCCCGGCGGCGCCCCCGACGGCGCCCCGGCTCGTCGACGCGACCCCGGCCTCCTGTCAGGGCCGAGTGGCACGATGGGGTCCAACCACTCCCGGGGGAGGCCCACGTGCTCGACCGACGCACCCTGCTCACCACGACAGCCGGCGCCGCAGCCGTCACGGCCGCCGGCTCCCTGCTCGGCGCGGCTCCGGCCGTCGCCGCCCCGAGACGCGGAGCCGTGCTCGCCCGCGGCCTCGACATCCCGTGGGGTCTCACCTTCCTGCCCAACGGCGACGCCCTGGTCACCGAGCGCGAGAACGCCCGCGTCAGTCGCGTACGCCGCGGCGGCGGGCTCGTGAGCGTGGGCCGCATCGAGGGCGTGGACCTGAGCGACGACGCCGGCGAGGGCGGGCTGCTCGGCTGCGTCGTCTCGCCGACGTTCCGCGAGGACCGCGAGGTGTTCTTCTACCTCACGACGCCCACCGACAACCGGGTCATCGCGATGCGCTTCGTGGGCGGCGGCCTGCAGGACCGCCGCACGGTCCTGGCCGGCATCCCCCGGGCGCGCACGCACAACGGCGGCCGGCTGGCCTTCGGCCCGGACGGGTTGCTCTACGCGACCACCGGCGACACCCGCGAGCCGTCGACCTCGCAGAACACGTCGTCGCTGGCCGGCAAGATCCTGCGGATGCAGCGCGACGGCTCCCCCGCCGCCGGCAACCCCTTCGGCAACCAGGTGTGGTCCTACGGCCACCGCAACGTCCAGGGCGTCGCCTGGGACGCCGACGGCAGGATGTGGGCCACCGAGTTCGGCGAGCAGCGGACCGATGAGCTCAACCGGATCCGCTCGGGGGGCAACTACGGCTGGCCCGGCACCGAGGGCCGGGGCGGTCCCGCGGGCACGATCGACCCGTTCGTGACCTGGTCGCTCACCGGCACCTGCTCGCCCAGCGGCCTGGCGGTCGCCCGCGGTCGGGCCTGGGTCGGCGCCCTGGCCGGGCAGTCGCTCTACTCCGTGGTGCTCGCGGGCCCCGACGAGGGACGGATCCGCCGCCACTTCCGCGGCGACGTCGGCCGGATCCGCACGGTCGTGACCGCGCCGGACGGCTCGCTGTGGATCACCACCGCCAACGGTGGCAACGACCGGGTCATCCGCGTGCTGCTCTGACCTCGTCGCCTCCGGAGCGCGTCAGGCCGAGGCGTCGGGCGCCGGACCCGTGGTCCCTCGGACCACCAGCTCGGTGGGCAACGTCTGGTGGCGCGGGGGCAGTGCCCGGATGCCACCGCTGCCGGCGATCGCGCCCGCGATGGCCTCGGTCAGCGCGGTGGCGGCGGCCCGGCCCTTGGCCCGGACGTCCTGGCGCACCGTGGTCAGCTCCGGACGCATCCGGCGCGCCAGCGGGTTGTCGTCGAACCCGACCACCGACAGGTCCTCGGGCACCCGCAGGCCGAGGTCCTCGGCCGCCCGGACCGCCCAGAACGCCATCACGTCGGAGTAGCACAGCAGCGCGGTCGGCCGGTCGCGTCGGTCCAGCAGGTCGCGCACCACGTCGTACGCCGCCTCGTCGCGGTGGGACGCGGGACGCACGACGGGGTTGATGCCGGCCCCGCACAGGGCGTCGGCCCAGCCCTTGACCCGCTCGGAGGAGACGTGGGGGCTGCGGTCGGGGCTGGCGCCCGGCACGCCGCGCAGGGTCAGCGGCACGACGCCCACCCGGCGGTGCCCGAGGTCGACGATGTGCTGGGCGGCCTGGCGGGCCCCGCCCCGGTCGTCGACGTTGATCGTCGACAGCGACGGGTCGGGGGGCTGGTCGACGTACACCAGCGGCAGGCCGCGGCGACGCAGCCAGCCGAGGGCCTCGGAGTCGTCCTGGCAGGAGTAGACGATGGCCCCGTCCATCGGCACGTCGCGAGCCGGTACACGCTCGCCGGCGGCGACCGAGGAGATGAGGCTGAGGGAGAGGCCGGTGGGGGCCAGGCCGGTGGCGAGCGCGCTGAAGAAGGCGGTCGCGACCTCGTCGTCGAAGGCGTAGCTGACCGAGTCGGTCATCAGCACGCCGACCGAGCCGACGCTCCCCCGGGCCAGCGCACGGGCCGCCGGGTCGGGGCCGACGTAGCCGAGCTCGGCGGCGGCCTCCAGGATCCGCACGCGCAGCGCGGCGGAGAGCTGGTCGGGCTTGGAGAAGGCGTTCGACACCGTCATGCGGCTGACCCCGACGCGGTCGGCGACGGTCTTCAGCGTCACGCGTGCCATCGCTCCTCCTCCGCGTCGGCGGTCCGGGCCCCGGTGTCGGGGTCCCGGCGGCCTGCCCGGCCCGCCGGGCAGCATCCTGCCCCGTCGCGCGCCGGTCATGTCGCGCACGGGGCAGGCGGCGGTCAGGCCGCGGGAGCGATGCGGGCGGCGGCGCGGTGCAGGGCGCCGGCGGTGGCGCTGCGGGTACGGCGCAGGGAGGCGCGCGTCGGACGGGCGGCGCGGGTGGCCTCCACGACCGGGGCGTCGGGGCGGGCGCTGTAGAGCTCGCCGAGGGCGGCGCGGTGACCGTTGTGGGCGTAGCCGAGGTGCAGGGTGCTCATGGGGTGTCCTTTCGCTTCTGTACCGATACAGTAGCGCCCACTGCTTTACCGGTCAAGCACGCGCGGCGTGACCTCCCCGACCCGAGGCGAACCGTCACAACCGAGCCCGGCGAAACGTCACGAATGAACGCGCGAGACGTCGCGTGTGTTCGCGCGAAGCGTCAGGCATGTTCACGCGAGAGGTCACTCGTGCGCGCGCAGGAGGCCTCTCCGTGACGACCGCGGCCCTTCGCGCGTACACCCGTGACGCTTCGCGCGTACACCCGTGACGCTTCGCGGAGAAGAGACGGGAAACGGTCAGGAGGCGGTGAGGGAGGCCAGGGCGCTGCGGAAGAAACCGAGGCCGTCGGTGCCGGAGCCGCAGAGGGCCTCGACCGAGTGCTCCGGGTGGGGCATCAGGCCCACGACGTTGCCGCGCTCGTTGGTGATGCCGGCGATGTCGCGCAGCGACCCGTTGGGGTTGCCGCCGAGGTAGCGGGCCACGACGAGCCCCTCACCCTCGAGCCGGTCCAGCGTCGGCTCGTCGGCCACGAAGCCACCCTCGCCGTTCTTCAGCACGATGGTGACCTCGTCGCCCGCGGCGTACTCGCTGGTCCACGCCGTCGACGCGTTCTCGATGCGCAGCCCCTGGTCGCGGCACACGAACGTGCGGTGGTCGTTGCGGATCAGCGCGCCGGGCAGCAGGTGGGACTCGCAGAGGATCTGGAAGCCGTTGCAGATGCCGAGCACCGGCATCCCACCGCGGGCCGCGTCGACGACCGAGGTCATCACCGGCGCGAAGCGCGCGATCGCGCCGCAGCGCAGGTAGTCGCCGTACGAGAAGCCTCCGGGCAGGACCACCGCGTCGACGCCCTGCAGGCCGTCGTCGCCGTGCCACAGCGCGACCGGTTCTCCGCCCGCCAGCCGGACCGCACGGCGGGCGTCGCTGTCGTCGAGCGACCCCGGGAAGGTGACGACGCCGATCCTCACGCGCCGACCGCCGCGTCCACGGGGGTGCCGTCGACCTCGACGGCGAAGTTCTCGATCACCGGGTTCGACAGCAGGGTGCCGGCCAACTCGCGGATCTCGGCCAGCACGGCGTCGTCGACCTCGCCGTCGACCTCGAGCTCGAAGCGCTTGCCCTGGCGCACGTCGGTCACGCGGTGGAAGCCCAGCCGCGGCAGCGCGCCGTGGACGGCCTTGCCCTGCGGGTCCAGGATCTCGGGCTTCGGCATGACGCTGACGACGACACGGGCCACGGGTGCTCCTCGATGAGGCGGTGCGGATCGGCTGACCGGCGCATCCGACCAGCCGGTCGGTGCTGGGCGGGCCCCAGTCTAGGGTCGCCCGCGGCCGCTGACGCGCGCCGGTCCGCCGTACGAGCGCGCCACAGCCTTCCCTCAGCCGACTCACACGGTGCGCTCACGCCCGGGGCGCAGACTGGAAGCATGTCCCAGACCTCCCGCACCCCCGGCCCGCCCGCCACCTCCACCGGCGGCCAGCGCGGCGCCCGTCCCCTGACCCTGCAGTTCCCGCAGTCGCTCGCCGTCTACGACCAGTACGCCGAGGCGCAGCGGGCCGTCGACCACCTGGCCGACGAGGGGTTCCCGGTCGAGAACTGCATGATCGTCGGCACCGACCTCAAGCAGGTCGAGCGCATCACCGGTCGCCTCACGACCGGCCGCGTCGCCGCCGCCGGGGCGCTGACGGGCCTGTGGCTCGGTCTCTTCGTCGGCCTCGTGATGTCGCTGTTCTCGACGGAGTCGACGCTGGCCACGATCTTGTCCACCCTGGTGTTCGGTGTCCTCTTCGGCGTCATCTGGTCACTCGTCGGCTACGCCCTGACCCGTGGGCGTCGCGACTTCTCCTCGGTGAGCGCCGTGGTGGCGACCCGCTACGAGGTCCTCGTCGAGCACAAGCACCTCGACCGGGCCCGCGGCCTGCTGGCCGGCCTGCCGGGAGCGCTGCCTAACCCCTTCGCCTGAGGGGTGCCGGTTTACCACGGTATGCAGGAGAACTGACACTCCCCATGGGGCCGGAGCCATGGGGAGTGCCAGCTTCTCGACATACCTTGGGAAACCGACAGGGACCGACCCCCGCGGGCTAGCCGACCAGCTCGCGCTTGAGGATCTTGCCGGTCGCGGTCATCGGCAGCTCGTCGCGGAACTCGATCATGCGCGGGTACTTGTAGCCGGCCATCTGCTCCTTGCCCCAGGCGACCAGCTCCTCCTCGGTGACCGAGGCGCCGTCCTTGAGGATCACGAACGCCTTGATCTCCTCGCCGTGGGACTCGTGGGGCACGCCGACCACCGCGGCGAGCGAGACGGCCTCGTGGGTGAGGAGCACCTCCTCGATCTCGCGCGGGTACACGTTGAAGCCGCCGCGGATGATCATGTCCTTGGACCGGTCAACGATGTAGTACCAGCCGTCCTCGTCCTTGCGGCCGAGGTCGCCGGAGCGGAACCAGCCGTCGCGGATCGCCTCGTCGGTGGCGTCCGGGCGGTCGTAGTAGCCCTTCATGATGTTCGGGCCCTTGATGGCGATCTCGCCGACCTCCTCGGGGTCGTCGGGCAGGTCCGACCAGTCCTCGGGGTTGATCAGCTTCATCTCGACCTCGGGGATCGGCTTGCCGATCGAGCCGACGCGCACGTCCTCTCCCAGCGGGGAGAAGCTCGCGACCGGGGAGGTCTCCGAGAGCCCGTAGCCCTCGAGGATCACCACCCCGAAGCGCTTCTCGAACTCCTTGTGGACCTCGACCGGCAGCGCCGAGCCGCCGGCGGCGGCGACCCGCAGGTTCTTCGCGAGCTCCTTGACGTCGACCCCCGAGCCCTCGAGCGCGCCGAGCAGGCCCCAGTACATGGTGGGCACGCCGGCGAAGAAGGTGACGCCCTCCTTGGCCATCGTCTTCAGCGCCGCGTCGGCCTCGAAGCGCGGCAGCATCACGACGGTGCCGCCGTAGGCGAAGCCGCCGTTCATGATCACCGTCTGGCCGAACGAGTGGAACAGCGGCAGCACGCAGAGGTAGGTGTCGGGGTTGTCCTTGTCGGCGCCGAACAGCGCCTCACCGGTCAGGGCGTTGGAGTGCATGTTGCGGTGCCGCAGCTCGGCGCCCTTGGGCTGCCCGGTGGTGCCGGAGGTGTAGAGGATGACGGCGGTGTCGTCGGCGTCGGTCTCGACGGTCTCGAAGGTCGGCGGCTGCCCGCCCATCGCCGCACCCAGGGTCTCGGTGCCCTCGATCGGCGAGGCCGCGGCCGGGTCGACGGTGATCACGAAGAAGTGCTCGCAGCCGTCGGTCTGCTCGAAGCCCTGGTGGCCGGCCTGCCCGATCGGCAGCTCCGCGGTGCCCTCGAAGCAGAAGTAGGCCTTCGCGTCGGAGTCGTCGAGGTGGTAGGCCACCTCGCGGCCCTTGAGCAGCACGTTGAGCGGCACTACGCTCGCGCCGGCCTTGAGGATGCCGTAGTAGACGATCGGGAAGTAGGGCAGGTTCGGGCACGACAGGGCGACCTTGTCGCCGGGCTGGATGCCGCGCTCGACGAGGAGGTTGGCGACCTGGTTGGCCGCGCCGTTGACCTGCGCGTAGGTGAGCCGGGTGTCGCCCAGGACGACGGCCTCCCGGTCGCCGTAGGTGCGGGCACTCTCCTCGAGCAGGACGGACAGGTTCAGCACGGCGTACCTCCGGGTGTCAGCGGGCAGTCTCGGGACCTCGGTCTGGCCGTCAACCTAACGTGACCCCGGTCACCGCGGGAGGGGACGGCCGATTGCCCGGTACGCCGAGGCCGGGTCCGCCTAGCATCGGACGATGCCCTCACGCCGTACGCCGGAACGCGTCGCCCTCGTCCTCGACGCCGGAGGCGCGCGATCGGCGTACCAGGTGGGGGCGCTCGAGGTGCTGCTGCCCGCCCTGGCCGAGCGGGGCCAGCGCCCCACGATCCTCGTCGGCACGAGCGCCGGCGCCCTGCTGAGCGCAGCGCTGACCTCGACGGCCCACCTCGACGCGGACGCGCAGGTGACGCGGCTGCGGGCGGTGCTCGACCACGCCACGAAGGAGAACGTCATCCAGCCGCTGTGGCGCCAGGTGCCCGAGGTGGCGCTGCGCTACGCCTCGGAGACGCTCGGCCTCTCGCGCTTCCGGCTGCGCGGGATCTTCGGCACCGAGCCGCTGGCGCGCACGCTCGACGGCGTCATCGACTGGGAGGCGCTGCACACCAACCTCGCCCAGGGCCGCGTCGAGTCCACGACGGTCATCGCGACCGGGGTCCGCACGGGGCGGGTGACGCTGTTCTCCGAGACCGCGCCGGGCGCCGAGCTGCCCGACGCCCCGAAGGGGCACCACCTGCGCTGGGTGCCGACCCGCCTCGGCGTCGACCACCTGATGGCCTCGGCCGCGATCCCGGCGCTGTTCCCCTCGGTGCACGTCGAGGGCCCCGACGACTCCGCCGGCTGGTACGTCGACGGCGCCACCCGGCGCCGCTTCCCCCTCGCCCCGGCGGTCGACCTCGGTGCCGACCGGGTGCTCGTCATCGGCACCGGCAGCCTCTTCCCGGCCGAGGACGACCCCGAGGCCGACCAGGCCCCGGTCGACCTCGGGGACGGGGTCGCCACCCTGCTGGGCTCGGTCATGGACGACCCGCTGCGCCACGACCTGCGTCGGCTCGCCACGGCCAACGCCCTGGTGAGCGAGGGGCCGGTCGCCGACCGGATGAACGAGGTCCGCGCGGAGCGCGGGCGCCGCCCCTACCGCGAGGTCCCGTACGCCGCGGTGGTGCCCGAGCGGGGAGCCGAGATCAGCCGGTGCGCGATGGAGGTCTTCCGGACCAACCACGGAACCCTCAAGGGCACCCTGGGCGACCCCGACCTCCAGGTCGTGCACCGGATCCTCGGCAGCGACAGCCCGCTGCAGGGCGAGCTGCTGTCCTACCTGATGTTCGACCCCGACTTCTTCGACCAGGTCGCGGCGTTCGGCAAGCGCGACGCCGAGCGCTGGCTCGCCGACCACCCCGACCTGTGGACCCTCGGCCCGCTCGACGGCGACCCGGACGCCGGCTGAGCGCGTCCCACCCACCTGCCCGCGAAGCGTCACGTGTGTACGCACGAAGCGTCGTGTGTGTACGCGCGAAGCGTCACGTGTGTACGCCGAGACCTCCCGTCGTACACGAGCGACGCTTCGCGCGTACACGAGCGACGCTTCGCGCGTACACCAGCGACGTTTCGTGGGGGTCAGCGGGAGGCGAGGATCCGGGCGGCGCGCTTGAGGTCGTTGCGGACCAGGAGGGCGGCGACGCCGGTGGCCGGCCAGCCGAGCGGTATCAGGGGGCCACGAGCCCGGACCCGCGCCACGCAGGTCACCCGGGTGCCGGTGACGCTGCCGAGGGTGGCGTCCTCGAAGAGCAGCGTCCCGAACGCGGTGAACGGTCCGGTCGAGCCGACCTCGGCCCAGACCGAGGTGCCCTCCATCGCGATGATCTGCAGCTCGAAGGCGGGGCCGACCTTGACGTGGTCGATCCAGCGCTGGCCCGGGTGCGGCGGTCCGGGGTCGAGCAGCTCGACGCTGCGCAGGCTGGCCTGCCACTCGGGCCGGTTCACCGGGTCGGCGAAGTAGGCGTAGACCCGCTCGCGCGGCGCGGCCACGAAGACCGAGGCGTCCCAGCGACGGGGTCGGCTGGCGGAGGTGTCGGGCATCAGAATCGCTCCCCGGTCAGCTGCTCGTAGGCCTGCACGTAGCGCGACCGGGTCGCGGCGACGACCTCGTCGGGCAGCAGCGGCGGCGGTGCGTCGCCGTGCCGGTCCCAGCCGCTGGCGCCCGAGCTGAGCCAGTCGCGCAGGTACTGCTTGTCGTAGGACGGCTGCGGGCGCCCCGGCTGCCAGGTCTCCGCCGGCCAGAAGCGGGAGGAGTCCGGGGTCAGAACCTCGTCGCCGAGCACCGTGGTGCCGTCGGGCCGGGCGCCGAACTCGAGCTTGGTGTCGGCCAGCACGATGCCCCGCTCGCGGGCGATCCCGTGAGCCCGCTCGTAGACCGCGAGCGTGAGGTCGCGCAGCTCGGCGGCGCGCTCGGCGCCGACCGTGGCCTCGACGGCCTCGTAGGACACGTTCTCGTCGTGCTCGCCGATCTCCGCCTTGGTGGCCGGGGTGAAGATCGGCGCCTCCAGGCGGGACCCGTCCTCGAGCCCGGCCGGCAGGGCCACGCCGCACACCGCGCCGCCGGCCCGGTAGTCGGTCAGCCCGGAGCCCGTCAGGTAGCCGCGGGCCACGCACTCCACCGGGTACATCGCCAGGCGCTCGCAGACCACGGCCCGGCCTCGCACCTCCTCGGGCACGTCGGTCGACAGCACGTGGTGCGGCACGAGGTCGGCCAGCTGGCCGAACCACCACAGCGACATCCGGGTCAGGATCTCGCCCTTGTCCGGGATGGGCGTCTCGAGGACGACGTCGTACGCCGAGATCCGGTCGCTGGCGACCATGAGCAGCGTCCCGTCGGGGAGGTCGAAGAGGTCGCGCACCTTGCCGGAGTGCAGATGACGGGCGCCCGGCACCGAGAGAAGGGTGGGTGCGGTCATGCTCGGCAGCCTATCTGGCGCAGCATGCCCCTCCGGGGCCGGTCGAAACCCCGGGGGCGGATCGGCGGCCCCGGACCACCCGAACGGGTCGTCGGGGCGGGCCCAAAGGCACCAATCCCCTTGTTTCATGGGGAAAAACGCTCGTACCCCGCGACAGGAGCCGTGAGACAGACTACGTTGTCACGGTCCCGTCCGAGCAGGAGGATCCCTCGGTGATCGAACATCGCATCGGCTCGAGCCGGCGCTCAGGCGTCGTCCACACTGCCAGCAAGCTCACGATGCGACCTGTTCTGCGCTACTTCCCGCTGCGGGGCCCCGCGACCCGGCTGATGCCGCTGCTGGAGCGCAGCGCCGGCCTGCTGCCCCGCTCCTCGCGCACGACGCACCGCACGGTGACCGCGAAGACCTGGGACGCCGAGCTCGTGACCCCGCTCGACGGCCCGACGTCGAACGGCGCGATCCTCTACCTGCACGGCGGGGCCTTCCTGCTGTGCGGCACCGCCACCCACCGCCGGATCGTCGAGCGGCTGGCGGCCCGCACCGGGATGACGGTGCTGTCGGTCAACTACCGCCAGCTGCCCCACGGCCGGCTGGCCGACAGCCTCAGCGACTGCGCCGAGGCCTACCAGTGGCTGATCGACCACGGCCACCCTGCGCACCGCATCGTGCTGGCCGGTGACTCCGCGGGCGGCCACCTCGCCTTCGCCACCGCCCTGAGCCTGCGCGACTCCGGAGCGGTGCTGCCCGCCGGCATCGTCGGCCTCTCGCCCTGGCTGGACTTCGACCACCGCACCAAGCGTCGCCACCACAACGCCTGCCGTGACGCCTACATCCCGGTCCGCCGGCTGCGTCGCGTCGCCCGGATGGTCGTCGGCTCGCGGGTGCGTCCTCACCACTCCCCGGTCAACGCCGACCTCACGGGTCTGCCGCCGGTGCTCATCCAGTGCGCCGAGGGCGAGGTCCTCCGGGTCGACGCCGAGCTGATGGCGCTGCGCCTCGAGGCGGCGGGGGTGCCGTGCGACGTGCAGATCTGGGAGGGCCAGGTCCACGCGTTCCCGGTGCTCTCCGACCTCACCCCCGACAGCTTCGCCGCGCTGGAGGAGGTGATCGGGTTCATCGAGGACGCGGTCGCCACCTCGTCGTACGTCGTGGCGCGGCACGCGGGCGGCGGGTCGGCCGACCTCCGCTCGGTCGAGATCGCCTAGTCCACTCCCGAGGTCCGACCCCCGCAGGGCTCGAACGGGTGCCGCCCGGCCCGGCCGGGCGGTTGAATGCGGTCCATGAGCGCGTCGGTCGCCCCCGGGCCGCCCCGCCGCCAGCGGCCGCGTCCGCCGGGTCGGCTGGTGCGCCCGCGCCTGCTGCTCGCCCTGCTGCTCGTCGTCACCCTCGTGGCCCTGACCGCCGGGCTCGCCCTGGCCCTGAGGATCCGCTCCGAGGTGCTGGCCGTGCGCACCGTCGCCACCGGCTCGAGCGCCGATCCCGGTGCCGCCACCCGGCTCGGCGAGGACCCTGCGGAGGCCGTCTCCTTCCCCACCGGTCGCGGCGAGCTCCCGGCCCTGCTGGTGGAGGGGCGGTCCCGCACGTGGGCCGTGCTGGTCCACGACGCGGGCTGGGGACCCGAGCAGACGGCCGGGCTGGCTGCGGCGACGGTCGCGGTGGGGCTGCCGACCCTGGCCATCACCTACCGCAACGACGCCGGCGTCGCCCCGGACCCCAGCGGCCGCTACGGCTGGGGACGCACCGAGTGGCGCGACCTGGAGGCGGCGGTCGCCTACGCCCAGGAGGAGGGCGCCGAGGGCGTCGTGCTGGGCGGGCTCGGGATGGGCGGAGCCGTCGTGGCGGCCTACCTCGAGCTGGCCGAGCGCGAGGACGGGCTGGTCCGCGGCCTGCTCCTCGACGCGCCCGCGCTCGACCTCGCCGCGGTCGTCGACGCCGACCTCGCGTCGCTCGACCTGCCGCTGGGTCTCCGGGTGCCCCGGGTCGCCGCCGCTGCCGCCCGCGAGGTCTCCTCGCGCCTCGACGGGGTCGACTGGGACGCCGTGGACTACCTCGACGACACGTCCTGGCTCGAGGTGCCGGCGCTGGTGCGCCACAGCGCCGACGACCCGACGGTGCCGCTCGAGGTCAGCCGTCGGCTGGTCGCCGCGGAGCCGGACCTGGCCCGGCTGGTCGCGCTGCCCCCGGTCGAGACGGCTCGCTCCGAGCGTCGCGTCGAGCGCTTCGTGCGCGCGGTGCGCTGAGGCCCGGCGTCGTGCCGCCGCTCGGCGGACGGCCGCGCGGCGCGGCTCAGTCGATGGGCGTGCGGTGGAAGCTCTGGAAGGAGCGCGACGGCGTCGGACCGCGCTGCCCCTGGTAGCGCGAGCCGTACTTCGCCGAGCCGTAGGGGTGCTCGGCGGGCGAGGACAGCCGGAAGAAGCACAGCTGGCCGATCTTCATGCCCGGGTAGAGCTTGATCGGCAGCGTCGCGACGTTGGCCAGCTCGAGGGTCACGTGGCCGGAGAAGCCCGGGTCGACGAACCCGGCGGTGGCGTGGGTCAGCAGGCCGAGGCGGCCCAGCGAGGACTTGCCCTCCACGCGCGCCGCGATGTCGTCGGGCAGCGAGACCACCTCGTACGTCGAGCCGAGGACGAACTCGCCGGGGTGCAGGATGAACGGCTCCTCGCCGACCGCCTCCACCATCCGAGTCAGGTCCGACTGGTCCTGGGCCGGGTCGATGTGGGGGTAGCGGTGGTTCTCGAAGACCCGGAAGAACTTGTCCAGGCGGAAGTCGATGCTCGACGGCTGGATCATCGCCTCGTCGAACGGCTCGAGGGCGACGCGTCCCGCGGCGAGCTCGGCCCGGATGTCTCGGTCTGACAGCAGCACGTGCGCACCCTACCCGCGGCGACGCGCCCCGGTCCGTGCGTCCGGGGATCGGGTCGGCACGCGCCGTCGGGGTCCGGCGTCGATGGCTCATGATGTCCGGGTGAACGACGGCACCCCACCCCGCTGGTCCCGCTACGTCGCCCTGGGCGACTCCTTCACCGAGGGCGTCGGCGACGACGACCCGTCACGGCCCCACGGCGTGCGCGGCTGGGCCGACCGGGTGGCGGAGGTGCTCGGCGCGGCCCGCGGGGCGCAGGGCCTCGACTTCGACTACGCCAACCTCGCCATCCGCGGCCGCAAGCTCGGCGCGGTGCTCGACGAGCAGGTCGGTCCAGCGCTCGAGCTGCGCCCGGACCTCGTCAGCGTCTACGCCGGCGGCAACGACCTGATGCGGCCCACGGTCGACATCGACACCCTCGTCGCGGCGTACGCCGAGGGGTTGCGACCCGTCGTCGACTCCGGGGCGCAGCTGGTGCTGTTCACCGGCTTCGACCTGGGCTGGGCGCCGTTGTTCGGCCGGCTGCGCGGACGCGTCGCGACGTACAACGAGCTGGTGCGGGAGGTGGCCGACGACCTCGGGGCGACGCTCGTCGACTTCTGGCGGCTGCGCGACCACCGCGACCCCCGGATGTGGGCGGTCGACCGCATCCACATGTCCGCGCTCGGGCACCGGAGGATGGCGGTCGCGGTCCTCGACGCTCTCGGCGTGCGCCACGACCTGGCGTGGTCGCCGCTGCCGGAGATGCCACCCGTGGAGCGGGCCGCGCGGCGCGAGGCCGACCGGGCGTGGGCCAGGGCGCACGCCGCACCGTGGATCCAGCGCCGCGTCACCGGCCGCTCCTCCGGCGACGGGCTGACGCCGCGCTTCCCCGTGCCGGTGCGCGACCCCGGCGCTGCCGAGGCACCCGAGGTCGGGCTGCCCACCGCCGGGACGACCGGCGCAGCGAGCCCCGAACGGTCGGGTATTGTCTGACCCGCGCAGGTGCCGGGCGACCGGTCAGCCCGCTCGACGAGGGCTCGCGAGGGCCTCTCGCGGATGTAGTTCAATGGCAGAACATGAGCTTCCCAAGCTCAGAATGCGGGTTCGATTCCCGTCATCCGCTCCACCCCTCCCCGCGAGACGCCACGTCCGCGGGCGCGAGACGCCACTCCCGCAGGCGCGAGGCGCCACTCCCGCAGGCGCGAGACGCGTCGCCGGGTCAGGTGATGTCGCGGCGCACGCTGAGCAGCACGCCGAGGGCGGCGAAGACGACCGCGTAGGCGGTCATCACGAGCGCGCCGGCCCACCACGGCAGCAGGTCGAACCCGGCCGTCCCCGGGTCGAGCACGGCGCTGGAGGCGGCGCTGGGCAGGAACTTCGCCACGGCGTCGAGCTCGAGCACGGTCAGCAGCAGCCCGAGCAGCGGCTCGATGATGAGCCCGAGACCGATGGCGCCCAGCACGGCCGCCACCTGGTTGCGCAGCAGGGTCCCGATGCCGAGCCCCAGGACCGTCCACAGCGACACGGCCAGGACCACGAGGACCATCGCGCGCCACAGGGCGCCGTCGTCCAGACCCATCGACGCACCGCGGAGGGCGATGACGGTGCCGGCGCCCACGAGGGCCGTGAGCAGCGCGACGAGCCCGAAGACCGCTCCGACGGCGACCTGCGCCAACGCCTTGGCGACGATCACGCGCGCCCGGCGCGGCGTGGCGAGGAACGTCGGTGTCACGGTCTGGTGCCGGTACTCCCCCGTGATCGCCAGCACGCCCATCACGAGCGCGAACAGGTAGGCGCCGTTGAACGCCGACCCGGCGAATGCCTGACGCAGCGTCTCGCCGGACTCCAGACCCGGCGAGGCGGGCGCCCCCATCCCGGGGGCGGAGCCGGCCACCGCGGCCGTGGCCACCGCCTGCAGGGCGGTGAGCAGCACCGCGCCGACGAGGAGCCCCCACCACATCCGGGTGGTCAGCGTCTTGGTCAGCTCCGAGCGCAGCAGGGCGATCACGGGCGTGCCTCCGTCCCGGACGTCAGGTCGAGGAAGAGCCGTTCGAGGTCGGGCGGTTGCAGGGCGAGCTCGTGCAGCTCGACGTGGTGCTCGTGGGCCAGGCGTCCCACGTCGGCGGGCGAGAGGCCCCGCAGCCGCAGCCCGTCAGCCTCCACGGTCTCGACCGTCGAGGCGCTGCCGTCGAGCAGCTCCGCCAGCCGGGTCCGCTCGGGGCTGCGCACCAGGACCGACCCCTGGGCCGCCTCCAGGTCCGACAGCGGCCCGTGGGCGACGAGCCGTCCGGCGGCGACCACGACGATGTCGTCGACGGTCTGCTGCACCTCGCCCAGCACGTGGCTGGAGACCAGGACGGTGCGCCCCTCGGCCGCCAGCGCCCGCAGGAACCCGCGCAGCCAGGCGATGCCCGCAGGGTCCAGGCCGTTGGCCGGCTCGTCGAGGATCAGCACCCCCGGGTCGCCGAGGAGCGCCTGCGCCAGCCCGAGCCGCTGGCGCATCCCGAGGGAGAACCCACCCACCCGTCGCCGGGCGTACGTCGTCATGCCGGTCGCCGCGAGCACCTCGTCGACGCGGGCGGGCGGCAGCTCGGAGGCCTGCGCCACCCAGCGCAGGTGGTTGCGGGCCGAGCGACCGGGGTGGAAGCTCGACGACTCCAGCACCGCGCCGACCACGTGCGCCGGGTGCGGCAGGTCGGCGTACGGGCGACCGCCGATCAGCGCGCGACCCTCGCTCGGTGCGACCAGCCCCAGCGCGCAGCGCAACGAGGTGGTCTTGCCGGCACCGTTCGGACCGAGGAAGCCGGTGACCCGACCGGGGACGACGCTGACGGTGAGGTCCGTGACCGCCTGGACGCGCCCGAAGCGCTTCGTCAGGCCCTGGAACTCGATCGTCTGACCGCTCGTCGGCTCTCTCATGCCGCCCATCCTGTCCTCCCGACCCGCACCGGCCCCGCCTCGGGGGTGCACCACGGCGTGTCAGTCTGGGGGCATGAGGCTGCACAGCTGGATCCGACGGGGATCGACACGGATCTCGCCGACGGCCCTCTACACCGGGCAGACCTGGCAGGCCCACGGCCTGGGCCACCCCGCGCTGGCGCCCGAGCTGGGGGCGCTGCCCGGGCGGGTCGCCTACGCCGTGAGCGAGCGGGCCTTCGCCCCCGTCCGCTGGGCGGGCGGGCCCACGCTGACCGGCTTCCTGCTCGCCCGGCACCGGGTCATCGACGCGCTGCTCGAGGACGCCGTCGCCTCGGGCGCGGTCGGCCAGGTCGTCGAGCTGGCCGCGGGGCTGAGCCCGCGCGGGCTCCGGCTGCGCGAGCGCCACCCCGAGGTCGACTACGTCGAGGTGGACCTGCCGTCGATGGCCGCGGCCAAGCGCCGGGCCCTGCGTCGCGCCGCCGTCGACCGCGACCACCACCGCGTCGTGGGCGCCGACGTGTTCGGCCCCGGGCTCGACGACGTCTTCACCTCCCTCGACGCGCGGCGCGGGGTCGCGGTCCTCACCGAGGGGCTGCTCAACTACTTCCCCACCCTCGACGTACGTCGCCTGTGGTCGCGGATCGCGACCGCCACCCGCGACCTGCCCCGCGGGCTCTACCTCTCCGACCTGCACCTCGACGAGCACGTCGCCACCCCGGACCGGGTGTTCGCCGCCGGGCTCGGGCTGGCCGTCCGCGGAGGCATCCACTTCCACTTCCCCGACGCCCCCGGCGCGGAGAGCGCCCTGCAGGCCGCCGGCTTCTCGTCGGCGACGCTGCACCGCCCCGCCGACCACGCCGCCCACCTGCCCGACATGACGGCGCCGGGCGCCGAGCGCGTGCGCGTCGTGGAGGCATGGACGTGAGCGCCGAGGTCCCCGCGTTCGCGGGCTTCCCCGTCGCGGCGCTGGACTTCTACGACGACCTCGAGCTCGACAACACCAAGTCGTTCTGGGCCGCCCACAAGCACGTCTGGGAGGAGTCGGTCCGCGACCCCATGCTCGCCCTCACCGCCGCGCTGGCCCCCGAGTTCGGCCAGGCCAAGGTGTTCAGGCCCTACCGCGACGTGCGGTTCGCCAAGGACAAGACGCCGTACAAGGACCACCAGGGAGCCTTCGTCGAGACGGGACCCTCGACCGGGCTCTACGTCCAGGTCGGCGCCCCGGGCGTCTTCGTCGGCGCCGGCTACTACCACCCCGAGAGCGAGCGGCTGGCCGCGCTGCGACGGGCGGTGGCCGACGACCGCACCGGTGAGGACCTCGAACGGATCCTGGCGGCGCTCGAGCGCCGCGGGTGGGTCCGGGGCGGCGAGCGCCTCAAGACGGTGCCGCGCGGGTTCGACGCCGACCACCCCCGCATCGACCTGCTGCGCCACAAGACCCTCACGCTGCGCCGCGACTACGGCTTCGAGCCGTTCGTGCACACCTCCGCGCTCCTCGACGCGATCCGCAAGGACTGGCGCGCGGCCCGCCCGTTCCTGACCTGGGTGGAGCACGCCGCCGGGTGAGAGGTCCGGACGGTCAGGCCTTGCGGAGGCTCGCCAGCGTGCGGTCGACCTCCCAGTGCGCGTGCATCGAGGCGATGAGTCCTGCGGCGTCGAGCCGGTAGACCGCCACGAGCTCGGTGTCGGCGAGGCTGCCGTCCTCGAGGAGCGTGGTGAAGGTGCCGACGTTGGCGCAGGCGTCGCCGTTGGCGAAGGAGTCGCGGATGTGGAAGCGGAACTCCACGACCGGCGCGATGGCGAGGTCCCAGAACGCGCTGATCGCGGCGCGCCCCCGGTGACCGTGACCCTCCGGGTCGAAGAACGAGGGACCCACCGGGTCCTGGAGCTCGGCGTCCTCGGCGAACAGCGCGAGCCACTCGTCCTTGGCCTTGCGCACGACGGCGTCGTACGAGCGTCGCGAGGCTCGCCGGGCCGGGTGGTCGAGGTCGGGGGCGTCCCACACGACGGCGCCGCGGTCGGAGGTGGTCACGCGAAAACTGTAACGCGTTCTACCTCGCCGGGCCAGGCCCGGACCGACCGCTCCGTACGCCGCAGGCGGGCACAGGGCTCGGGTCAGTGGGGCTGCCAGGCGTCCTCGTCGTGGGTGCGGACCTCCACCCGCGAGGGCAGCCGGCCGTCCGCGAGGTCCTGGATGCTCACGGCCTCGCAGACCTCGCGCAGGCTGCTGCGGGCGGCGATCCAGACGTGCTGCAGGGCGGAGGCCGACTCGTTGTAGGTCACCGACTCCGGCCGCTCGCCGTGCACGCTCACCAGCGGGCCGTCCACGGCCCGGATCACGTCGGCGACGGTGACCCCCGAGGCCTCGCCGGCGAGCCGCCAGCCGCCGGACTGGCCGCGCTGGCTGAGCACCACGCCGGCACGGCGCAGGTCGGCCAGGATCGCCTGCAGGAACCCGTGGGGGATCTCCTGCAGGCGTCCGATCTCCTCGGCACTGACCGGGCTGCCACCCGGACGGATGGCGAGCTCGATCAGGGCCCGGAGGGCGTAGTCGGTTTTCGCAGAGACGCGCACAGCACGCAGTCTCGCAGACCGACGGTCGGATCGAGCGTCAGACGGCGACCGGCTGGTCGCCGAGCTCGGCCTCGAGCCGGGCCTTCGACAGCCGCTCCTGCTTGACCGCCCACACGATGCCGCTGATCCACAGCACGGCGACGATCGCGGCGACGAGCCCGACGACCCCGCCGGAGGCCCCGAAGGTCTCGACGATGGTCTTGGTGTTCGTCAGCACGATCAGGCCACCGGCCGCCACACCGAGCACGCGGGCCGGCAGGTGCTTGACCAGCCAGGCGGCGAACGGGGCGGCGATGCAGCCACCGATGAGCAGCGCGGCGGCGATGTCCCAGCGGATGCCGGCGCTGCCGAGGGCGAGCAGGAAGCCGATCGAGCCACCGACCGCGACCACGAACTCCGAGGTGTCGATGGAGCCGACGACCTTGCGGGGCTCGAGGCGGCCCGAGGACAGCAGCGAGGTGGTGCCCACCGGGCCCCAGCCGCCGCCGCCGATGGCGTCGAGCGCACCGCCGAAGAGCCCCAGCGGGGCCAGGAAGCGCTTCGACAGCCGCCCCTTGAACTCCGGACGGCGACCGCCCAGGGCCAGGAACCGCCAGACGACGTACAGGCCGAGGACGAGCAGGATGCCGGCCACCCACGGCTTGGCCAGGTCGGCCGGCAGGCTCGAGAGCACGGTCGCTCCGGCGAAGGCGCCGACGCCGCCGGGGATGGCGATGATCCCGACCGTGCGCCAGTCGACGTTCCCCAGCTTGTGGTGGGAGAAGCCCGACACGAGCGTCGTGCCGATCTCCGAGAAGTGGACGGCAGCGCTCGCGGTGGCCGGGGCGATTCCGGTCGCGAGCAGCAGGGTCGACGACGTGACGCCGTAGGCCATGCCGAGAGAGCCGTCGATCAGCTGGGCCACCAGGCCCACGATTCCGAGCACGATCAAGTTCCGCATGTCATGAGTCCTCTACTACTCAAAGTCAAGCAACGTAGTAACCATAGTGGATTGACTGACTTAGCAAAGTCAAAGACTGAGACGTGCGACACGCAGGGCATGAACGGCGTACCGACGGGTAGGAACTCGTCGTCACCTGCACCCGAGGGAAGGAAACGCCATGAGCGCCAGCGACAAGATCAAGAACAAGGTCGAGGAGACCGGCGGCAAGCTGAAGGAGGCCGCCGGCAAGGCCACCGGCGACGACGAGATGCGCGCCGAGGGCCAGAAGGACCAGACCAAGGGCAGTGCCAAGCAGGCCGGCGAGAAGGTCAAGGACGTCTTCAAGTGAGTTGACGGTCGACCCGGTCCGCGTCCGTCGCGACCGGAGCTCGACCCGCACTCCCTCGCGAACCCCCAACGCCCTGGCGTGGGGGTTTCGCTGTTTTTCCAACCCTGCAACGGCTCTCGCGACCGGGCAGCCGGCGGGGTCGGGCACCGGCCGCGTGACCCGAGACTCACCCGTGGTTCCTCGTCGAGTCCTTGTCCGGACCGGGCCTTGCGGCCTATCATGAAGTTACTGACGAGTAGCAACCGTCTCCTCAGGTGACGGGCCGACCTCGGTACGGCCCCCGGACACGACAGGGTGCAGCAGTGAGCCACTACAAGAGCAACATGCGTGACATCGAGTTCAACCTCTTCGAGGTGCTCGGGCGTCAGGACGTCCTGGGCTCCGGCCCGTTCGAGGACGTCGACGTCGACACGGCCAAGTCGATCCTCGCCGAGGTCGACCGCATGTCCCGCGAGGAGCTCGCGGCCTCCTTCGAGGACGCCGACCGCAACCCTCCGGTCTTCGACCCCGCCACCGGTGAGGTCGACGTCCCCGAGTCGTTCGCGAAGTCCTACCAGGCATGGATGGACTCGGAGTTCTGGCGGCTGTCGATCCCCGCCGAGATGGGCGGCCAGCCCGCCCCCGCGACCCTGAACTGGGCGGTCGGCGAGATGGTGCTGGGCTCCAACCCCGCCGTGTGGATGTACGCCGCCGGGCCGAGCTTCGCCTCGATCGTGCACCGCAACGGCAACGACCGCGACAAGGGCATCGCCCAGATCATGGTCGACCGCCAGTGGGGCTGCACCATGGTGCTCACCGAGCCCGACGCCGGCTCCGACGTCGGCGCGGGCCGCACCAAAGCCACCGCCAACGAGGACGGCTCGTGGAACATCGAGGGCGTCAAGCGGTTCATCACCTCCGCCGAGCACCAGATGAGCGAGAACATCATCCACCTCGTGCTGGCCCGCCCGGTCGGCGTCGAGGGCGTCGGCGGCCCCGGCACGAAGGGCCTGTCGCTCTTCGTCGTCCCGAAGTTCCACTTCGACCACGAGACCGGCGAGCTGACCGGCGAGCGCAACGGTGCCTATGTCACCGGCGTCGAGAAGAAGATGGGCATCAAGGTCTCCAACACCTGCGAGGTCACCTTCGGCGAGAAGGAGCCCGCCCGCGGCTGGCTGCTCGGCGAGGTCCACGACGGCATCGCCCAGATGTTCCAGGTCATCGAGAACGCCCGCATGATGGTCGGCTCCAAGGCCATCGCGACGCTGTCGACCGGCTACCTCAACGCGCTGGAGTTCGCCAAGACGCGCCAGCAGGGCCCCGACCTCACCAAGGCCTCGGACAAGACCGCGCCGCGCGTCACGATCACCCACCACCCCGACGTACGCCGCTCGCTGATGACGCAGAAGTCGTACGCCGAGGCGCTGCGCGCCCTGGTGCTCTACACCGCCTCCTGGCAGGACCGGGTGATGATCGCCGAGCACAACGGTGAGCGCGACGAGCTCGCCGAGCGCGTCAACGACCTGCTGCTGCCGATCGTCAAGGGCTACGGCTCCGAGCGCTCCTGGACCCTGCTGGGCACCGAGTCCCTGCAGACCTTCGGCGGCTCGGGCTTCCTGGCCGACTACCCGATCGAGCAGTACGTCCGCGACGCCAAGATCGACACCCTCTACGAGGGCACCACCGCGATCCAGGGCATGGACTTCTTCTTCCGCAAGATCGTCAAGGACCAGGCCAAGGCGCTGGGCCACCTCGCGGGCGAGATCGAGTCCTTCGCCGGCAGCGAGGCGGGCAACGGCCGCCTCAAGGTCGAGCGCGGCCTGCTGTCGACGGCGCTGGAGGACGGCAACGCCATCGTCGCCGCGATGATCGGCCAGCTGATGTCGGCCGACGAGAGCGCCGAGGGCGGCGACGTCCGCAACGTCTACAAGGTCGGCCTCAACACCAGCCGTCTGCTCATGTCCCTCGGTGACATCGTCTGCTCGTGGCTGCTGCTGCGTCAGGCCGAGGTCGCGCTGGAGAAGCTGGGCGGCGAGGTCAGCGCCAAGGACAAGGACTTCTACGAGGGCAAGGTGGCCGCGGCGCAGTTCTTCGCGCGCAACGTGCTGCCGCTGCTCACCGCCGAGCGGGCCATCGCCGAGGCGACCGACCTGTCGCTGATGGACCTGCCGGAGTCCGCTTTCTGATCGACTGACGCCGGCTCCGGCCGGCAGCAGCTCCCGCGAGGGGCGGGACCGCTACGGCGGTCCCGCCCCTTCGCCGTTCCCGCTCCTGGGCCCTGTCGCGGACCCGCGCGCGCGGGCGGCAGCGCTGCGTCGGCGCCCTCCGCGCGAGCGCGGGCGCACGACCGGCGGGGTGGGGGCGCCGGAGGCCGCCAGGGCCTCGACGGTCGGGGGCCGCGGCGTGGTGGTCCAGTCGTGGAAGAGCGCGGACACCGCGACCTCGTCCTGGAGGGCCACGACGCCGGCCAGCTGGCGGGGCAGCACCAGCGTGACGACCGCGCCGGACTCGCCTGCGCGCGCCGTACGCCCGGAGCGGTGGAGGTAGGCCTTGGCGTCGATCGGGGGGTCGAAGTGGACGACGAGCCCGATCCGGTCGACGTGGATGCCGCGGGCGGCGACGTCGGTCGCCACGACCACGCGGGCGCGCCCCTCCCGGAAGCGGGCCAGGTTGCGCTCCCGGACGTGCTGGGGGAGGTCGCCGTGCAGGTCGACGGCCGTCAGCCCGCGGCGCTCGAACGAGGTCCGCAGGTCGGTGGCCCCACGCCGGGTGCGGGCGAAGACGACGACGCGGGGCTCGGCCCCGACCAGCTCGTACGCCGCCTCGAGCTTCGCGCCGAGGGTGGCGGCCACGACGACGTGGTGGCTCATCGTCTCCACGGACGCACCGGTGTCCACGTCGTGGCGGCGCGGGTCGCGCAGGTGGGCGCGCACCAGCCGGTCGACGTCCCCGTCGAGGGTGGCGGACAGCAGCAGCCGCTGGGCGGTCGACGGGGTGGCCGCCAGCAGCCGGTCGACGGCGTCGTGGAAGCCCAGGTCGCACAGCTGGTCGGCCTCGTCGAGCACCGTGACCTCGAGGTCGTCGGTGCGCAGGACCCGCTGGTCGATCAGGTCCTGCAGCCGGCCGGGGGTGCCGACGACGATGTCGCTCGCGCGCCGCAGCGCCGCCACCTGGGCGTCGTAGCGGGTGCCGCCGTAGATCGTGGCCAGCCGCAGCCGGTGCGCGCGCGCGATCGGCCGGAGCGCACCCTCCACCTGCACGGCGAGCTCGCGGGTCGGCACCACCACCAGCGCGCGGGGGCGGTGCATCCGGCTGCGGCGTCCCGCCAGGCGGCTGACGACCGGGATCGCGAAGGCGATGGTCTTGCCCGACCCCGTGCGGGCACGGGCCAGCACGTCGTGACCGGCCAACGCGTCGGGGAGCACGGCCGACTGCACCGGGGTGGGCGTCTCGATGCCGGCCTCGCGCAGCACCGCGACCACCTCGGCCGGCGTCCCCAGGTCGGAGAACGAGCGGGGACCGGGCACGCCGCACCCTAGCGCGGCGCCCACCGGTGACGCCCGGTCACTAGGCTCCGGCCATGCCCGACACCCCGTCCACGCCCTCCACGCCCGACTCGTCCTCCACGCCCGGCTCGCCCGGCTCGCCCGGCTCGGCCGGCTCAGCCGGCTCGGCCGGCTCGCCCGATGCGCCGACGGCGCCCGAGGCAGCCGCTGCGCCCGCCGTCGACGACCGCGCCGTGCTGGGTCACCTGGTCGACGTGTGGGAGCGGGCCACCGCCGACGTCGTCGCGCTGCTGCGCTCGCTCGGCCCCGACGACTGGGACCGGCCCACGGACCTGCCGGGCTGGGACGTCCGGGCCGTCGCGTCGCACCTGGCGCACCTGGAGTCCGAGCTCGCCGGCAACCCGCAGCAGCAGGTCGAGGTCCCGGAGGCCGCGCACGTGCGCGGGCTGATGGGTCAGTTCACCGAGGCCGGCGTGGTGGCGCGAGCGGGCTGGACCACCGACGCCGTGGTGGACGAGCTCGAGAGCAGCGTCGCCACCCGGCTCGCGGGGCTGCGGGCCGACCCGCCGACCGACGCGTCGGCGCCCGGTCCCGGCTTCGCCGGTCTCATCGGGTGGTCGTGGCGCACGCTGCTGTCGAACCGTCCGCTCGACGTCTGGGTGCACGAGCAGGACGTGCGCCGGGCGGTGGGGCGACCCGGCGGGCTCGACAGCCCGGCGGCGGCCCACGTCGTCGACGTCCTCGCGCGGGCGCTGCCGTTCGTGCTCGGCAAGAAGGTGGGGGCGGAGCCGGGCCGGTCGGTGCGGCTGGTGGTCACCGGCGAGCAGCCCCTCGACGTCGCGGCGGTCGTCGGTCCGGACGGGCGCGGGGTGCGGTGCGACGTACCCGAGGCGCCGACGGCGACGCTCGAGATGGACACCGAGACCTTCGTCGTGCGCAGCTCGGGGCGGCGCGACGCCGCCGACCTCACCGTCGCCGTCAGCGGCGACCCCGACCTGGCCCGCCGCGTCCTCGACGCCCTCGCCACCACCCCCTGACCTGCCGAGGCGTCGCGTACGTCGCACCGAGGCGTCACGTGTGCTCGCGGCGGCGCTCAGGGTCCGTCGGAGCCGACCGCGACGTCGTTGCCGTAGAACTCCCCGGCCGTGCCGTCGCGGGAGACCCGCCAGGTGAAGACCGTGCCGCCCGTGGGGTTCGGCTCCCAGGTGGCGCTGCCGCCGAGCCCGCGGGCGCGGTTCATGAGGTTGCTGATGCCGCTGCTGCGCGGGAGCGGGTCGGGCAGGCCGACCCCGTCGTCGGTGATGCGCACGACGAACTCCTGCGGCGTGCCCTCGAGCGACACCTGCGCGGCACTCGCCCGGGCGTGCCGCGCCACGTTGGACAGACCCTCCTGGATCGCGGAGGCGAGGTCGGCAGCGAGGTCCGAGCGCACGCCCCCCAGCTCGCCGGCCACGCTGATGCGCGGCATGAAGCCGAGGATGCGCGAGGAGCGGGTGGCGATGTCGTGCACGACCTGCTCGAGGTCCTGGTGGTCGTCGATGCTGGTGAGCTGGAAGATCGAGTTGCGCAGCTCGCGGATGGCGAGGTCGAGCTCGCCGGCGATGACGTCGAGCTGCCCCGGCAGCCGGGAGGCGTCCGCCCCCTCCGCGACCTTGGCCACGGTGCGCGAGAGGGCGCCGATCTGCAGTCCGGCGGCGAAGATGCGCTGGATGACCCGGTCGTGGAGGTCCCGCGCGATCCGGTCGCGCTCCTCGAGCAGCGCCAGCTTGGTGCGCTGCCGGTTGACCTCGTGCGACCGCAGCCGGACGCGGTCCTCGAGCTCGGCGTTGACGCGCTGGTTCTCGCGCAGGAGGGCGGCACGCTCCTCCTCGACGGCGCGGAACTGCAGGCCGACCCAGGCGGAGAGGACCAGCGCGAGACCGAGGCCGGTGGTGACGACCAGCGCCGTGGCCGCCCCGGGGTCGAGCCAGCCGCTCCGGAGACCGGCGAGCATCGCCGCCCCGATCAGCGGGACGACGACGAGCGCGATGATCGGCACCGAGCGCTGGAGCCGCGCTCCGCTGTCCCGGCCGTACGTCGACCACTGGGCGAGGCTGCCCGGGATGGCGTAGAGCAGCGACTGGGCCAGGGCGACGACCAGGACCGTCGCCACCACGGTCATCATCGCCGGGGCGTCCGACCCCTCGACCGGCTCCGCGCCGAAGGCGTAGGCCGCGGCGCTGGCCAGGCCGATGGTGAGGGCGAGGAACGCCGCCACCTGGGCCGGGACCGTCCACCTCCGCGTGAGGGCGAGCCCGCCGAGGGCCAGCAGCCCGAAGGACACGACGACCACGAGCGAGGTCTGTTCGTCGACCGTCGCCCGGTCGCCGGCCTCGACCGCGAGGAGGTCGCCGAGCACGGCGTGGCCGGCGACGCGCTCCCCCAGCGCGACCAGCACGAGCACCCCCGTGAGCGCGAACGCGGCAGCCGGCCAGGGACGGTCCGCGCCGTCCCCACCCCGCCACAGGAGCAGACCGGCGGAGGTGGTGAGCCCGAGCAGGGCGGTCAGCGCGGTCGTGGGGGCCCAGGAGGGTCCGAGGTCGACGAGGACGGTCGAGCCCACGGCCAGCTCGAAGAGGGCCAGGAACGACACGGCGGCGCCCACGGAGGCGAGGACGGTGGCCGGGAGGCGTGAGCGTTCGGCCCAGCGCACCTCCTCAGCGACCCGGTCCGGGCCGTCGTGGGTCGTGGTCGGCATCAATCCTCCGCAAGCACGGCGCGTCCGCCCGGGTCGGGTGACCCGGACGTCAGCATGTCAGACCCAGCGGACCGTCGCGCCGAATCGACGGATGCGCCGCCTCAGGCGCGCCGCGGGAAACGCTCGAACTCCGGACGGCGGCGGGACTTGAACGCCTCGCGCCCCTCCTGCGCCTCCTCGGAGCCGTAGAACAGCAGGTTGGCGTCGTGCGCCAGCTGCTGGATGCCGGCGTAGCCGTCCTCGTGGGCGTGGAAGCTGGCCTTGAGCAGCCGCAGCGCGAACGGCGACTGCCGCAGCATCTCGCGGCACCAGCGCACCGTCTCGACCTCGAGGTCGGCCAGCGGCACGACGGTGTTGACCAGCCCCATGGCCTGCGCCTCGCCGGCGTCGTACTGCCGGCAGAGGAACCAGATCTCCTTGGCCTTCTTCGGACCGACGAGGTCGGCGAGGATGCTGGCGCCGAAGCCGCCGTCGAAGGAGCCGACCTTGGGGCCCACCTGGCCGAACCGGGCGTTGTCGGCGGCGATCGTCAGGTCGCAGACGAGGTGCAGCACGTGCCCGCCGCCGATGGCCCAGCCGGCGACCATGGCCACGATCGGCTTGGGGCAGCGGCGCATCTGGACGTGCAGGTCGGTGACGTGGAAGCGGCCCGTGGCCCCGTCGTGGGTCTGGTAGCCGCTGTCGCCGCGCACCCGCTGGTCCCCGCCCGAGCAGAACGCCTTGTCACCGGCCCCGGTGAGCACGATGACCCCGACCGACTCGTCCTCGCGGGCCGCGGTGAGGGCGTGCGAGACCTCGATGAGGGTCTGCGGCCGGAACGCGTTGTGCACCTCGGGGCGGGCGATCGTGATCTTCGCGATGCCGTCGGGCGTCGTCTCGTAGCGGATGTCCTCGTAGTCGCCCTGCGCGTGCCACTCCACGGGGGCGTCGAGGTCGAGCGGGGCGGGACGGGCGGGCGCGGTGGTCGCGCCGGCCTGGTCGTCAGGAGGAGTGGTGGTCATGCCTCACATTGTGGCCGACCCGCCGTGAGGCCGCGGGACGGACCCGGAGGGGACCGACCAGACGGGGCCCGGAGAGCCGCGACTCGAGGCGCCGACCGCCGCGGCGCAGCGGCTGCGCGAGGTACTGGCCCAGGATCACGCCCGAGGCCAGGGCCAGCGCGGTGGCGACGGCGGTGACGATCTGCAGCGTGCCGCCGCGGCCGTCGGCGAGGTTGAACAGGCCGGCGTAGATGGACAGGCCGGGCAGCAGCGGGACCACCGCGGACACGACGACGACGAGCGGCGGCACCCGGATCCGCCCGGCTGCGGAGTAGGACACGGCACCGATCAGCACCGCGGCGGTGGCGGCGGCCCACGTCGCGCCGAACTCGGCGGCGCTCATGAGGGCCGCGACCGTCTGGCCGAGGGCGCCGACGAGGGCGATGGGCAGGAGCGCGCGCAGGGGCGAGTACGCCGCGAAGGCGAACGCCGCGGCCGAGACCGCCGCCCCGAGGACGACGACGGGGAGGTCGGAGAGGTCGGGGCCTGCCGGACGCAGCGAGCCGAGGTCCACGCCGAGGACCGATCCCACCGTCAGCCCGCCGCTGACCCCGGCGATGATGCCGACGGTCGCGAGCGTGGCCTCCAGGATGCGGGCGTTGGCCGTCACCGGGAAGCCGGTGAGCGCGTCCTGGGCGGCGCCGACCAGGCCCAGCCCCGAGAGCAGCATGATGATGCCGGTGGTGATGACCTCCGCCGGCGTCACCGGCAGACCGACGGCGACCGCCACCACCGCCAGCAGGCTGGCCAGCAGGCCTCCGGCGACCTGCTGGTAGAACGACGGCAGCTCCTGCGCCGACATCGCGCGCTGGATGCGGTCGATGCCCATGGCGGCGACGAACGCGAGCACGCCGACGAGCGGGCCGCCCCCGAGGAGGGCCGCGGTGCCGGCGCCCATGACGCCCCAGCCGAGCGTGACGGCCCAGGCGGGACGACGGTGACCGTGCGCGTTCAGCCGCGCCAGCCGCGCGCGGGCGTCGTCGCGGTCGATCTGGCCGGCCAGCAGCGCCCGCACGATGTGGTCGACGAGCGTGAGGTCCTCGTAGTCGATCTCGCGGTGCCGCACACTGCGCTTCTGGACCAGACCGGGGTCGTCGTGGTGGGGCTGGTGGTTGAGCGTGAGCTCGGTGAACGTCACGTCCACGCTCACGCCGTGAAGACCGCAGGCGCGTGTCACCGCCAGCATCGTGGCGGTCACGTCGGCGGCTCCGGCGCCGTTGGCGAGCAGCAGCTCGCCCACCCGGAGCGCCACGTCGAGGGTCTTGAAGGCGTCGCGGTCAACCATGGCTCTCCCGAGTGTCCTCGGGGGCCAGACCGCACTTCAAATCGGCCCGATGAGTCGTTGGTCACCCCGCGCACGCAGCACGAGGAGGTGCCGCAGGACCGGGGGTCATGCGGCACCCGCCCCCGTCCACCCCGGACGTCGGGGCTCGACGAGGGACCGGGTCCGAGCAGGCGTCCGGGGAGGTCCGGACCTCGTCGAGAGTCAGGTGTCGGTCGGCTCAGCCCACCGGGTGGTGGCTGATGACCGAGTTGGGGCAGAAGACCGGGCGCCGGTCCTCCTGCTCCTTGGCCGGGCGGAGGTACTCGAAGCCCGAGGTCAGCACGATCTGCCACTCCTCCGCCGCGTCACCGAGCAGGGAGGCGCCGGCAGCGACGTACTCCTCGAGCAGGCGCGAGGCGCACTCCAGGTGGCCGGGCGGGAAGTGGAAGGCGTTGCGCCCCACCTCCCGACCGGTCCCCAGGAAGGCGATGGGACGCCCCAGCCCGGCTCCGCAGACTCCGCACACCCGGCTGAGGGCGCACTGGGTCACCCGACGCTTGTCGAGGGCCGCCCCCGAGGGAGCGCTCCCGTGCGGGGCGCCGAAGGCGTCGGCGGTGCCGCAGGCGAACGGCACGGTCAGACCCGTGGTGGGGTCCTTCGGCAGCTCGTCGTAGGCGCGGGGTGCGGGGTCCACGGTGCTCCTCTCAGGCCTGGGCGTCGGCCGAGCCGCGCGACCAGGCGCCCAGCTCGGTACGCCGCGGCTGACGCTCGGCGTCGGACTTGCGACGACGGTCGTAGGTGTAGGTCTCGCCCACGGCCCCGGCGCGCGCCGGCATCTCCGGGTCGTCGCTGGCCGTCATCTTGTTGGGCAGCGACAGCTTCATGATCGTGCGCAGCGTCTGACCGTACTGCGAGTGCAGCGGGCCCGTGGTGTAGGGCAGGTCGTACTTCTGGCACAGCGCCTGGATCTTCTTCGAGATCTCCATGTAGCGGTTGCTGGGGAGGTCGGGGAAGAGGTGGTGCTCGATCTGGTAGCCGAGGTTGCCCGACATGATGTGCAGCAGCGGTCCGCCGGTGAAGTTGGCCGAGCCGAGCAGCTGGCGCAGGTACCACTCCGCGCGGGTCTCGTCCTCGATCTCGTCCTCGGTGAAGTGCACCGCGCCGTCGGGGAAGTGGCCGCAGAAGATGATCATGTAGGACCACAGGTTGCGCATCAGGTTGGCCGTCATGTTGGCGCTGAGCGTGGTCTGCCAGTTCGGGCCGCTCAGGGCCGGGTAGACGACGTAGTCCTTGGCGACCTGGCGGCGGACCTTCTTCGCGATCTGCTTGAGCTGCCGCTTCATCTCCTTCGGATCCTTCTCCATCTTGCGGATCCGCTCGACGTCGAGGTCGTGCAGCGCGACGCCCCACTGGAACAGCGAGGCGAGCATGGCGTTGTAGACCGGCTGACCGAGGTTGACCGGGTGCCACTTCTGCTCGCGCGCCATGCGCAGCACGCCGTAGCCGATGTCGTTGTCGTAGCCGAGGACGTTGGTGAACTGGTGGTGCACGTAGTTGTGGCTGTGCTTCCACTGCTCGGCCGGCTGCGCGGTGTCCCACTCCCAGTTGCTGGAGTGGATCTCCGGGTCGTTCATCCAGTCCCACTGGCCGTGCATGACGTTGTGGCCGATCTCCATGTTCTCGAGGATCTTGGCGATCCCGAGCATGGAGGCGCCAGCGATCCACGCCGGCTTCTTGTTCGAGAACAACAACGTGACGCGGCCGGCGGCGGCCAGGCCGCGCTGGACCTTGATCATGCGGTTGATGTACGCCGCGTCGGCGTCACCGCGCGACTCCTCGATGTCGGCCCGGATCTGGTCGAGCTCGCGACCGATCTGCTCGACCTCGTCCTCGGTGAGGTGGGTGTATTCCTTGACGTCCGAGATGGCCATGGCGCTCCTGGGGTGTGGTGTCGAGATCGTGCCGGTCGGTCGTGCGGGTCGTGCGGGGCCGGACGGGTGTCCGTGGTGGTCGGGTCGTCAGATGTCGAGCGTGACGTCGCCCATCGCGGCGGTGACGCAGGTCTGGATCTGCTCGTTGGGCTGGGTGAACTCCTCGCCGTTGCGCAGGTCCTTCACCGCTCCCTTGACCATGGTGAGCGTGCACGTGTGGCAGATGCCCATGCGGCAGCCGTAGGGCATGCCGATCCCGGCCTCCTCACCGGCCTCGAGCAGCGTCGTGGCGCCGTCCACCTCGTTGGTCTTGCTGGAGTTCTGGAACGTGATCGTCCCGCCCTCCGCGTCGCTGTCGCCCAGCGCGAGCGAGAAGCGCTCGAGGTGCAGCTCGTCCTCGAGGTCGTGCTCCTTCCAGTGCTCGGAGATGGCGTCGAGCATCGGCGCGGGCCCGCACGCCCAGGTGCCGCGCTCCTTCCAGTCCGGCACCAGCTCGTCGAGCTGCTTCATCTCGAGCATGCCGTCGGTGTCGGTGTGGAGCTGGTGCAGCGTGAACTTGGGGTGCTTCTCGGCGAGCTTCTCCAGCTCCTCGCGGAAGATCATCCGCTCCGGCGTCGTGGAGGAGTAGTGCATGACGACGTCGGGCATCGTCCCGCGCCGGTCGAGCGTGCGGATCATCGACATCACCGGGGTGACGCCGCTGCCGCCGACCAGGAAGAGCACCTTCTCCGGGGGCGGGTCCGGCATGACGAAGTCGCCCTCCGGAAGCGCGAGGCGCACGATCGTCCCGGGCTCGAGACCGTTGACGAGGTGCGAGGAGAGCAGGCCCTCGGGCATGGCGCGCACGGTGATCGCGATGGTGCGACCCGACCGCTTCGGGGGCGAGCTCACCGAGTAGGAGCGCCACTGGAACTTGCCGTCGACCTGGATGCCGATGCCGACGTACTGCCCGGGCTTGTGGTCGTAGCGCCACCCCCAGCCCGGACGGATCACCAGCGTCGCCGCGTCGTCGGTCTCGCGCAGCACCTTCTCCACACGGCCGCGCAGCTCGCGCGAGGTCCACAGCGGGTTGACCAGCACCAGGTAGTCGTCAGGGTGCAGCGGCGTCGTCAGACGCGAGCCGATCCCTCGGACGCGGTCCCAGCTGAGCGTGCTCGCGGCCAACCTGATCTCCTCTTCGTTACCGGGCAGTAGTGCCCGGGCTCAACTCAGTGAACAAGTGTTCCCTGAGTGCGTCAACCGGTTCCGGCGAATACGTGACGCCGGTCTCATCCAGCCATGTGACCAGCCGACCCCTGGGCTAAACCCAGGATCGCGGGTTACGGGACAAAAGTCCCGACATCCGGGCCGGACCGCCCCATATGCATATTCAGCAGGCATACCGGACACCCCTCCAGCGAATAGTCGTCAGTGGGTGGGGGCACACGGTCGACCGGCCGGATGCTTCCGAAATCGCACCACCGCATCCATTCACCAGTCGCACCGACTGCACACGTACAAGGGACCTGTCATGAACAAGAAGCTCGCTCTCGGCATCACCGCCGGCATCGCCGCCTTCGGCGCCGTCACCGCCTCCGCCAGCAGCCTGGGCGGGGTCGACACCACCGACCTCGGCACCAGCGCGAGCGTCGTCGCCTCCTGCGACACCGACGGGGTCGGCGTCGACTACACCACGGCCTACTCCGCCGGCTCCTACCGCGTGACCGCCGTGAAGCTGAGCGGCATCGCCGCCACCTGCGCCGGCCAGGACGTCACCGTCACCCTCTTCGACGGCAGCGACGTCTCGCTCGCCGAGAAGGCCGGCGCCAACTCCGGGGCCACCCAGACCCTGACGCTCACCGCGCCGGTCTCGGCCGAGGCCGTCGAGGGCGTCGCCGTCGTCATCGCCGGCTGACCCCCGGTCCCCCGGACCGCCCAGCAGCGCGCGACCCGACGTCGTACCCCCGTCATGCCCACGATCCCGGCACCGCGGCAGGCCCATCTCCCGGCCTGCCGTGGTGTCCGGCGTCATCCCCTCGGGCACGTCGCGCGGCTGCTGGGCTGGGGAGCGCTGGCCGCGCTGCTGTGGCTGACGCTCCCCCCGCAGTACGGCGGCCACGTCGGGACGACGGTCGTCTCCGGCCACTCGATGGAGCCGACCTACTGGACCGGCGACCTCGTCCTGACCTGGCGGGGCGCGAGCGTCGAGCCCGGTGACGTGGTGGTCTACCGCGTCCCCGAGGGCGAGCCCGGCGAGGGCCTGCACGTGGTCCACCGGGTCCAGGCCGTCGACCGCGACGGGCGCTTCACCATGCTCGGCGACAACAACGACGAGGCCGACCTCTGGACCCCCACCACCGACGACGTGGTGGGCGAGGTGTTCGCGGCCGTGCCGCAAGGCGGTCGGTGGATGACGATCCTCCTCTCGCCGCTGGCACTCGCGCTGCTCTGCGGGGTGCTGGTCACGCTCGCGGTGGTCACCGACGGCCGGCGCGACCCGACCGACCCCGACGACCCCGACGACCCCGACGGCCCCGACGGCCCCGACGACCCCGAGGAGCCGGACGTGCCGACCGAGCGGAAGGAGCCCGAGGACCGGGGCGACGTCGCCCGACCCCACGCACCGCGGGCCCGGCCCGCTGTCGTGGGGCTGCTGTGCGTCGGCCTGCTGGCCGTCGGCCTGGGCGTCGCCTCGGCCTCGACCCTCGGAAGCCTGCGCAGCACCGAGCTCCACGCGTCCCGCACCCTGACGCGGCCGGCCGCGCCGGTGACCGCCGAGGCCGACGTCGACGTCGTGGTCACCAGCTCGGACAGCGCCTCCTACTGCGCCCGCGTCACGGTCTCGACCGGCTCGACCGGCCCAGTGCGCTGGCGGGCGACCCTCACACCGGCGCGGATCAGCAGCAACCCCGCCTACCGCCTCGACGCCGCGCCCTCGACGGTGCAGGGCGCACGGACCAGCTCGTTCTCCGCGGCGTCCGGGACCTGGGCGGTCACCGGCGACGGCAGCAACGACGTCGTCAGCGCCGGCAGCCCCGTGCAGTGGACCTACTGCGCCCCGTGGTCCACCTCGGCCGCGCTCGTCGACGCCGCGGTGTCGGTCCGGGTGACCAGCGAGACCGGCAACGGCGCGAACCTGCGCTACTGCGCCGAGGTCACCGTGACGACCAGCGCCGCGGACTGGCAGCGGTGGCGCGCGACGGTCGGCAGCACCACGCCCGGCCTCACCGCGGCGAAGTACCGCCTCGGCTCGGCCCCCGCACTCACCAGGGCCGCGCAGGTCTCCTTCACCGGTGGCAACCGGTGGACGCTGACGACCCGGGGCGACGCCACCCAGCCCGTGGTCCGGGCCGGGTCGCCCGCGGTGTGGTCCTACTGCTCCTGACGCTGCCGACGGGCGCGGCGCACCCCGCCGACGTACGACGACACCGGCGGCAGCAGCGGCGTCAGCAACGCCTGGAAGGCGTGGTAGACGTCGGGCTTGCCGACCCAGACCTCCCGTGAGGGGTGGTTGCGCTCGTCGACCTCGTGCCACCAGGAGCCGCCGTCGTGGTCGGCGAAACGCGTCAGCGCGAGGTCCAGCCAGGCGTCGCGCCAGGCGGCGTACGCCGGGTCGCCGGTGGTCTGGTAGAGGACCGTCGCGGCGGCGACCGCCTCCGCCACCACCCAGTGCATGCGGTGCGTGACGACCGGGCGACCCTCGAAGTCGGTGGTGTAGCAGAACCCGGGGTGCTCGCCGCCGGTCCAGCCGTCGCCCACGGCCCGGTCGAAGAGGCCGCGGGCGTCCGGCGTCAGCCAGCCCGGGACCTCGTGGCCGGCCTCCTCGAGGGCCCGGCCCAGCAGCAGCGTCAGGCGCGACCACTCGAGCAGGTGCCCCACGGTGACGCCGTACGGGCGGAAGGGGTGGGCGGGGTCGTCGCGGTTGTAGTCGGGATCCGGCTCCCACGCGGCGGTGAAGTGCTCGGGCAGCCGGAAGCCGCGCGGCACGCCCAGGTCGTGGACGACGCGCGTCGTCACCCGCAGCGCACGCGTGAGCAGCAGGCCGTCGCCAGTGACGTCGTGGGCGGCGAGGAGCGCCTCGACCAGGTGCATGTTGGCGTTGACGCCGCGGTAGGGGTCGAGGGTGCGCCACTCCCGGTCCCACCCGTCGACGGCCATGCCGTGCTCGTCGTCCCAGAAGCGACGGTCCAGCACGTCGAGGGCGTCGCCCAGCAGACGCTCCGCGCCCGGCGTACCGGCGGCGGCGGCGCTCGCCGCGGCCAGCACCACGAAGGCGTGACCGTAGGCCTGCTTCTCGCTCCCCGCCGCACCGACGGGACCGTCGGCGTCGACCGCGGCGAACCAGCCACCGTGCTCCGCGTCGTGCAGGGGCCCGGCGAGCGCCTCCACCCCGTGCCGGGCCAACGGCGCGGAGGCGTCGTCGCCCCGGAGCGCCTGGAGCGCGAAGACGTGGGTCATGCGGCAGGTGATCCACAGCTCGACGGGCTTGTCGGTGAGGGCGCCCTGCTCGTCGAGCCACCCGAACCCCTCGGGGCGACGCGCAGCGCGGGCGAAGGCGACGAGGCGGTCGACCTCGGCCAGCAGGGTCGCGTCGTCCATCTCCCCAGCCAACCACGGTCCACGCGAGACGACCACGGGCGAGCAGGGACGGGCAGCGACGGGCAGGCCGGTCGGCACCAACCGGCGTCCTCCTAGGGTGGCGCCATGCAGACACGACGGATCGGAACCCGGCAGGTCAGCGCGATCGGGCTCGGCGCGATGCCGATGTCGGTGCGCGAGGAGAACGACGCCGAGCAGGCGCGTGCCACGATCGCGGAGGCGCTCGAGCGCGGCGTCACGCTCGTCGACACCGCCGACGCCTACAGCCGCGACGAGGCGGAGTTCGGCCACAACGAGGACCTGGTCGCGCGGGTGCTGCGCGACCTGGGGCGCGACGACGTCCTCGTGGCGACCAAGGGCGGCCACACCCGCTCCGGCACCGACTGGGAGCTCGACGGCTCGCGCGACCACCTCCACCGCGCGTGCCGCGCGTCGTTGCAGCGGCTGGGTGTCGAGCAGATCGACCTCTACCAGCACCACCGCCCGGACCCGGCGGTGCCGTACGCCGAGAGCATCGGTGCCCTCAAGGAGCTGCACGACGAGGGCCTGATCGCCGCCGCCGGGCTCTCCAACGCCGACCCGGACCAGATCCGCGAGGCCCACGGCATCCTCGGAGACGCGCTCGTCGCGGTGCAGAACCAGTTCTCCCCCGCCTTCCGCTCCTCCCAGCCCGAGATCGACCTGTGCGAGGAGCTCGGGCTGGCGTTCCTCGCCTGGAGCCCGCTGGGCGGCATGTCCGACGCCTCCTCGCTCGGCACGACGTGGAGCGCCTTCGCCGAGGTGGCCGACAAGCACCGGGTCAGCCCGCAGCAGGTGTGCCTGGCCTGGGAGCTGTCGCTGTCCCCGGCCGTGATCCCGATCCCGGGCGCGAGCCGTCCCGCGTCGGTCGCCGACTCGGCGGACGCCGTACACCTGGTGCTCGACGACGAGGACCTGGCCCGCCTCTCCGCCTGACCTTCCCCGGCCGCGCTCGTCCCGGCTGCGCCGGTTTTTCACGGTATGCAGCCGTTCTGGCACTCCCCATGGTGTCCGCACCATGGGGAGTGCCAGTTTTCCTGCATACCGTGGGAAACCGACAGCGTCCGGCCCGCGGCAGGGTCAGCGGGAGGCGGCGGTGACCCCGAGGTCCGGGTTGTCGGTGAAGAAGCCGTCGATGCCGGCGTCGAGGAAGGCGCGGATCTCGCCGACCAGGTCGCCGGGGGCGTTCGGGTCGGCCGAGGAGCGGAACTCGGTCGGCAGGAACTGGTTCTCCCGGCGGAACGTGAACGGGTGGACGACCATCCCGACCTTGTGGGCGTCACGCACGACGTTCGTCGGCGCGGCCAGCGTGCCGTCGGGGTTGCGCGGGATCACGCGGTCCTTGCACGGCCCGATGCCGTCGGCGTAGCGCGAGACGCCCCGCAGTCCATGCGCGGTCAGCAGGTCGGAGTAGGTCCGCGGGTCGCCCTGGGCGACGAGGTCGTACGGCGCGCCCTGGCAGTCGATGAGCTGCACGAGCCGGACCTTGGTGCGGGCGTCGAGCTCCTTGAGGTTGGAGGTCTCGAAGCTCTGCACGAAGACCGGCGAGGACTTCCTGGTGTAGCCGTACTCCCGTAGCGAGGCCAGCAGCGGAGCCTCCAGGTCGAGACCGACGGAGTCGAAGTAGGTGGGGTGCTTGGTCTCGGGGTAGACGCCGACCGGGTCGCCGTCGCAGGTGCGTGAGCTCCTCGCCAGCGCGAGGACCTGGTCGAGGGTGGGCACCTGGAAGAGACCGTCGTACGCCGTGTTCTGCGGCCGGGTCTGCGGGATCCGCTCCTTGGCGCGCAGCGTCTTCAGCTCGGCGAGGGTGAAGTCCTCGGTGAACCACCCGGTGAAGGCCCGCCCGTCGACCGTCTTGGTCGTGTAGCGGTCGGCGAACTCGGGGTGGTCGGCCACGTCGGTGGTGCCGCCGATCTCGTTCTCGTGCCTGGCCACGAGCACGCCGTCCTTGGTGGAGACCAGGTCGGGCTCGATGAAGTCGGCACACTGCTGGATCGCCAGCCGGTACGCCGCCAGCGTGTGCTCGGGGCGGTAGCCGCTGGCGCCGCGGTGACCGATGACGGTCGGCTCCGAGCGGGGGTCCAGCCGCTGCTCGCCGCGGGCCGGGGCGGCCTCGGCGGACCCGACGGGCCCGACGATCGGGGAGAGGAGGACGGCCGAGAGGGCCGCCACGCAGGAGCGGGTGAGGGTCTGGCGGGTCAGTCGCATGGGCACATCCAACGTCGGTGAGCCGCCCCCGCAGGCTGACGCTGGTCGACGATCCGGTGGCGGCCGGGTGAACAGTCGGTCCCGGCCACCTTGTCACGGGATGGGCGATTCGTCTCCCCCCGGGCGGGGGTGACCTCGCGCTCCGACCGGCGTCGCCGCCGGCGTGAGTCCGATGGCGCTCGTCAGGTGTCGAGGGAGCGCAGGTCGGCGAGCGCCTGCTCCCACCGGGCCTTCTTGTCGGGCCTGGACTGCTCCCACCACGGGTCCCCGCGCTCGCCGAGCCCGTGCTTGGCCAGGTCGACGCGGTGGCGGGCGGCGGCCAGGTCGGCGTCGCCCTCGACGTCGCCGGCCGCCTTGGCGGTGCGTACGCCGCTCCGGCCGCGGCCCAGGTGGGACAGCAGCTCGTCGCGCACGTCGTCGGGCAGGTCGGGGTCCTGGCGTCGCCAGCGGCGGCCGCCGATCACCATCCAGCGCTCGTCGTCGACCGCCTCGGCGCCGGACCCGCCGGACCCGCCGGACCCGCCGCTGCCGCGGTGATCGCCGGAGCCGCTCAGCGCTCCGTCTCCTCGGCCCACAGCGCCGCCCCGACGATGCCGGCGCGGTTGCGGAGCTGGGCGGCGACCATGGGCGTCTTGACGTCGATGAGCGGCAGGAACTGGTCCCCGTCCTTGCTCACCCCGCCACCGACGACGAACAGCTCGGGCGAGAAGAGCCGCTCGAGCGTGCGGTAGTAGACGGTGAGGCGCTCGGCCCACTCCGGGTAGGACAGGTCCTCGCGCGTGCGCACCGAGCTGGCCGCCCACTGCTCGACGTCGGGGTGCCCGTCGACCTCGAGGTGGCCGAGCTCGGAGTTGGGCACCAGCCGACCGTCCATGACCAGCGCCGAGCCGATCCCGGTGCCGAGCGTGGTGACGATGACGAGGCCCTGCTGGCCCGCGGCCGCGCCGTAGCGCACCTCGGCGAGCCCGGCGGCGTCGGCGTCGTTGACGACGTGGACCTCACGGTCGAGCGCGCGGGTGAACAGCCCGTCGGCGTCGAAGTCGATCCAGCTCTTGTCGATGTTGGCCGCGGAGAGCACGACACCGTTGCGCACGACCGCCGGCACCGTGACGCCGACCGCGTCGTCGCGATCCTGCTGCGGGAAGCGGGCGACGAGCTCGGCGAACACCTCGGCCACCGCCTCGGGGGTGGCCGGCTGGGGGGTCTTGATGCGCACGCGGTCGGCGGCGAAGTCGCCCTTCTCGAGGTCGACCGGCGCCCCCTTGATGCCGGATCCGCCGAAGTCGATGCCGAAGCTGTGGGTCATGGACCCATCTCAGCACAGTCCTGGTGTCAGCCCTGCTCGTCGTCGCGGGTCAGCTCGTCGTACGACGGCTGCGGCCGCTGCCGACCGAGCTCGCCGCCGAGGCGACCACCGAACGGGCGACCGTGGTCGGCGAACTCCTCGCGGTAGTAGACGAGGGTGTGCTCACCGAGGTCCAGGCGCGCTCCGGTCCGCAGGACCTGGCCAAGGGCCCCGGCCCCGTGGACGCGGGTGCGCCCCTCGGCCGAGGTCACGACGTACTCGTCGCCGTCGGCGTGGTCGATGACCGCGTGGCGCGGCTCGAGCCCCGGGAGCACGACGTCGCAGGCCGGGTCGGACCCGATGACGGTGGTCTCGCCCAGCCAGTACGTCGGCGGGCGCTCGTCGCCGAGGGTGTAGTCCCAGGCGAGCACCAGGCGCGGTCCGCCCGATCCCTCGACGGCGTGGGTCGTGCCGACCGCGCGGCGCGCGTTGAGCTGCACGGTGGGGAAGAGCGGACGGACGGTCCCCGGGGGGAGCATGCGTGAGGAGGGCAAGATCGACTCCATTCTCTTGGCGCGGGCCTTGGCGGAGGTGATGACGCCCCCGACGCTGCCCAGGCGGATGCGGCGGGAGCCGGTGACCCGCCGGTGCCACCACGGGGCGCGCGTGGCGCCGACCGTGATGAGGTGCTGGCCGCGGCTCTCGACCCGGACGCACACGCCGATCGAGGCAAGCCCCTCGGCGAGACCGACGAGGGACCGGGCGTCCTCGGCGCCGGCGAAGGCGCCGGGCTCGTCGACCTCCATCGTCAGGAGGCTGCCGCTGCCGTGCACGTGCGCGCTGACGGGTGCCGCGCCCGGCCGCTCGATCTCGATGCGGAGGTCGGCGGCCGCGACGATGCTGGGCGTGCCCGCGGGCGTGGTGAGGCCGGTCCGGCTCACCGGGCGGCCTCGGGGGTGCTGCGGTCGTTCGTCGTGATGGTCAGGGTGCCGTTCAGCTTCCAGGTAGCACGGGGGGCTCGCGGACCGGTGTCGCGCGGGACCTCCACGGCCATGTCCTCGAAGGTGTAGTGGATGGCGGCTTCCTGACCCGTGAGGAAGGTCCACATGCGCGCCCCCAGGTCGCTCCAGTCGACGACGTCGCTGTTGTCGGGGCGGGTGCTCGTGGTGTCGGTCATGATGCGCTCCTTCGATCCAACTTGTTCAACAGAGTGTTGAAGTACTACCCTCCAATCATGAACACACTCTCCAAGTCTGCGCAAGCGGACTCCCCACCTTCGTCGCTGAGCATCGGCCAGCTCGCGGAGGCGGCCGGCGTCGCGCCGGCCACCCTGCGCATGTGGGAGTCGCGCCACGGCTTCCCGGTGCCCCAGCGGCTGGAGAGTGGTCACCGTCGCTACGCCCCGGAGGACGTCGCGCGCGTCCGCCAGGTCCTGGCCCACCGCGACGCCGGCATCCGTCTGGACCGGGCGATCGACCTGGTCGGCGCCCCGGGTGACGCCACCACCGACTCCGGCTCCCGGTCGGTCTTCGCCGACCTGCGCCGACGCCACCCGCACCTGCTACCCCAGCGGTTGAGGAAGTCGACGCTGCTCGCGCTGTCGTGGGCCATCGAGGACGAGTTCTGCGCCCAGGCCGAGCGGCCGCGCATCTTCGGCTCGTTCCAGCGCACGACGTACTTCGAGCGGGCGGCCCAGCGCTGGGCCGAGCTCTCGCGGATCTCTCGCTCGACCTTCGTGTACGCCGACTTCGCCGAGACCGGCACCCAGGACCGGATCACGCGGGTCGGCCTGGACGAGACCGACCCGATGCGTCGCGAGTGGTCGGTGATCTGCGACGCCCCCGGGCTGTCGGCGGCCCTCACGGCCTGGGAGCTCCCCGGCCAGGAGAAGGTCCCCGACGCCCACCGGCGCTTCGAGAGCATCTGGACCGTCGACCCCCGCGCCGTGCGCGACGCGGCCCGCACCAGCGTGGAGGTCGCCCACGGACGCGGGGCACCGGAGGCCGCGCCCCTGCTCTACGAGATGGCCGACACCCCACCACTGGCGGTGGCCGACCTCGAGTCGGTCTCGACGATGTTCAACCGCATGGTGGGCTACGTCGACCGGTACGGCCGATGATCGTCCTGGTCGCCGGCACGACCGGCTACGTCGGCTCCCGGCTCGTCCCGCTGCTGCTCCGCGAGGGCCACGAGGTCCACGCCGGGACGCGCAGCCGCTCGGCGCTCGACGACTACTTCTGGGCCGACCGGGTGACCCCGGTCGACCTCGACGTCAACGACCCCGAGAGCTGCCGCGCAGCGGCGGAGGGCGTGGACGCCGTCGTCTACCTCGTCCACGGGCTGTCCGGCGACGACTTCCGGGAGAAGGACAAGAAGGCCGCGCAGAACGTCGCCGACGCCGTGACCGCCGCGGGGGTGGGCCGCGTGGTCTACCTCTCCGGCCTGGTCCCCGACGTGCCCGAGAGCGAGCTGTCCGAGCACATCGTCTCCCGTCTCGAGGTGGAGCGGGTCCTCACCGACACCGCGGCGACGACGATCACGCTGCGCGCCGCCGTGCTGGTCGGCGCCGCCTCCACGTCCTTCGAGGTCGTGCGGCAGATCAGCGACCGGCTGCCCGTGCAGCCGCTCCCACGCTGGATGGACTCCGAGGTCCAGCCGATCGCCGTCGTCGACGTGCTCGAGGCCCTCGTGGGTGCGCTGCGGGTGCCCGGTCCGTCGCGTCACTACGACGTCGGCGGCACCGAGCGGCTCAGCTACGGCGACCTCATCCGCACCTACGCCGACGTGGCCGGCACCCGCCGGTTGGCCGTCACGGTCCCCGGCCTGCCCACCAAGCTGGTCGGCAAGCTCGCGGGGCGTCTCACCGACGTCGACGGACCGACCGTGGAGTCGCTGGTGGAGAGCCTCCAGCACAGCATGGTCTGCGCCGAGGACGACTTCCGCTCGGACCTGCTGCCGGTCGGGCACGAGCTGGTGGGTCTCCGTGACGCGCTGGCCCGCGCCCTGCGCGACCCCGACCCGGCCACCCCGGGCGGTGAGCGCGACGCGATGGCGCCGATGCCGCACGACCCCGCGTGGGTCGGCAGCCCCGACTCCTGAACAGCCCCTCCTCCACCCGCGTGGGCCGTTTGAAGCCGTCGTACGGCGGCAGACTGCCCGTGGACCCGACCCGATCCCACCAGGAGGCTCCCGATGGCCGACGACACCACCCGCACCAACGCGACGACGCTGCTCCGGCTGCACCAGGACCCCACCCTGCTGACCGTGGTGAACGTCTGGGACGTCATCTCCGCCCGCAGCGTGGCCGCCGTCGAGGGCACCCGTGCGCTCGCCACCGCCAGCCACTCCATCGCTGCCTCGCTCGGCTACGAGGACGGTGAGAACATCCCCGTCGACGAGATGCTCGCCGCCGTGGAGCGCATCGTGCGGGCCACCGACCTCCCCGTCACCGCCGACCTCGAGGGCGGGTACGGCGATGCGGCCGGCACGGTGCGCCGCGCCATCGGTCTCGGCGTGGTGGGCGCCAACATCGAGGACCAGATGAAGCCGCTCGCCGAGGCCGCGGCCCAGGTCGAGGCGATCATGAAGGTCGCGTCCGAGGAGGGCGTCGACTTCGTCCTCAACGCCCGCACCGACGCCTTCGTGCACGGCAAGGACCGCGAGCCCGCCGACGTGCTCGCCGACGCCGTCGAGCGTGGCAAGGCCTTCCTCGACGCCGGCGCCCCGGTCGTCTTCGTGCCGGGCAAGCTCGACGAGGGCCAGATCGAGACCCTGGTCGAGGCCTTCGGCCCGCAGCGGCTCACCACCATCGGCATCCCCGGGACCCCGGCCCTGTCGTGGCAGGAGGCCCACGGCGTGGCCCGCGTCTCCTACGGCCCGCTCTCGCAGAACGTCGCCCTCACCGCGCTGCAGGAGCTGGTGGAGGACGTCCACCGCGACGGCGGGGTGCCCTCGAGCGTCCGCATCCTCAACTGACGCAGCCCGTCATCCCGCAGCCCGTCGTGCCGTGGCCTCCCGGGCGCCGGGCCGGGGCCGGTGTCGTGGGAGCGCGCACCGGGTAGGGCTCGACCATGAGCACAGTAGCCATCGTCGGCGGACACGGACAGATCGCACGCCTCCTGCACGGGGAGCTGACCGAGCGTGGTCACACCCCGGTGGCGCTGGTGCGCAAGGAGGAGCAGGCGGACACCCTGCAGGCCGAGGGCGTCGAGGCCCGGCTGCTCGACATCGAGGCCGCGGACGAGGGGCAGTTCGCCACCGCGTTCAGCGGCTGCGACGTCGTCGTGTTCGCGGCGGGCGGCGGTGCCGACGGCAACAAGTTCCGCAAGCTCTCGGTGGACCTCGGTGGGTCCCTGAAGTCGATCGCCGGCGCCCGCCGGGCCGGTGTCACCCGCTTCGTGCAGATCTCCGCGATCGACGTCGACAACGAGCTCCCGGAGGACACCGACGAGGTGTGGCGGGCCTACGTCGAGGCGAAGCGGGACGCCGACAAGGCGCTGCGCGGCAGCGACCTGGACTGGACCGTGATCCGCCCGGGCCGTCTGACCGACGACCCCGCGACGGGGCGGGTGGCGCTCGGCGACGACGTCGAGCGTGCCGAGGTCACCCGGGCCGACGTGGCCGCGGTCGTGGCCGCCGTCATCGACGACCCCTCGAGCATCGGACGTCAGTGGAACCTGGTCGGGGGCGACACCCCCGTCGCGGACGCCGTCTCCGCCGCCGGTCGCGCCTGACCCCGCCCGGTCCGGACCGGGCCGGCGCCCGACGCCGACCGCGGGTGTGAACTCCTGGACCTGGGGGTATGTGACGTCCAGCACACACAGGTACGACCTCTGGGAGGGTCCATGCTGGTCCGCGAGATGACACTGCTCCTGCGAGACCTGGTGCGCGGTGTCGCGCACCTCACGGTCCAGCGCAGCTGACCACCCCCTGACCGGGTCGGCCGCCGCCTGGGGACCTCGGTCCCCGCTGGGAGAGGCGGCGGCCGCCCCGTCCCTCCTGCGCTGCGGCCCTACGCATCCGTGACGAGCAGGACCTCGAGGCGGCGCGGACCGTGCACACCCTCGACCCGGCTCAGCTCGATGTCGCTGGTCGCCGAGGGGCCGCTGATCCACGTCAGCGGCCGGGCCGGGTCCAGGGCGGCGACCGCCTCGGGGACCGTCGCCACCACCTGCGAGGCCCGCACGACGCAGACGTGGTGGTCGGGCACCAGGGTCAGGGCGCGACGCCCCTGGTCGGGTCGGTGGTCGAGCACGATGGTGCCGGTCACCGCGATGCCCACCGCCGCTGCGGTCACCACGACGTCGATGCCGTCGAGCTCCGCGGCGGACTGGCCGTCGTCGGCGACCGCGCCGGGCACCTGCCAGTCCAGGCCGGGGGGCACGACCGCCTGCGCCTGCCCCACCGCCTCGGCGACGGCCTGCTCGAGCTCGGCCACGGTGCACCGCCGCACGGTCGCCCGGTAGTCCTCGACCCGCTCGACGAACAGGTCGACCATCGCGTCGCCGGAGACGGGGGCGACCGCGTCCCGGTAGGCGCGCGGGACGTCGACCTCGCCCTCGGGCCGGGTGGTCAGCGCCGAGCGCACGCGGCCGAGGATCTCGTCGCGCGCGCTCACAGCGCTCCTCCGCCGACGCCACGGTCCAGCGGACCGGCGGCCGGCCGGCCCGACGGGTCGGCCGACTGGTCGGGGCTGCGGTCACCGGTCGTCGTCGGGGTGCCCGGGTTCGGGCGGGGGGTGCCGGGACCACCCTCGGGGTCGCGGGCCCCGGAGGTCTCGGACGTGCCGCCCGCGGTGCGTCGCCACCACGCCCGGAAGGACTCCGACGGCGGGGTGGGCATGTCCCGCGCCCCGCTCCACGCCGCCCCCGGTCCCGGCAGCCGACCGAGTGCGGAGCGGCCGCCCGGCAGCGACCGCCGGCCGAAGCGGCGTACGACGTCGCCGAGGAGCCCCGAGGCGCGGGTGGCGGCCCGCAACCGGGCGCCGCTCCCGAAGGTCCAGGCCGCGCCCTTCATCGCCACGGACTGTGCAGAGGGCACCCCGCCCCGGTGGGCGTCGACGACCTGGGCGCGCAGGTCGACGAGCACGGTCGGGATGTCGATGCGCACCGGGCAGGCCTCGAAGCAGGCCCCGCACAGCGTCGAGGCGTAGGGCAGGCTGTCAACCTGGTCCCCCGAGCCCGGGCCCCGGAGCAGCGGGTTGAGGATGGCGCCGATGGGACCGGGGTAGACCGAGCCGTAGGCGTGGCCGCCGGTGCGCTCGTAGACCGGGCACACGTTCAGGCACGCCGAGCACCGGATGCAGCGCAGTGCCTGACGCCCGACCTCGTCGGCCAGCGCGCGGGTGCGGCCGTTGTCGAGCAGCACCACGTGCACCTCCTGCGGGCCGTCGCCGGGCGTGACGCCCGACCACGTCGAGGTGTAGGGGTTCATGCGCTCGCCGGTGGACGAGCGCGGCAGCGTCTGCAGGAACACCTCGAGGTCGGTCCAGGTCGGCAGCACCTTCTCGATGCCGACCACCGACACCAGGACCTCGGGCAGGGTCAGGCACATCCGGCCGTTGCCCTCCGACTCCACCACGACGAGCGTGCCGGTGTCGGCGACGGCGAAGTTGGCGCCGCTGATGCCGACCTTGGCCCGCAGGAACTTCTCCCGCAGGTGCTGGCGCGCCGCTGCGGCGAGCTCCGGCGGGTCGTCGGTCAGGTCGGCGGGTGCCGCCTTGCCCGCCCCGGCCATCCGCGTCAGGAAGATTTCGCGGATCTCGGCCCGGTTGCGGTGGATCGCGGGCACCAGGATGTGGGAGGGCAGGTCGTCGCCCAGCTGCACGATCAGCTCGGCCAGGTCGGTCTCCCAGGCGGCGATGCCGTGCTCGGCCAGGCGCTCGTTGAGCTCGATCTCGGCGGTGGCCATCGACTTGACCTTGACGACCTCGTCGACCTCGTGGTCGCGGGCGACCTGGGCCACGATCGCGCAGGCCTCCGCCGCGTCCCGGGCCCAGTGCACGATCGCGCCGTTGGCCGTCAGCCTCTCCTCGAGGCGCAGCAGGTGCTGGTCGAGGTCGAGCAGCGCCTGGTCCTTGATCGCGGCCCCGGCCAGGCGCAGGTCCTCCCACTCCTCCACCTCCGAGACCACGCTGAGGCGCTTGGCCCGGATGGTCGAGGTCGCGTGGGCGAGGTTGCGACGCAGCTGGGTGTCGGCCAGCGCGGCCCGGGCCGCGGTGGGGAAGACCGGCATGCCGACGAAGGTCGCGGTCACGACCGACCCCCGATCCCGGCGCCGGCGGGCGTCTCAGCAGCTCCCGGTGGCACGGGGGGCACGGATGGCGCGGCCCCCTCGGTCGCGGCGAGCACCTCCGCGAGGTGCATCACCCGCACGCCGGACTGCTGGCGCGAGAGCAACCCGCCGACGTGCATGAGGCAGGAGCTGTCGCCCGCGACGAGCACCTCGGCGCCCGTCTCGCGCACGTGGCGGGCCTTGTCCGAGCCCATCGCCACCGACACGTCGGCGTTCTTGACCGCGAAGGTGCCGCCGAAGCCGCAGCACTCCTCGGCCATCGGCAGCTCGACGAGCTCCAGGCCTCGTACGGCGCGCAGCAGGCGGGTCGGGCGGTCCCCCACGCCGAGGAGCCGCAGCGAGTGGCAGGTCGGGTGGTAGGTCACCCGGTGCGGGAACGACGCCCCGACGTCCTCGACCCCCAGCACGTCGACGAGGAACTCGGTCAGCTCGTGGACCCGGGGGGCGGTCTGCTCGACCCGGCGGGCCAGCGCCGGGTCGCCGGAGCGGCGGGCGACGATCGAGTGCTGGTGGCGCACCGAGCCGGCGCAGGACCCCGACGGCGTGACGACGGCGTCGTACCCCGCGAAGGCGTCCACGAAGGTCCGCACCACCGGCACCGCCTCGTCGAGGTAGCCGGTGTTGACCATCGGCTGGGCGCAGCAGGTCTGCGCCTCCGGGAACTCGACGTCGACCCCGAGCCGGCGCAGCAGCGTGACCACGGCCTTCCCGGCGTCGGGGAACATCGCGTCGTTGACGCACGTGACCATCAGGGCGACCTTCATCGCCCCATCCTCACCCACCGTCACGCGCGCGGGAAGGTGCCGCACCCGGCGGTCCCCGCCGGGCACGCACATCCGCACCGGCGCGCACGGCGGATTCCTTCAGTTCGCGCGGCCCGGTCCTGACCACCCGGACCGTCGCACGCCGATTCCGGCACGGAAAGGGACCTATGTCCCCGATTCCGCGGCGAAGAACCCCCGACTTGTCGATGCTGGACCCGGACGGGCACGGAAAGCACGGAGGCACGATGGGTTCACGACGGGGTGTCGGCACGGTGGTGTCGTCGATGGTCTTCGCGGCGGTGTACGCCGCCGCGATGGAGCTCGGCCTCTCGTTGCCGATCGACGGGGCGTCGCTCGCCGTCATCTGGCCCGCCTGCGGTGTCGCTGCGGTGTGGCTGCTGTGCCGGCAGGAACGCTTCCCCGTCCTCGACCTGGCCCTGCTGGCCGTCGTCACCTTCGTCGTCAACGACGCCGTCGGGGTGGGCGTTCCCATGTCGGTCACCTTCACCGTGGTCAACCTCGTCCAGGCCCTTCTGGTCGTGCACCTGCTGCGACGCCTCGCGCCCGACCTGTGGGGCTGCGGCGGGCAGGGCACCTTCGACCGGCTGCACACCCTCTTCGTCGGCGTCGCGGCGAGCGCGGTCAGCTCGGCCGTGGCCGCGTGCATCGCAGCGGCCGGCTTCACGGCGTTCGTCGCCCCGCCCACGTGGCTGAACATGACGGTGCACTGGGGACGCAACAGCTTCGGCATGCTGATCGTGCTGACCACCGCGCACCTCGTCGCGCACGCCCTGCGTGGGGACGGTCGCCGTACGCTGCCGGCCGCGTTCCGCGCCCGTGCCGGCGAGCTCGGAGGGCTCGTGGTCGTCTCCGTTGCGGTCTACGTCGGCGTGTTCGGCCAGCTCGACCTCCCCCTGGCGTTCCTGCCCCTGATGGTCACGCTCTGGGCGGGCCTGCGGTTCAGCTCGTCCGTCGTCGCGCTGCACGGGCTGACCGCGTCGGTGGTGGCGCTGGCCGCCACCCTGGCCGGGACCGGACCGTTGGCAGGCGTCAGCGACGACGCTGCGCGCGCCCTGCTGGTGCAGCTGCTGATGTCGATCTTCGTCGTCAGCGGCCTCAGCCTCGCCGCGAGCCGGCACGAGGCCGGGCTGCTGCTCGAGCAGGCCCGCACCGGGCAGCGCGCGGCCACCGAGCAGGCCGCCGTGCTGTCGACGGTGATCGACGCCATGAGCCAGGGACTCGTGGTGCTCGACCGCCGCGGCCGGGTCGTGCGCGCCAACCACGTCGGCCGCGGGGTCATCGCCGCTCCGTCGTTCGTGCTCGCCGGGTCCGAGCCGTACGGCGAGGAGTTCACCTGGGAGCAGGTGGCCGAGATCATCGTGTGCGAGCGCACCCCCTGCGCCTTCGACCTCCGCGTCGACGGCGGGGCCGGCGCCCGCACCGTCGTCCACGTGCGCAGCACCCCCCTGCCGGTGTCCTCCGACGACCCGGAGGCCGGCGAGGAGGCGACGGTGGTGGTGCTCGACGACGTCACCGCCGACCGCGCCGCCCGCGAGGAGCTGCAGACGTTCGCCTCCTCGGTGGCCCACGACCTCCGCACCCCGTTGACGGCCGTCAAGGGGTGGGCGGTCCAGCTGCGCAGCCTCGGCGAGGACGGTCCCGTCGAGAGGGACACCGCGACCGCGATGCTCGACCGCGTGGTCGACAACGCCGACCGCATGAACGACCTCATCGCCGACCTCCTCGACCACGCCACCACGCAGGGCGGGGAGCTCCAGACCCGGCTCGCCTCGGTGTCGCGGCTCGCCAACCGGGTCGCCGAGCAGGTCGGCGTCCGCGGCGTCACGACGGTGGAGCGGACCCCGCTCGTGCTGTGCGACAAGGCCCTCGTGGCCCAGCTGCTCACGAACCTGCTGCAGAACGCCGTGAAGTACGTCGACGACGGCGTCACCGCCCGCGTGCACCTCGCCGCCCGCACCGAGGGCGACCACGTGCGCTTCTGCCTCACCGACAACGGCGCCGGCATCCACCCCGCCGAGCGCGAGCGGGTCTTCGAGCGCTTCTACCGCGGCTCCACCTCGCAGCCGGGCACCGGTCTGGGGCTCTTCATCTGCCGCACCATCGTCGAACGCCACGGCGGCACCATCCACGTCGAGGAGGGCCCGGGAGGGGTCGGCAGCTCGTTCGTCTTCACGCTGCCGGCGGCCGTGGCCCGCACCGCCGACGCGACCCGCTCGGCCGGCATCTCCGCCTGAGCCCCACCTGACCCCCGCCTGACCTCCGCCTGACTCCCGCCTGACGCCCGCCTGACGCCCGCCTGATGCCGCCTGATGCCGCCAGGGGCAACGACGGATTCCGGCGCGGCCACCGCTCGGGGCGACGGATCCCGACGATCGCGCCGACGGCGACCGGCGGGTTGGCATGATGGGTACATGACCCCCGACGCGGGCAGCGCGACCCTGCCCTCCACCGCCTACGGGGAGTTCTTCCACGCGGCGCCCGTGGCCATGATCGTGCTGCGCGCCGCCGACCTGGTCATGCTGGAGGCGAACCAGCCCTACCTCGACGCGGTCGGCAAGACCCTCGACGAGCTGGCCGACCGCTACGTCTTCGACGTGTTCCCCAACAGCCCCACCAACGCCGGCTCCGACCAGGAGAGCGACCTCCGGTCGCTGATGACCGCGGCGGTCGCGACGCAGCGGCCGGTGACCGTGCGCGGCTTCCGCTACGACATCCCGCGCGGCGACGGCTTCGACGTCCGCTGGTGGAACGTCGTGGAGACCCCCGTCCTCGAGGACGGCGAGGTGGTCTACCTCCTGCACTACACCGAGGACGTCACCGACCTGCACCGGGCGCGCACCCAGCTCACCGAGGCCCAGGCGGCCCAGGAGATCTCGGCCGCGCAGGTGACCCGCCTCGCCGAGGTGGCGCTGTCGCTCACCGAGGCGGAGACCGTGGAGGACCTCGAGCGGATCGTGGTCACCGGCGGCCTGACCGTGCTCGGCGCCGACGGCGGTGCGGTGGTCACGCCGACCCCGAGCGGGGAGTGGCGCGTCACCCTGAGCGAGTCGCTGGGGCCCGACGTGCGCTCGACGTACGCGACCCTGCCCTACGACAGCCCCCTGGCCGGCCAGGTGTCCGCCCGGACCGGCGCGCTGGTGCTGCTGCGCGACCGCGCCGACTGCGCGGCCTTCGCCCCCGAGATGGCCGCGGTGAGCGACGAGACCGGTCGCTCGGCCTGGGCCTGCCTGCCGCTGTCGGTGCAGGACCGCACCATCGGCTCGATCGCCGTGGGCTGGGTCGAGCCGCAGGTCTTCACCCAGCAGAGCGTCGAGCTGATGGAGGGGTTCGCGGCGCAGTGCGCCACGGCCCTGGACCGGCTGGAGAAGGCGGAGGAGCTGCGGCGCAGCTCGCGCCGCTTCCAGGACCTCGCCGAGTCGCTGCAGAGCGCGATGCTGACCGAGCCCGCGGCGGGCGGGGGCATGGAGGTCACGGTGCGCTACCGCAGCGCCGACGACGTCGCCCAGGTCGGCGGCGACTGGTACGACGCCTTCACCCAGCCCGACGGGGCCACGATGCTGGCCATCGGCGACGTCTCGGGCCACGACGAGGTGGCGGCGGCGAAGATGGGCCAGATCCGCGGCCTCCTCCGCGCGCTGGCGTACGACGCCGAGGACCGCCCGCACGGCGACTCGCCGGCCACCGTCCTCACCCGTCTGGAGTACGTCGCCCAGGGGCTGGCGGTCTCCGAGCTCAGCACGGCGATCCTCGCGCGCATCGAGGAGGCGACCGAGGCTCCCGGACGCGTGCTGCGCTGGAGCAACGCCGGCAACGCCCCGCCCGTGGTGCTGCAGCCCGACGGCAGCACGCTGCTGCTCGACGACAAGTCCGACCTGCTGCTCGGGGTCGACCCGACCTTCCCGCGCCAGGACCACGAGATGGTGCTGGACCCCGGGGCGACGCTGCTGCTCTACACCGACGGGCTCATCGAGCGCCGCGGCACCTCGATCGACGTGGGCATCGCCGACCTGCGCAGCGCGCTGGGCGCGCTGGCCGGCGTGCCGCTGGGCCACCTGTGCGACAACGTGCTGGAGATGCTGGCCCCGCACACCGGCGAGGACGACATCGCCCTCATCGCCGTCCGGGTCTGAGCACCTGGGCCTCGCCGCCGGTGGCGAGGACCGGGCCCGGTCACCGGCGCGTGAGGTCGCGGCCGGTGTCGGTGCTGTCGGCGCGGTCGGCGCGGTCGGCGCGGTCGGCGCGGTCCGCGCGAGCGGCCCGCAGCGCCTGCGTGCCCCACCGCGCGAGCACCACGGCGATGACGAGGTTCACCACGATGAGCACGGTGTGGGCGACGTAGTAGCCCACCGGCCGGTCCTCCTCGGTGGTGGCCAGCGCCCGGGTGAACTGGGCGTAGGTCACGACGTTCCACGCCGCGATCGCGAGCAGGGCCCAGGCATGGCGGCGTTCGAGCTTCACGCCCCCACTGTAGGCAGGTGGGCACCGGCGCCCACCGTGTGCTGGCGCACGTTTCCTGGCGCGAGCGGCCGGGCCGTTCCTAGGGTGCGGACATGATCGCAACGGTGCGCCAGACCGCCAGGTGGGCGCTGTCCCACGGACTCCCGAGCGTCGTGATGCGGCGCCAGGCCGCGCGTGGCGACATCCAGGGGCGACTCGTGTCCCAGGGCCGGGGCATGAACACCGACGCTGTCGCGGCGATCGCGGCGGAGGTGCGGGCCGACGGTCCGCTGCACCGCAGCCACTTCGCGCACATCACGGCCTCCCTGCCGACGGTCAAGGAGGTGCTCACCAGCAACGACTTCCGCACCGGGGTGTTCGACCCGGGCGACGGGCTGCTGGGCAGGATCGGGCGCTGGGCCGAGGAGCCGGGCCGGCTCGGACCCCTGACCCCGCCCTCGCTGCTGGTCACCGAGCCGCCGGACCACACCCGCTACCGCAAGCTCGTGACGCGCGTCTTCACCGCCCGAGCCGTCGAGGGGCTCCGGGTGCGCACCCAGGAGATCGCCGACGAGCTGCTCGACGAGCTCGCCGCGTCGGAGGGCCCGGTCGACCTGGTCTCGGCGTACTGCTCGCGACTGCCGGTGACCGTCATCGCGGAGATCCTCGGCGTCCCGCCCGCGGACCACGACCGCGTGCTGGAGTTCGGCACCGCGGCGGCGCCCAGCCTCGACCTCGGGCTGACGCGCTCGGAGTTCCGGCATGTCGAGCGCGGGCTCGGGGAGTTCCAGACCTGGCTGGCGGCCCACCTGGCGCACCTGCGCGACCACCCGGGCGAGGACCTGATGAGCCAGCTGGTGCGGGTCCGTGACGAGGGCCAGGGGCTCAGCGACGAGGAGCTGATGGCCACCGCCGGGCTGGTGCTCGCCGCCGGCTTCGAGACGACGGTGAACCTGCTCGGCAACGGCATCGCGCTGCTCCTCGCCCACCCCGACCAGCGGGCGCGGCTGGTCGAGGACCCGTCGTTGTGGTCCAACGCGGTCGACGAGGTTCTGCGGCTGGACCCGCCGGTGCTGCTCACCGGCCGGTTGTGCGTGCGCGACACCGAGGTGGCGGGCCAGCCGGTCCCCCGCGGCTCGGTGGTCACGACGCTGCTGGCCGGCGCCAACCGCGACCCCGACGTCTTCGAGGACGCCGACCGCTTCGACGTGGCCCGCCCCAACGCCCGCGACCACGTCTCGTTCTCGGCCGGTCGTCACTTCTGCCTCGGTGCGGCGCTGGCCCGCATGGAGGGCGAGGTGGGTCTGCGGTCGCTGCTCGAGCGCTACCCCGACCTCGAGCTGCTGCCCGGTGCGCAACGCCGCTCCACTCGCATCCTGCGCGGCTACGCCGAGCTGCCGGCCCGCCTCACACCCCCCTGAAACAGGGCAAGTCGGGCTGCCGGTTTCACTAGGTACCCAGTGAAACTGGCGCTTCCCGAGCGAAGTTTCGTCAGGGAAGCGCCGGTTTCGCTAGGTACCTAGTGAAACCGACGCCGGACGTACGACGCGAGGGGGGCGATGTCGGACGGGCCGACCCGGCAGCAGCCGCCGACCAGGCGGGCGCCGGCGTCGAGCCAGCCGTCCACCCCGCCGATGCCGCCGATGTCCCACGAGCCCGGGCCCACCCAGGAACGGGCGTCGCTGTCCCAGGACTCCCCGCGGTTGGGGTAGGCCACGCCCGGCTTCCCGGTCACGTCGTACGCCGTGCGCAGGGCCGCCGGAACCTCGCCGGCGTCGGAGCAGTTGACCCCGACCGCGACCACGGCGGGGCTGCCGACCGCCACCGCGAACGCGTCGGCCAGCGGCTGACCGGCCCGGGTCCGACCGTCGGCGACGGCGAAGGACAGCCACGCCGGCAGCCCGAGCTCGTCGAGCAGCGGCACCAGCACCTCCGCCTCCTGCTGGTCGGGGATGGTCTCGACGGCCAGCAGGTCGGGCCCGGCCGCGGCCAGCAGCTCGAGCCGGGGCGCGTGGAAGTCGCGCAGCGCCGCGTCGCTGAGCCCGTAGCGGCCGGTGTACTCCGAGCCGTCGGCCAGCACCGCGCCGTACGGCCCGACGGAGGCGGCCACGAGCAGGTCCCCCGACGATCCCGACGGGCCGTCCGCGACGCATGCCTCGTCGCGCGCCCTCCGGGCCAGCTCCACGCTGCGGGTGACGAGCCGCTCGGCCGCGGCCCGGTCCAGGCCCGCCGCGACGAGGCCCGGCACGCTGGCCTGGTACGACGCCGCCGTGGCGACCTGGGCGCCCGCGGCGAAGTAGGCGGCGTGCACGGCCACGATCTCGTCGGGGTCCTCGGCCAGCAGGCGGGCCGTCCAGAGCTCGCCGCTCAGATCATTGCCCCGGTCCTCCAGGGCGTTCGAGAGGCCGCCGTCGAGGACGAGGACCTCGCTCAGGCGGCCGGCCAGCGAGGGGACAGCAGCGGTCGGGATGCTCACCCTCCGACGGTAGACCGGGTCAGGGCGTCCCGACCGCGGTGCCCTGCTGGGCGGGATCGATGAGGATCTTGGCGTGCCGCTCGGGGTTGCCCAGCGCCGCGAAGGCGCCGTCCACGCCGCCGAGCCCGACGGTCCCGGTCAGCAGCACCCGCGCGGTCTCGGCCGGCACCGACCCGGAGGCCAGCATCTGCAGGGTGTCGTGGAACTCGCGCGGGGTGTAGGCCAGCACGAAGCGCAGGTCGATCTCCTTGTTGATGGCGATCGCGGGCCGGATGGTGTCGGCCTGCATGGTCACGCCGACGACGACGACGCGGCTGGCCAGCGGCGCCCGCGCGACGATGTCGTCGATGATGCCGGGCACCCCGACGCACTCGAAGACGACCGGTCCCTGCGGCAGGGCACCGGCGAGCTCCGCTGCGTGCATGACGTGCCACCACGGCACCAGCGGCAGCGCGCGCAGCTTGTCCATCGAGCCGACGGCGAGGTCGAACATCTGCGCCGCCTCGGTGACGTAGCGGCTGGTGTCGTAGGCGGTCCACGGGTCGTCGGTGGCGGGGTCGACCACCACGTCGGCCCCGACCGCCTCGGCCATCGCCCGCCGTGCTGCCGAGAAGTCGCTGGCCACCACGGTGCGCACCCCGGTGGCCTTGAGCATCGCGATCACGGCGAGCCCGATCGGGCCGCAGCCGACCACGACGGCGACCTGCTTGCGCCCCACCTCTCCGCGGCGTACGGCGTGCAGGGCGACCGCCATGGGCTCGGTCAGTGCTGCGACGTCGGTCGGCAGGTCGTCGGGGACCTTCATGGCCAGCGACGACTCGACGACGACCTGCTCGGCGTACGCCCCGGGCGCGAAGCGCGACAGCCCGGTGGGGTGCACGCCTCCCGCGCCGCGCACGATCGGCATCGCCACCACGCGGTCGCCGACCTTCGCACCGCCGCGCGACCCACGCGCCACGTCGATCACCTCGCCGACGAACTCGTGGCCCATGACGACCTCGTCGTCGGGCCCCATCACGCCGTCGTAGCCGGTGGCGCGCGCCGCCTCGCGCAGCTCCTCGGCGTGGTGGCGGGCGTGGAGGTCGGAGCCGCAGATGCCGCAGCGCAGCACCCGCAGCAGCAGCTGTCCCCGGTCGGGGCTGGGGTCGGGGACCTCGCGGACGGTGAGCTCGGACTGGTGGCAGACGACGGCCTTCATGCGGCGATCCTGCCGGAACCACGGGTGGGGGCGGACCGGACCGGTGAGACTGGTGCGCATGAGGACCTCGGACTCACCGCGCCCCGCCCTGCTCGCCCTGACGGCGGCTCTGGTCGCCTGCCTCGTCGGCACCGTCGTCGCCGTCGTCGGCGTCGTCGGCGTCGCCCCGGCCCACGCCGCCCTTCCCAGCAAGGCGACCTGGACCCGCGATGTCAGCGAGGCGATGACCGGCTCCCACCGCTACCTCGAGCGTCGGGCGGCGGCCAGCACCCGGGGCACCCGGCTGGCGATCAACCTCGACATCGACAACACCGCGCTGGCCAGCCACTACGACTCCGGCCAGGCCACCGTGCGCGTGCTGCGCTTCGCCCGCAAGGCGCGCAGCCTCGGCATCGCGGTCCTCTTCAACACCGCGCGGGCGCAGTCGGACACCGCCCGCACCGCGCGCAACCTCGCTCGCGCCGGCTACGTCGTCGACGGCATCTGCGGACGTCGCAGCGGCGAGAAGGTCGTCGAGAGCAAGCAGCGGTGCCGCCACGACTTCGTGGTGGCCGGCTACACGATCGTCGCCAACGTCGGCAACCGGTCCACCGATCTCGTCGGTGGCGACTACGAGCGCGCCTACCGCCTCCCGAGCTACGGCGACCAGCTGAGCTGATTCGGCCCGTGCCTGCGCGCCGCGCAGGTCAGTGCTGGGCGATCCTCCGGTTGACCGCGCGGGTCAGCCACGACGGCGAGAAGCGCGCCCCGAGGGCGAGCGCCCGCGCCGGCGTCCCGACGGCGAAGTGCACCTGGTGCAACGCCCGGTTGGCCGCGGTCGGGTGGACCGCCTGCCAGATCCGCGCGACGACGTCGTCGGTGGTGAGGTTGACGCCCATGCTCGTCGTCGAGCCGGTGACCAGGTTGTCGGTCATCGCGGTCTGCACGTAGAGCGGCCAGATGTCGACGACGCGGATGTCGTGGCGCTTCCACTCGATGTCGAGGCCCTCGGTGAGGCCGCGGACGAAGAACTTCGTGGCGCTGTAGTTCGACAGCCCTGCCTGGCCGTAGATCGACGAGGCCGAGGCCATGTTGACCACGGTCGCGCCGGTCGTGCGCTTGAGGTGCGGGAAGGCCGCGTGGAGCCCGTGCACGACACCCTTGACGTTGATGTCGATCTCGCGGACGTGCGCCTCGAGCTCGATCTCCTCGAAGGGCTCGCCCAGCAGGATGCCGGCGTTGTTGAGCAGCACGTCGAGCCGTCCGGTCTCGGCGGCGAGGGCGTCGATGCGCTCCTTGAACTGCGCGGCGTCGCGGACGTCGAGGGTGCCGGTCACGACGCGTCCGGGCAGCCGGTCGGCGTCGTCGAGGAGGCTCTTCAGCCCGGCCTCGTCGACGTCGAAGGCGCCGACGGTCCAGCCCTCGGAGGCGAATCGGAGGGCGGCGGCGCGGCCGATGCCGGCGGCGGCGCCCGAGATGGCGATGGTCTTGGTGGTCACCCGGGCGATCCTGGCACGGCTGCTGTCAGTCGCGCCGTGAGTTGGCCCACTCGCCGACGGTGGTGGCCGACACGCTGCGAGGATGCCCGTCATGACGGCCAGTGCGGGCACCCCGGGACGGATCACGACGTACGAGCACGACGGGCTGCGGTTCGACGTACGCGACGAGGGGCCGCTCGACGGCGACGTCGTCGTGCTGCTGCACGGCTTCCCGGAGCGGTCCACGTCGTGGCGCGACGTCGTCCCGGCGCTGCACGCCGCGGGTCTCCGGACGATCGCGCCGGACCAGCGCGGCTACTCGCCCGGCGCCCGCCCGCGGCGGCGCCGCGCCTACCGCTCCGCCCTGCTGACCGCTGACGTCGCGGCGCTCGTCGAGCGCATCGGCGGCCCGGTCCACCTCGTCGGGCACGACTGGGGCGCCGCGATCGCCTGGTCGGTGACGACCGCGCGGCCCGACCTGGTGCGCACCCTGACCGCGTTCTCCGTGCCGCACCCGACGGCCTACCTGCGGGCGATGGCGACCACGCGCCAGGCCCGGGACTCCTGGTACATGTACTTCTTCCAGCTGCCCCGGCTGCCCGAGCGCACGTTGTCGCGGCGCGGTGGGCGCGGCGAGCGGTGGCTCGCCGACGGCGGGCTGACCCCGGCGGACCTCGAGCGCTTCCGCACCGAGATCGTGGAGTACGGCGCCCTCCGCGGCGGCCTGGGGTGGTACCGCGCGATGCTCATGCTCGACCGGTCGCAGCTGGGCCGCAAGGTCAGGGTGCCGACGACGATGGTGTGGAGCGACCAGGACGCCGCCATCTCACGCCCCGGCGTCGACCTCTGCGCCCGGTACGTCGACGCGCCGTACGAGCTCGTCGTGCTCGAGGGCGTCGACCACTGGATCCCCACCCACGCCCCCCGGGCCGCGGTCGACGCGATCCTGGCCCGGACCGGCCGTCCCTCGGCCGGCGCCGCCTGAGGTCCGCACCTCACCCACCCGCCACCACCTCAGCAGGTGTCGCAGGCCGCCCGGTCCGAGCGGCGCCGGGTCAGCGTCTGACCCAGACCCATGAGCCAGCAGGTGGGGCAGCCGCGCCAGGCGACGACCGCCGGCACCAGGGCGAGCAGCGCCCAGGGGTGGTCCTGGGCCGACACGACGGCGAAGGCCACGAGGACGAGCCCGAGCAGCCCGCGGACCACGTGCTCGGTCAGCGTGCGGCTGGCGAACAGCTCCAGCGTCGGGTCGGGGGCCGTCGAGGAGCCGGCCGCCCGGGGGTCGGTCGTCCCGAGGTCGGTTGCCCGGAGGTCGGTCGCCCGGAGGTCGGTCGCCGGGAGGTCGGTCGGGGCGCCGGCGCGCACCGGCGTACGGGTCTCGCTCATGTCCGGGGTTCGCCGGCCGACGACTCGTGGACGGGTCCGGCGTCCCGGTCGGGCCGCGCGTGACCGCGGGTGACGAGGAAGCCGAAGGCCGTGGCCAGCACGTACATCAGCACCGAGTAGACCGCGCTCGGGATCGCCACCTCCGTGCTGTCGAGCACCGACAGCGCGATGGTGAGGGCCACGGTCGTGTTGTGGATGCCGACCTCCATCGAGCTGGCGATCGCCTGCGGGCGTCCCAGCCGGAGCAGCCGCGCGACGCCGTACCCGAGGCTGAGGCTGATCAGGCAGAACAGCCCCGTCACCAGGCCCACCTGCTGCAGGTAGCCGCCGAGGTTCTCGCGCTCCCCGAGCAGCGCCCCGACGGCGACCACCACGAGCACCGTGATGGAGAAGATCCGCACCGGCCGGTCCGCCCGCGCCGCGAACGCCTCCGAGCGCCGGCGCACGAGCATGCCGATCGCCACCGGCACCAGCACGATCGCGATGACCTGGAGGACCTTGCCGACCTGCAGACCGAGCTCGCCCTCGGCACCGAAGTGGCTGATGGCGAGGTTCGTGATGAGGGGGATCGAGACCGCGGCCAGCACCGAGTTGATGGCGGTCAGCGTGATGTTGAGGGCCACGTCGCCGCGGAAGAGGTGGCTGAAGAGGTTGGCGGTGGTGCCGCCCGGGGATGCGGCCAGCAGCATCACCCCGACCGCCAGCAGCGGGTCGAGGTCGAAGCTGATGACGAGGCCGAAGGCGACCACCGGCAGCACCAGCACCTGGAGCACCAGCGCGACCACGACCGCCTTCGGGCTCCGGGCGACGCGACGGAAGTCCGCAGGCGTGAGCGACAGCCCGAGGCCGAACATGATGATCGCCAGCGCGATCGGCAGGCCGACGCTGATGAGGGGTGAGTCGTTCACCGGCTGCTCCCTCCGGGGGTCGGGTCAGTGGCCACAGTGAACCACCGCCGTCTCAGCACGTGAGCAGTTCTGGGGCCAATTCCTTCACGCTCCGCTTGCCGCGAGGGACATAACGGACAGGTCTGGAAATCTCCGACGTCTCGCCTGCAAGTCTCTTGAGGTCGGCCCACCCGCCGGCCACCGCAGACCTCGGCGTCGACCCGTCGCCGACCCAGATTCGCGCCCTCGGGGGCGCAGAAACGGAACGTGTCGTGCCTGCTCTTCTCCTCGGATCCATCAGCACCGTCGTCGACACCTCGGAGCTCCAGCGCGAGTCCTTCAACCGTGCGTTCGAGCAGCACGGCCTGGACTGGCGCTGGGAGCGCGAGGAGTACGCCGACCTCCTCGGCGGTAACGGCGGCGCCGACCGCGTCGCCGACTACGCCGCCCAGCGAGGCGAGGACGTCGACGCCGCAGCCGTCCACGCGACCAAGTCGCAGCTGTTCCAGGACGCCCTGCGCTCGGCGGACCTCACGCCGCGCGACGGCGTGGTCGAGACCGTCCGCGACGCTCGCGCCGAGGGCTTCAAGGTCGCCCTGGTGACGACCACCTCGCGGGAGAACCTCGACGCGCTCGCCGCCGCCGTGTCCGCCACCCTGCCCTTCGACGAGGTGTTCGACCTCGTGGTCGACAGCTCCCAGGTCAGCACGCCGAAGCCCGACGGCTCGGCGTACCGGCACGCGCTGGAGGCGCTCGAGGAGGACAGCGAGCACGCCGTCGCCGTCGAGGACAACGTCGGCGGGGTGAGCGCGGCCCGTGCCGCGGGCGTGCCCTGCGTGGCGTTCCCCAACCAGAACACCGCCGGGCACGACTTCGACGGGGCCGCCGGCCGCGTCGACGAGCTCGGTCTCGCCGCCCTCCGCACCCTGGCCGGACGGTGATCGAGGTGAATGCGAGCCACACCCCCCTCGCGAGCCTGACCAGCTCCGACACCGGCTTCCGCGTCCAGGCCTACGAGAAGATCGAGTACTCCCTCGACTACGTCGCCGATGTCTTCGACCCTCGCAGCAGCGAGCTGGCCGACGTCTTCTCCCGCCAGGCCCGCTGCCTGATGGTGGTCGACGAGAACGTCTTCGCGCTCCACGGCGACCGGGCCCGGGCCTACTTCGCCCACCACGGCATCGAGCTGACCGTGCTCGAGGTCCACATCGCCGAGACCGCGAAGACCCTGCGCACCGTCGAGCAGATCGTCGACGCCTTCGCCGACTTCGGCCTGCGCCGCAAGGAGCAGGTCCTGGTCGTCGGCGGCGGGCTGACCACCGACGTCGCCGGGTTCGCCTGCGCGGCCTACAAGCGCAGCACCGGTTACGTCCGCATCCCGACGACGCTCATCGGCCTCATCGACGCGAGCGTGTCGATCAAGGTCGGCGCCAACCACGGCCCGCACAAGAACCGGCTCGGCGCCTACCACGCGTCCTCGAAGGTCTTCCTCGACTTCTCGATGCTGCGCACCCTCCCGATCGACCAGGTCCGCAACGGCATCGCGGAGATCATCAAGATCGCGACGGTCAGCAACCTCGGCATCTTCGAGCGCCTCGAGAAGTACGGCGAGGAGCTGCTCGCGACCGCCTTCGGGCACGCGGACGGCGCCGAGCACCTCCGCGAGGTCGCCGGCTCGATCACCTACGACGCGATCCGCACGATGCTCGAGCTCGAGGTGCCGAACCTCCACGAGCTCGACCTCGACCGGGTCATCGCCTACGGCCACACCTGGAGCCCGACGCTGGAGCTCACGCCCGCTCCGCACTACTTCCACGGCCACGCCATCAGCGTCGACATGGCCTACTCCGCCACGCTGGCGGCCCGCCGCGGCTACCTCTCGCCGGCCGACCGCGACCGGGTGCTCGGTCTCTTCAGCCGTCTCGGCCTCACGGTGGACAGCCCGTGGTTCACCCCCGAGCTGCTCGAGCGGTCCACGGCCTCGATCCTGGCCACCCGCGACGGCCTGCTCCGTGCGGCCGTCCCGCGGCCGATCGGCACCTGCCACTTCGTCAGCGACATCGACGTCGACGAGCTGGTCGACACGCTGCGCGAGCACAAGGAGCTGTGCGCTGCCCTCCCCCGCGGCGGTGCCGGCGTCGACGCCTTCATCGCGCTCGAGGAGTCGACGGTCGAGGTGCCCGCTGCCGGGCACGGCTCGGTCCCGGCCCAGGCCGGCGTCCCGGTCCGCGATGTCGGCTGACACCGACCTGACCGGACCGCTCGGGGGTCCGGCCCCGACGTCGTCGCGCGCCCCGGTCGGCGGGGCGCGACCCGTCACCCCCGTCGGCATCGTGGCCGACCTGCTGGGCTCGGTGGCCCGGCAGGTGGCCGACGTGCCCGGCGTACCGCTCGAGGCCCGCGCCGACCTCGCCCGCGCCCGGGCGATCGCGGCCGGGCTCGAGGGGTACGTCGAGCAGCAGACCTCGCCCCCGTCGGCGGCGCTGGCCGCCCTGGAGGAGCGCACCCGTGCCGAACCCTGGGAGGGGAATCTCGAGGCCGAGATGCTGTCCGGCCACGTCGAGGGTGCGTTCCTCCAGATGCTCGTGCGGGTGAGCCGGTCCCGGCAGGTGCTGGAGGTCGGCATGTTCACCGGCTACGCCGCGCTCGCGATGGCCGAGGCGCTGCCCGAGGGCGGGCGGGTCGTGGCCTGCGAGCTGGACCCCGGCGTCGCGGCCCTCGCCCGGGACTGCTTCGCCGCTTCCCCCGTCGGCGACCGGGTGCAGGTCGAGGTCGGACCGGCGAGCGAGACGCTGGCGCGCCTGGCCGAGCAGGGCGAGACCTTCGACCTCGTGTTCCTCGACGCCGACAAGCCGGGGTACGCCGGCTACCTCGACCTCCTGCTCGACCGCGGGCTCCTGCACCCCGAGGGGTTGCTGTGCGTCGACAACACGCTGCTCCAGGGTGAGCCCTGGTCGGAGGCCTCCTCGCCCAACGGCCGCGCCGTCACCGCCTTCAACGAGCAGCTGCGCGACGACCCGCGCGTGGAGCAGGTCGTGGTGCCGCTGCGCGACGGGGTCACGCTCGCCCGGAGGGTGTGAGGTGGCCGCCCCCGACGTCTCGTCGGACGGTGCGCTGCGCCGGCTGGCGCGTGCGGGCCGCACGGTCGGCGCGGTCGCCCTGCTGCAGGCCACGCTGCCGGTGAACCTCGCCCTGGTCGGCGCTGCGCGGTTGCGTCCCTCCCGTCCACCGGTGCCGCCCGACCCGCGTCGCCGTACGGTCCTGGTCAGCGGCGGCAAGATGACCAAGGCGCTGGCGCTGGCTCGCCACTTCCACGCCGCGGGTCACCGGGTGGTGATGGTGGAGACCGCCCGCTACCGCTGGACCGGGCACCGCTTCTCCCGCGCCGTCGACGCGTTCCACGTCGTGCCCGACACCAGCTCCCCCGACTACGCCGACGCGCTGCTGCGGGTCGTCAAGGAGGAGGGGGTCGACGTCTACGTGCCGGTCTGCAGCCCGGCCGCCAGCCTGCCCGACGCCGAGGCAGGGGCGTTGCTCTCGGGCCACTGCGAGGTGGTGCACCTCGACGCCGGTGATTTGTGTCAGGTCGACGACAAGCAGGCGTTCTCCGCGATGGCCGCCGGGCTCGGGCTGCCCGTGCCGGAGACGCACCGGATCACCGATCCCCAGCAGGTGCTGGACTTCGACTTCGCCGCCACCGGGCTCACCTACGTCCTCAAGTCGATCCCCTACGACCCGGTGCGCCGCCTCGACCTGACGCCGCTGCCCCGGCCCACCCCGGCGGAGACCGAGACGTTCGTGCGGTCGCTGCCGATCAGCGAGGACCATCCGTGGATCCTTCAGGAGCTGCTCGTCGGGACCGAGTACTGCACGCACGGCACCGTCCGCGACGGCCGGCTCCAGGTCTACGTCTGCTGCGCCAGCTCCCCCTGGCAGCTGACCTACGAGCAGGTCGACAAACCGCAGATCCGGGAGTGGGTGGAGCGGTTCGTCGCCGCCGGCGGCTGGACCGGCCAGCTGTCCTTCGACTTCATCGAGGGTGCCGACGGGGTCGCCCGCGCCATCGAGTGCAACCCCCGCACCCACTCCGCGATCACCCTGCTGCACGACCACCCCGGGGTGTCCGCCGCCTACCTCGACGACGACGCCCCGCTGGTCGAGCCGCCGCTCGGCGGGCGGCCGACGTACTGGCTCCACCACGAGCTGTGGCAGTCGCTGCGCCACCCGCGCACGGCCCCCGGCCGGCTGCGCACCGTGCGGCGTGGTGTCGACGCCGTCCTGGACCGCGACGACCCGCTGCCGTTCCTGGCCCTGCACCACGTGCACGTGCCGTCGCTGCTGCTCGGCAACCTGCGGCGCGGACGTCCGTGGCAGAAGGTCGACCTCAACATCGGCAAGCTCGTGGAGCCGGGGGGCGACTGAGGTGCCGCTGACCGTGCTGCACCTCGTCGGGTCCGCGGAGAGCGAGCTGCTGGCCGACGTCTCGCTGCTCTACGCCCGTGGCTGCCTCGACGCGCTCCGGGCGAGGGCGCTGCCGGACGTCCTGCCCGGCGCCGACGCCTACGAGCACGTGGTCGCGCACGTCTCGCCCGACGGCCGCTGGCGCTTCCCGCGCGACCTCGACGTGGAGTCGGTCGCGGCGGCGCCGAGCTGCACGCTGGCCGAGGCGGTCCGGCGCATCACCGCGCTGGCGCCCGACGTCGCCGTCCCCCAGATGTTCTGCCGCCCCGGGATGACGCGCTACCGCGCCCTGCTCGAGCTCCTCGAGGTCCCGATGCTGGGCAACCGCGCCGAGGTGATGGCGATCGGCGCCGACAAGGCGCTGGCCCGCGCCGTCGTCGCCGCCGGCGGCGTCCGGGTGCCGGCGGGGGTGGTGGTGCGTCCCGGGGAGCCGGTGACGCTCGAGGGTCGCGCGCCGCAGGGCGCCGTGGTGGTCAAGCCCGTCGACGCCGACAACTCGCTGGGCGTGACGCTCGTGCCGGACGCCGCCGCCCCCGGCGCCCTGGAGGCAGCGGTGGCCGAGGCGTGCCGCCACTCCCCGCGCGCGCTCGTCGAGACGTACGTCGAGCTCGGTCGCGAGGTGCGCTGCGGCGTCGTCGACGTCGAGGGCGAGCTGGTGTGCATGCCGCTGGAGGAGTACGCCGTCGACCCGGTCGGCAAGCCGGTGCGCGACCACGCCGACAAGCTGAGGCGCGACGACACCGGCGACCTGGGCCTGGTGGCCAAGGACGCCGAGCACGCGTGGATCGTGGACCCCGACGACCCGGTCGTCGCGGCCGTGCACGCCGCAGCGCGAGCGGCGTACGACGCCCTGGGGTGCCGTCACTACGGGCTCTTCGACTTCCGCGTCGACCCCGACGGGAACCCCTGGTTCCTCGAGGCCAGCCTCTACTGCTCCTACGCGCCGAGCAGCGTGCTCGTGGTGATGGCCGAGGCCGCGGGCCTGCCGCTCGCGCGGCTGTTCCGGCTCGCCGTCGACGACGTCCTCGCCCCTCGGCCCACCGTTCCCCCCGCCCGGACCGCCCCCTCCCCTTCCGCCCGAGAGGTGACCCCATGACCCTGCTGACCACCGAGACCCTCGACCCCGTCGGCGTCGTGGTCCGCGACGTCGACCTGGCGTGGGTCGACGACGCCCAGGTGGACGCCCTGCGGGTGCTCCTCGGGCAGCACGGCGTCGTGGTGGTGCCCGAGCAGACCCTCGACGACGCCGCCTTCGTGGCGCTGCTGGAGCGCTTCGGGACGCTGACCTTCACCACCGGCGAGACGCCGCTCGAGGGGCACCCGGACCTCAACGTCATCAGCAACGTGGGGCGCACGACTCCTCCGAGGAGCTCGTTCCACGTCGACACCAGCTACGTCGTGACGCCTCCGGCGTACACCGCGCTGCGCGCCGTGACCGTGCCCGAGCAGGGCGGCGCCACGCAGTTCAGCAACCAGTACCGCGCCTTCGACACCCTGCCCGCCGAGCTGCGCAAGCGGCTCGCCGGTCGCACCATCCGCCACGTCGTGACCGGCGTCGAGCTCGGGCCCGACGACGAGTCCGAGGCCGAGCACCCGGTGTTCCGCCCGCACCCGGTGACGGGCCGCACGGCGCTCTACCTGACGACGCCGGCGCGGTGCGCCTCGGTCACCGGGCTCGACCCGATCGAGTCGGAGGAGGTCGTGGCCCAGCTCTTCGAGCACTCCACCCGGCCCGCCAACGTGCTCGACCACCGGTGGAGCCCCGGCGACGTCGTGATGTGGGACAACGGCTGCGTCATGCACCGCGCCGACCACTCCGGCGTCGTCGGCGACCGCGTCATGCACCGCGGCATGGTCCTCGGCTGATCACCCTCCCCGTCCGCCCGGCGGGCAGTGCAGGGCGGGCGAAAGCCCTCGCTCGAGCGCACCGGCTGGGACAGTGGGCGCATGAGGAACGTCGTCATCGCCGTCGTCGTGGGAGCCCTGGTGTTCCTCGGGCTCATGATCGGTGCCGATGGCGACGCCGGTCAGGTGGAGCTGGTGCTGTTCCTGCTGCTGTCGGCTCTCGGTGGCGTGCTGGCGGTCGTCCTCACCCGGCGTGGCGGCTCCGCCCCGTAGACCTGCCGACGCACTCAGGCGCGGTGCCCCGCACATGCTCGAGCGCGGTCAGGACGCGGCGAACACCCGCATCGCGGTGAGGACTGCGTCGACGCGCGTCACCTCGTGGGTGCGGTAGATGCCGGTCCGCCCGAGGTGCGCGAGCACGGCGAAGTAGCCCTCCGCGGTGCGCACCTCCTCCCCGAAGACGTCCATCGCGGCGGGCAGCGCGTGGCAGATCGGTGCCCCGAGGTGACGCAGGCGGAAGGTCTGCAGCAGCGAGGTGGCCTGGTAGCGCGCCCGGTCGACCGGGTCGGGCAGCCAGGAGAAGCCGAAGCCGAGGCCGGGGTCGATCGCCACCGAGGTGACACCGGCGGAGCGGGCGGTCTCGAGGCGGCGCGCGAACTGCTCCTCCATCGCCGGGAACGGGTCCTGCGCCACCGGGTTCCGCGAGGGGTCGTGGAGCTCGCGCGCGTTGTCGCCGACGATGTGGCACAGCACGACGGACGCGTCGTGGGCGGCGGCGAGGCCGAACATCTCCTCGTCGTCGACGGACCCGGTGAGGTTGAGCACCACCGCGCCGGCCTCGAGGCAGCGCCGCACCACCGAGGGGTGGTAGCTCTCGACGGAGACCGCGACACCCGCGGCGGCGAGGTCCTCGATGACCGGCACCAGGCGACGGGTCTGCTCGTCGGCCGCCACGCGGTCGGCGGTGTCGACGACCGACTCGGCCCCGACGTCGACGAGCCCGGCACCCTGGGCAGCCAGCACGGTCCCGCGCCGGACGGCCGCCTCACGGGTGGCGGCGACGCTCTCGCGGTACCACGAGTCGCGCGAGAGGTTCACCACGCCCATCAGCAGCGGCGTGGCGTCGGTGTCGTGGGCGGTGCCGCCCACGACGAACGGCGCCACCTCGTGGTCGAGGTGCTCACCGTGCTCCTCGACGAGGGCGGCGAGCTCCCGCAGGCCGATCACCGGGTGCCACCGCGCAGGTAACGGGTCATGAGGACGCCCTCCTCGGTGAGCACGTGGGCGAGCTCGAAGCGGGAGGCGTCGTCGAGCATGTCGGTCCGGGGGGTGTTCTCCGAGCCGACGAGGAGCGGCGCGAAGGTCAGGTCGGCCTCGTCGAGCAGGTCGGCGGCGGCCGCGTCCCGCAGCAGCGACGGCCCTCCCTCGCACACGATGCGCCACAGTCCCCGTTCGGCGAGGCGCTCGACGACCCAGCCGACGTCGACGGTGTCGCCGTCGGCCTGCACGACGTCGCACCGCTCACGCACCGCCGCCAGACGGTCGGGGTCGGGGTCGGCGGTGGTGAAGACGATCGGTCGCACCGTCGAGGCGGTGAACCCGTCGTCGTCCAGCGGCAGCTTCAGCGAGCCGGACACCACCGCGATCACCGGCGCCGGGGCCTGGCCGGCAGCCGCGCGTCGAGCCGCGTCCTCCTCGGACGCCTTCGACGGTCCGTACTCCTCCGCCGCGAGCGTCCCGCCGCCCACCAGCACGACGTCCGCGAAGCGACGTACGGCGGAGAAGACCGCACCGTCCGCGTCGCTCGAGATCGATCCGCTGAGCCCGTCCGCGCCGGCCGCGGCACCGTCGAGGGTGCACGACATCATCGCTCGCACCCAGGGCCGACCATCCCGTTCGGGCCACGGGTAGTGCTCGGGCAGGTCCTCGGTCGCGACAGGCCCGTGCACAGGCCCCAGGATCATCTCCACGGGCGCCACGGTAGCCACCGGGTGGTCGCCCGGCCTCAGGCGCGAGCGCCCCGCGCACGCTCGAGCGCGGTCATGCCGTGGAAGACCACCAGCGCGGCGACCGTGCCGAGCGCGATGCCGGTGACCATGACGTCGCCGGAGCTGAGCGTCAGGTTGCCGATGCCGACGACGAGCGCGACGGCAGCGGTGAACTGGTTGACCGGCTTCGAGAAGTCGACCCGGTTGTCGATCCAGATCTTCACGCCGACCACGCCGATGAGGCCGTAGAGGGCCACCGTCACGCCGCCGAGCACGCCCGCAGGGATGGTGTTGACGAGCGCGCCGAACTTCGGCGACAGGCTGAGGAGGATCGCCACGGCGCCCGCCACCCAGTACGCCGCGGTCGAGTAGACCCGGGTCGCCGCCATGACGCCGATGTTCTCGCCGTACGTCGTGGTGCCGGACCCGCCGCCCGCGCCGGCCAGGGTCGTGGCCAGCCCGTCGGCCAGCAGCGCCCGACCGGTGCGGGCGTTGACCTCGGGGTCGTCGGTGAGGTGGGCGACGGTGCGGACGTGGCCGACGTTCTCGGCGACGAGCACGAGCACGACCGGGAGAAACGCGGGCAGCACGCCCCAGCTGGGCTCGGGGGCGAAGAAGTCGGGCAGGCCGACCCACGCCGCGTCGCGGACGGCGGCTAGGTCGACGGCGCCGGCGAACGCCGCGAACACGTAGCCGACGACCACCCCCAGCAGAATCGACAGCCGCGCCGCCAGGCCCCGGAACACGACGGCGACGACGAGCAGCGCGACGAGGGTGACCAGCGCCGTCCAGGGGGCTGCCTGCACGTTAGAGGTCGCCGCACCCGAGAGGTTGAGCCCGATGAGGGCGACGATTGCGCCGGTGACGACGGGCGGCATGAGGGCGTCGATCCAGCCCGCGCCCGTGCTCGCGACCACCGCTCCGACCGCGGCGAGCAGCAGGCCGGTGACCAGCACCCCGAAGAGCGCGTTGCCCATCGAGCCGCTCGCGGTGGCGGCCGTGATGGGTGCGATGAAGGCGAAGGACGACCCCAGGTAGCTCGGCACCCGGTTGCCGGTGAGCACCAGGAACAGGATCGTGCCGACACCGGAGAAGAACAGCGTCGCGGTGGGCGGGAAGCCCGTCAGCACCGGCACCAGGAACGTCGCGCCGAACATCGCGACGACGTGCTGGGCGCCGAGACCGACGGTGCGCGGCCAGCTGAGCCGTTCACCGGGACGGACCACGGCGCCCTCGGTCACCGTGCGGCCGTCGTTGTGCAGGGTCCAGGAGAGCGGCATGGGAGTCATCCTCCCGGCAGGCCTCGCTGAACCCACCGCCGGGCCTCCGGTCAGCTGCCGCTCGCCCGCCCCGCAGATGCGTGGGAAAAGCACCTCACCCGGGCTCGCCAGGGTGCTTTTCCCACGCATCTGTCGGGTCGGGCGCCACAGAACCGAGGGAAAGGCACCTCGCTTCGGCCCCCGAGGGTGCGTGTCCCTCGGTTCTGCGCCCGCCGTCAAGTACGGCGAGCGTGGAGCTCGGCGGCTGCGACCACGAGGTCCTGCCAGGACATGCCGGTGCCCTTGAAGAGCCGCGGCCGCCCCTCGGGCAGGACGACGGCGCCGGTGACCACCTCACGCAGGGTCACCAGGTCGGCGACGTCGAGCACGCCGGCGTCGATCGGCAGCACGACGTCGCCGGCCTCCGCCAGCGCGCTGCGGCGTGACTCGACGACGACCGCGGAGCGACGTACGAGAACGTCGTCGGTCTCCCGGGCACCCGGGTGGTGCGAGCCGATCGCGACCACCACCGCGTCGTCGCGCACGAGGTCGCCGTCGAAGAGGGGCGTCGTCGCGGAGGTGCAGCAGCAGACCACGTCGGCCTCCGCCACCGCGGACACGTCACCGACGGCGGCTCCGAGCTCCTGGGCCAGCGCTGCGACCGTGTCCGGTGCCCGACCCACGAGGGTCACCGAGGCGAGGTCGTGCAGCGTCCGCAGGGTGGTGACGTGGGCCCGGGCCTGGGGCCCGGCGCCGAGCACGACGAGCCGGAGCGGACGGTCGTCGGAGCGGGGCAGCAGGTGGCGCACCGCCAGCGCGGAGACCGCCGAGGTCCGCAGGTCGGTGAGCGCGGCGCCGTCGACGAGCGCCGCGGGGCGCTGACCGGGGCCCTCGAAGAGCAGGTAGGCACCCTGGACCACCGGCAGGTCACGCTGCGGGTTGTCACCGGTCAGCGAGAGCAGCTTGACCCCCGAGACGTCGCCCAGTGTCGAGGGCATCAGCAGCAGCTCGCCCGCCGCCGTCGCGACCCGGCTCCGGGGCGGGTCGTCCTCCGGGTCGAAGCCGGAGCGCAGGGCGTCCTCGAGGGCGTCGACCGCGCCACGCGGCGTCAGCCGCAGCGCGTCGACGAGGGCCGGGCCGGTCGGGGTCTCCATGACGCCCCAGCGAACCACAGGACGCCCGGGGCCGGTCGACCCCGGAGCCCTCGCAGATGCGTGGGAAAAGCACCGCGCCGGCGGCCGCGAGGGTGCTTTTCCCACGCACCTGTCGTCGAGGTCCACGGCTCAGCGTCGGGAGGGCACGTCCACCAGCCCCAACGGACCCCGATCGTCCGGAACCGGGCCTAGCGTGCACCCATGGCCATCGCACGCTTCCCGACCATCGTCCTCGACTGCCCCGACGCCCAGGCCCTCGGCCGCTTCTACGGAGCGCTGCTCGACTGGGAGGTGAGCGACGGCGACGGCGGCCAGTGGGTCGAGGCCCGCTCCGACCACGGCCAGTCACTGTGCTTCCAGCCGGTCGAGGACTACCGCGCCCCGGTGTGGCCGGGCCAGGACGTGCCGCAGCAGATGCACCTCGACGTGGTCGTCGAGGACCTCGACACCGCCGAGGCCGAGGTGCTGGCCATCGGGGCCACCAAGCACGAGCACCAGCCGGGCACCACGTTCCGGGTCTTCCTCGACCCGGCCGGGCACCCGTTCTGCCTGTGCCTCAGCTGAACGCGCCCCTCGGCTGAACCTGTACCTCAGCCAGACCGGCCCCTAGCCGAGCCGGTCGGCGATCTCCGCGAGCACCTGCGCCAGCTCGGCGGGCCGGCTGAACATCGGCCAGTGACCGGAGTCGAGGTCGACCATCTCCAGCCGGGTGACCTGGGTCAGCTCGGGGAGGTCGCCGGCGTCGATCCACTCCTTCGCCTCGGCGGGCGTGTACTCCGGGCACACCAGCACCGTCGGTACGTCGTACCGGCGGGGGTCGGTGAGCCGGACGACGCCGTGCGCGACCTCGCCGGGGACCGGGATCGCCGCGGCGGCCACCCGCTCCTTGGTGGCGTCGTCGAGGTCGGCGGAGTCGGGGCCCTCGAAGGGCTCCCAGCCGGGGAAGGGCATGACGCCGTCGGTGAGGTCGAAGAAGGCGGCGTACTTCTCCCCGTCCGGCGACGGCCAGCCTCCGATCAGGGCCGTGCCGGCGACCTGGTCGACGCGGGCGTCGGCCGCGAGCCAGGCCAGCGAGCAGGCGGCGGAGTGGCCGACCACCAGCGGGCGACCCCCACCGGACTCCCCGCCGGACTGCACAGCGGCGTCGACGGCGGCGACCACCGCCGCGACCTGGTCGTCGAGCGTGGCCCCGGCGCGACCGTCCCCCTGGCCGGGCAGCGTGACGGGCCGGGCGCGGTGACCACGCTGCTCCAGCTCTCCGACGACGGCGTCCCAGGCGGACGCGTCCAGCCACAGTCCGGCAACGAGCACGATGTCCATGCGGTCCTCCACGTCTTCTCTCGACGCGCGGTCCGGATGCCCGGTCCCGCGCGGCCGGCCCGGTCGGGTCGCGGCGCGGCTCACGTTAGGCGAGGTTGCGGACGGATGCCTTCCGGTAGCCGCACCGCCGTGCCTAGCCTGCTCCCGTGGCCCCCACCGTGAGCAGCGACCTCAGCCCCACCGCCCGCGCGCTGCGCGCCCTCGAGCTGCTCCAGGCGCGGCCGGGCGTGACCGCCTCCGAGCTGGCCGAGCGGCTGGGCGTCACCGAGCGCGCGGCGCGCCGGTACGTCGCGATCCTGCGGGAGGCCGGGATCGAGGTCGAGTCGACCCGTGGGCCGTACGGCGGCTACCGGCTCGGGCGCGGCACCCGGCTGCCGCCCGTCTGGTTCACCCAGACCGAGGCGCTGAGCCTCGTGATGGCGGTCCTCGACAGCGGCCCCGGGGACGGCGAGGTCGGCCCGGCGCTGGACAAGGTGGTGCGGGCGCTGCCGGAGCGGGTGGGGCGCGAGGCCGCGACGCTGCGCGCCCATGCGGCGACCACGCCGGTGCGGCACCCGACGCGGCCCGACCCCGCCACCACGACCGCGCTGGTCGCCGCGGTCGCGGCCCGACGCCGGGTCCACCTGTCCTACCGCGCGGAGTCCGGCAGCGCCTGGGAGGTGGAGGTCGACCCCTGGGCGGTCGTCGTGCGCCACGGCCGGTGGTACCTGCTGTGCCACTCCCACCGCGCCGACGCGACCCGCACCTACCGGCTGGACCGGATCGGGTCGGTCGAGCAGCGCCCCGAGTCCTTCGAGCCACCCGAGGGGCTGGACCCGGTCGCGGCGCTCGAGACCAACCTCGGCTCCGGCTGGGAGTTCACCACCCGGGTGCGCTTCGCGGCCCCGCTCGAGGTGGTGGCGCCGTGGATCCGGTCGCCGATGGGCCGGCTCGTGGCCGACGACGGGCCCGATGGCCCCTCGTGCGTGCTCACCGGCAGCACCGGCAACCCCGCGATGTACGCGCAGGAGTGGCTGGCCCAGGTGCCCGTCGCCTTCACCGTCGAGGAGGGCCCCGAGCTGCGCGAGGCGGTGCGGGTCGTCGCGGCCCGGTTCGCGGCCGCCACGGGTCCGTAGGGTGGGCGAGGTGGCACCCCCCGACGAGCAGACCGACGGCCCCAGCTCCGCCCCCGGCGCCGTCCCCGGCGCCGGCACCGGCACCGGCACGGACGCCGCCGCGGAGCCGGCGGCCGACCGCGACCGCAACGCGGCCGGTCGCGCCGAGCAGGCGCGACCGCGCGACCGGCTCGGCCGCCCCCTGGCGTACGGCGAGCCCGGGGTCGAGCCGATCTCCGAGGACCCCCGGTCGCCGGAGGACACGCTGACCTACGCCCGCGAGCTGCTCGACGTCGGCCGTCCCTTCCAGGCCCATGAGGCCCTCGAGGTGCGGTGGAAGTCCGGCCCGGAGGACGAGCGGGAGCTGTGGCAGGGCCTGGCGCAGCTCTGCGTCGGGCTGACCCACCACGAGCGCGGCAACGCGGTCGGTGCCTCCCGGCTCCTCGAGCGGGCGGCGGGCCGGCTGGCCTCCTACGGCGCGAGCGGCGGACCGACGTACGAGCTGGACCTGGGCGCCGTCGTGGCCTGCGCGCGGGCCCGGATCGGCAGCACGCCCAGCGGCGACCACCCTGACCAGGGTGGGTGACCGGCGCAACCGACGCGGGTGACCGGGGCGTCCCAGGGCGGCTGCCCGGGACCACGGGACGACGACGCGGACCGCGACGAGACGACGACGCGGACCACCCTCGGGACAGCAGGGAGCCCCGGTCAGACGGGGGAGGCTGACCGGGGCTCGAGAGAAGACTAGGACAGTCGTCCAAGAATTGGTGCGCGACTCGCGTGATCCGGATAAATCGGGGTACGTCCTCTCATGGTCGCCTGCACCACGCGACGGGCGGACGCGCGCAGGTGACCGGGGGCCCCGCCCACCACCATCGCGTGCGTGGGCGGGGTGAGGAGGAGGGCACGTTCTCCGATCCGGGTCCGCGCCACCGGCCCCGCGTCCCGAGGCACCCCCCGCGCCGCTAGCCTGCGATGGCGCACGATCTGGGCCGACAGGGGGACACGGGTGCCGCTGCTGCTGGGACTGGCCGCGGTGGTCGGCGTCCTCATCGGACTCGTCGGCGTCGGCGGGGTGCTGCTGCCTCCGGGGCTCATGTTCGTCGGAGGACTGACGGCGAGCGAGGCCGCCGCCACGAGCCTCTGGGTGTTCGGCTTCACCGGGGTCGTCGGCACGGTCGCCTACGCGCGGCGCGGCGTCGTGCCGTGGGCGATGGCCGGCTGGCTCAGCGCCGGGATCGCGCCGGGCGCCTTCCTCGGCGCACGGGCCAACGCCCTGCTGCCCGGCCCGCTGCTGGTGGCGGTCATGGCGGCCTTCACGATCGGAGTGGGCCTCCACCAGCTCCGGCGCCGGCGGCCGTCCGCGGAGCCCGGCGGCGCGACGGGTGAGTCGCGGCGAGGATCGACACTGGTCGCCCTCGGCGGGCTCGTCGGGTTCGGGTCGGCCCTCACCGGCACCGGCGGACCGGTGATCCTGGTGCCGCTGCTGCTCGTCCTGGCGGTGCCCCCGGTCCGGGCGGTGGCCGTCAGCCAGGTGGCCCAGCTGCCCGTGGTCGTCGCCGGTTCGGTCGGCTACCTCGACGCCGGGCTGACCGACGTACGCCTGGGGACCGGGCTGGGGCTGCTCGCCGCCACCGGCGCCCTCGTCGGCGCGGCGCTCGCCACCCGGGTGCGCGCCGAGCGGCTGCGCGCGATCGTTGCCGCGGCGTGCATCGGCGCGGGGCTGCTGCTGCTCGCGCGACTCGTCGTGGGGTGATCGCCGGGCCCCGCAGCAGCGGCTTCCAGCGCCCCGCCACCGTTGAGGGTGGGGCGCCGGCTTTCGTCGACGGCTAGCGTCGTCGGTGCGGGCGGCGGCTCCTCGCTGCACGGGCTGCACAGGGCTGCGTGCCGCTGCCCGGGCCGCCCGCACCCGTTACCTCCGGCCCTCCCGGGGTACCGGGTCGGCGACTCGAGCGAGAGGAGAGGACCGGGATGCTGATCCCCAAGCCCCGTGGGCCGTTGAGCGAGGTGCTCTTCGGGCTGATGAGCGGCGCGCGCGAAGACTGGGACCTGGTCGCCGACCTCGAGCCGGACGGCGCCGACGACGCCCACGTCGCCCTGTGGGCGATGTACGAGCTGCACCACCAGGGTCTCGACCACGCCCTCGAGTCGATGGAGTGGCACCCGCCCCTGCTCGCCGTACGCCGTCGGCTGGAGACCGCGTTCGAGGCCGAGCTGAGGTCCCGCGTCACCGCACCCACCGTGGGGGCCGACTTCGCCACCACCTTCTTCTCCTACGTCGCGGGCCACGACGGGCTGTCGCTCGCTGCGCACGTGCAGCGGCGTTGCGACCGCGAGCAGCTGCTCGAGCTGCTGCGCTGGCGCTCGGTCTACCACCTCAAGGAGTCCGACGCGACGGCCTGGGTCGTCCCGCGGCTCACCACGCGACCCAAGGCGGCGCTGTCGGCGGTGCTCTTCGACGAGTACGGCGCCGGCGACCCGAACCGGCTGCACGCCCACCTCTTCGCGCTGGGGATGTCCGCTGCCGGGCTGAGCGCGGAGTACGGCGCCTACGTCGACGACGCACCGGCCGAGATCCTCGAGCAGAACAACGCGATGTCGCTGTTCGGGCTGCACCGGCGGCTGCGCGGCGCCGCGCTGGGCCATCTCGCCGCCTTCGAGGCGACGAGCTCCATGCCCGCGCGCCGCATCGCCCAGGGCCTGGCGCGGCTCGGGATGCCGCAGGAGCTGGTGGACTACTACGACGAGCACGTGCTGGCCGACGCGGCGCACGAGCAGCAGGCTGTCCGCGACATCTGCGGACCACTGGTCGCGGACGAGCCGGCGTTGACCGACGACGTGTTCCTGGGCGCCTTCTCGTGCCTCGACCTCGAGGACCGGGTCGCCCGTCGAGCCCTGGCGGAGTGGGGCGTCGATGACTGAACCCGTCGTGCCGGCACCCTTCCCGCACGAGCGTGCGGTGGCGTGCCCCGCCGGCCCCCTGTTGCTGCGCGGCGCTCACCGGGTGCGCGACCCCGACGGCGCCGAGCACACCACGACCCGGCCGGTCTCGGCCGTCTGCCGCTGCGGCCACTCGGCGGTGCAGCCGTGGTGCGACGGCACCCACAAGGTGGCGAGGACCTTCGAGCCGACCGAGCCGTGGCACGAGCCGGTCGCGAGCGGGGACCGGTGACCACGACCTCGGTGCAGACCATGGCGTACGGCCCGCTCACCATCGCCTACGACCACCGCGTCCTCGAGCCCCGACCGTGGACCGTCGCGCAGTCGCACTGGGTGTCGGGACTGCTGCACGACGCCCCACCGGGCCCCGTGCTCGAGGTGTGCTCCGGCGCCGGCCACATCGGGCTGCTCGCGGTCCACGGCCACGCCCGGCCGCTGACGATGGTCGACCTCTCCCCGGTCGCGTGCTCGTTCGCCGAGGTCAACGCTCAGGGCGCCGGCATGCGTGAGCAGGTCACGGTCCGCTGCGGGCGGATGGACGAGGTGCTCGATCCCGAGGAGCGGTTCGCCGCGATCATCGCCGACCCGCCGTGGGTCGCCAGCGCCGACGTCCTCACCTTCCCCGAGGACCCCCGTCTGGCCATCGACGGGGGCGTCAGCGGCTTCGACCTCGTGCGGTCCTGCCTCCAGGTGATCGGGCAGCACCTCGCCCCTGCGGGCTTCGCCGTGCTCCAGGTCGGTCCGGACGACCAGGCCGACGAGGTGGCGGCACACGTCGACGCGCACCCCGCTCTCGATCTCCAGGTCGTCGAGACGCGCACCTTCGACCGCGGTGCACTCGTGCTGCTGCGGCGTCCCACCGCCTGATCCGCTGCCTCATCCGTCGAGGTGGCGGCCGGTGCGCCCGTTCGAACGGGCAGCTCGCCCGCCGACGAGGGGGTTCAGCCCCGAGAAACCGCCGAGCTGCCCGTCCGACCGGTCGGACGATCAGAAGCGTGCGCCGTCCTCACGGCAGGCCTTCTCGAAATCGTCGTACCCGCGTGCCAGCTCGCGCCGCATCGCCCCGAAGGAGTCCGAGACGCTCGAGGCGATGGCGTCCTCCAGTCCGAACTGGAGATGGATGAGGGCGAACGACTCCTCGGCGTTGGTCGGGTCGGTGCTGATCTCGAAGAGCTGCGACTCGACGGCCCGCAGGTCCTCGAGGTCGAGCGACGCGGTGCGTGGCCAGATCTCGGCGGCCCGGGTGCAGACCTCGGTCACGCTCAGGTTCTCGACCGGTTCGGCGGGGGTCGCGGGGTCCGACGGGTCCGAGGGGTCCGAGGGGTCCGAGGCGGAGGACGCGGAGGACGCGGAGGACCCTGTCGAGGACGGCGTGGCCCGGCCCTCGTCGGAGCACCCCGTCAACGTCGTGGCGACGGAGAGCAGCGCCGCCACCGCCCCCGGAGCTCTCACCTCACGAGGGAGCGGAGCCGGAGTTCGTGGCACTGGTCTTCTTCGCCGTGACCTTCTTGCCCGTGCCCTTGTTCGCCGTGGTCTTCGTGGCCGTGGCCTTCTTCGCGGTGTTCGTCGTGGCCGTGCCCTGCGCAGCGCTCTCCTTGGCCGTGCTCTTCTTGGCGGCGCTCTTCTTGGCCGTGCTCTTCTTCGCCGTGGCCTTCTTCGCGGCGCTCTTCTTGGCCGTGCTCTTCTTCGCGGCGCTCTTCTCGGCCGTGCTCTTCTTCGCGGGCTTCGCCAGCGCTGCGCGGGTCACCGACGACGGTCCGGATCCGGTCTTCTTCGGCGCCTGCGCCTGCGCCTCGGGCGAGCGAGCCCCCTCGCTGTCCGCTCCGCCCGGAAGCCCCAGACCTTCCTCCAGGGCGGTCAACGCCTCCCCGGTGTAGACGGCGAGCCGCTGCAGGTGCGGCACGGCCTCCCGGTCTCCGATGAAGCCGAAGTTCATCGTGCCGGCGTAGGTCTCCAGGGTGATGTTCAGCGCCATCCCGTGCGCCGGGATCGACACCGGGTAGACCGCCTCCAGCCGTGAGCCGCGCAGGTACAAGGTCTTCTTCGGACCCGGCACGTTCGACAGCACCAGGTTGAAGGTGGTCGGCAGCGGGTTCTTCACCCCGGCGATCGCGGAGACGGTCTGCGCCAGGCTGGGCGCGAGCAGGTAGCCGGAGTAGGCCAGGGCCGGCAGCTGTCCCAGTCCGGCCATCTGGCTCTTCGCCTGGCTGGTCGAGTCGATCACCGCCTCGAGCCGACGTACCGGGTCGTCGACGTCGGTGCCCATCGAGGCCATCAGCACGGCGACCTTGTTGCCGCCGCCCTCGTCGCCCTGCTCGCGGATGTTCACCGGCACGAAGGCCACCAACGGCTTCTCCGGCAGCGCGTCGAGCTCGGAGAGGTAGGTGCGGAGCCCACCGCCGCAGACCGCCATGACGACGTCGTTCAGCGTGCCTCCCGACGCCTCGGCGACGGCCTTGAAGCGGGAGGTGTCGAACTGCTGGGTGGCGAAGCGACGGGCGCGGCTGGTGCGCTGGTTCAGGATCGAGTCGGGCGCGCTCCACCCGCCCTTGAGGTTCTTGTGCTCCTCGCCCCGGCTGAGCTCGAGCTTCACGACGGCCTTGGCCACGCCGGCGGCGGAGCCGGCCGCACCGATCGCCCCCTTGGCCACACCGGTGGCGGTGCCGCTCACCGCGCGGACCAGCGACGCGGACTCCTTCGGCGGCTTCGACCGCTTGGGCGGGTCGAGGCTGAAGAAGAACTTGCCCTGGGCGTCCGGGTCCTCCGAGAGCGAGCGACCGAGCATCTTCACCGCAGTGAAGCCGTCCACGAGGGCGTGGTGCACCTTCGTGTACAGCGCGAACCGGCCGCCCTCGAGACCCTCGATGACGTGCAGCTCCCACGGCGGCCGGGTGAAGTCGAGCTGGTGGCTGTGCAGGCGTGAGACCAAGATGCCGAGCTCCCGCTCGTCACCCGGGCTCGCCAGCGCGGAGCGGCGTACGTGGTAGTCGAAGTCGAAGCTCTCGTCCTCGACCCACGACTGCAGCGGGTGGCGCAGCAGGAACGGGTGCGTCAGCTTCATGTTCCACGGCGACTTGACCGGCTCCTCGCGCGCTTCGTCGAGGACGTCGCGCAGGTACGTCGGTCCCGCGCCGGCCGGTGGCGTGAACGGCATCAGCGACGCCACGTGCATCATCGTCTCCGGCGTCTCGGTCCACAGGAACATCGCGTCCTGCGGCGGGACCCGCCTCTTTCTGCTCATGGGCTGATCCTGCCCCACGCGAGCGGTCTGCGGGCACGGACCGGTGGGCCGGGGCAGCAGCCCGACGGGACCGGACGCGACCGACTCCGGGGACTACCATCCCGGCATGGGGACCGAGGGCCGTGACGCCCCAGACATCGAACCCCTCGATGACGCGATCCGCTTCGTCCTCGAGGCCGCTGGTATCGGCTGGTGGCACCTGGACATGACGACGAACACCACCACCCGGTCCCTCCTCCACGACGAGGTGTTCGGCTACACCGAGATGCTGCCGTCCTGGAGCTACGACGACTACATCGCGCACGTCCACCCCGACGACCGGGCCATGGTGAAGGAGTCGTTCGCGACCGCCCTGGCCGGCGGCGAGGCCTACGCGGTCGACGTACGCGTGGTGTGGCCCGACGGGTCCGTGCACTGGCTCTTCACCCGCGGACGGTTCCTCCTGGACTCCGACGGCACCCCGCTGCGGGTCGCCGGGATGGTCACCGACATCACCGATCGCAAGCTGAAGCAGATCAGCGAAGCGGAGGGGAGGGCCACCGCCGCGGAGGCCCAGGCCGAGACGCTGGCACTCCTCGAGACGTTGTTGGAGTCGGCCCCCGTCGGCTTCGCGTTCATGGACCGGGACTACCGGTTCGCTCGGATCAACGACGCGCTGGCCGAGATGAACGGTCTGCCCGCCTCCGAGCACCTGGGACGTCTGGTCTCCGACGTCGTCCCGGAGCTGTGGCCGCAGCTGGAGGCGATCTACGAGGGCGTCCTCGGCGCGGGCGAGGCGGTCCGGGGCCTGGAGATCTCGGGAGTCACCGACGCGCAGCCCGGCGTCCAGCGCCACTGGGTCGTCAGCTTCTACCCGGTCCGGGCACAGCACGGTGGCGACGTGCTGGGCATCGGCGTCGTGGCCTCGGAGGTGACCGAGAGCGTGCAGCTCGAGGCCCACCTCCGCCAGTCGCAGAAGCTCGAGGCCGTCGGGCTGCTCGCCGGCGGCGTGGCTCACGACTTCGACAACGCCTTGGCGGCCATCGTCCTGACGGCGGAGCTGGCCCAGAGGAAGCCCGTCGTCGGGGACGTCGACAACCACCTCGACAGCATCCTCAAGGTGGCCCGATCGGCCAACCGGCTGACCCGCCAGCTGCTGTTGTTCAGTCGCCAGGAACCGACCAGGTCCACCGTCGTGGACGTCCTCTCGCGCATCGAGGAGGTCGTCGCGTTCCTGGGCGCCGGGCTCGGTGAGCACATCCGGGTCGAGCTCGACCTGCAGCCTGTTCCGTTCGTGCGGATGGATCCCGGTCAGCTCGACCAGATCCTGGTCAACCTCGCCATCAACGCCAGGGACGCGATGTCCGGCGGAGGCACCCTGTCGGTGGGCGCCAGGGACGCCGTCATCACCGACCCCCCGCTCGGGCTGCCGCCCGGCCGGTACGTCGACCTGCAGGTCGTCGACACGGGTCACGGCATGACCGAGGAGGTCCTCGAGCGGGCCTTCGAGCCGTTCTTCACCACCAAGTCCGCCCAGGGCGGGACCGGTCTCGGGCTGGCCACCGTCTACGGCATGGTCCAGAGCGCGCACGGCCACGTGAGCATCGAGTCGACCCTCGGGGAGGGCACCACCGTCCGCGTCCTGCTCCCGGAGACCCTCGAGCGCCCGGCCGAGCCCGCGGCGGTCGGAGCGCTGCCGTCAGGTCGGGGCCAGCGCGTGCTCGTCGTCGAGGACCAGGTGGACCTGCGCGGGAGCGTCGTCCGGGTGCTGACGGACGCCGGCTACCTCGTGACGAGCGGCAGCGCGGACGACGTCCTGGTCGACGACGGGCACGACGGCCCCCGCCGTCCCGACCTGCTGCTCACCGACGTCGTCATGCCGGGGGTGTCCGGCCCGAGGCTGGCCCACCTGCTGACCACGCGGTGGCCCGACCTCCGGGTGCTGTACATGTCGGGCTACACCGACGGGATGCTGGCCCACCACGGCGTGGACTCCGACACGGTCCGGCTCCTGCGCAAGCCCTTCGCCACGGAGGAGCTGCTCCGCGCGGTCGCGGACGCCCTGCGCGCGTGAGCTCGACGCCGGCCGGTCCGGGGCGCCGACCGCCCCGCCCCCCCGCACAGCAGGAGCCGCAGGTCAGTGACTGACCTGCGGCTCCTTGTCTGCGCACCCGTAGGGATTCGAACCCCAAACCTTCTGATCCGTAGTCAGATGCTCTATCCGTTGAGCTACGGGTGCCCGTCCGGCACGGCGACGAGCACCGCGGCGAACCTGCAGGAGTCTAACGGACCCTGCCGTGGCGCGCGAAATCGGCCGGGTCAGGCACCGCCCAAGGGGTTGAGCAGCGTCTTCTTGCCCTCGAAGGCGAAGAGCAGCAGGTCAGCCATGGTGAACCGGCCGGCGGTCCTGCCCAGCGTGGGGGTGAAGTCCGGGTCGCGCAGGATCGAGGTGGCACTGCCCTCGAGGGCCCGGTGGAACGTCTCCGCGACGATCCTGGCGCCGACGCCTGCGAGCCTGCCCTTGTTGAGCTCCGCCTCGCGGAGCACGTAGAACCACAGCGGCGTCCGCTCGGCGACGGCGTCGCGCTCGGCCGGCGTCAGGTCGCCGAGGTCGGCACCCCGGTCACCCTGCAGGATCTGGTCACGCGTCAGCGGGGTCACGTCGACGCCGCGGTCCTGCATCAGCGCCACCATCTGCTGCCCGCTGGCCAGCTTGAGCATCCGCCCGCGCACCAGGTTGCGGAAGGCGAGGTTGAACTGCTGCGGGGGCGCGCCGTCGTCGAAGCCGCCGAAGGTGCCCTCGGGCAGCACGTCGAGGGGGTTGGTCAGCCGGGTGTCGATGCGCATGGCGCGGTTCACGCCGTTGGGTCCGGTGAGGTCGGTGCGGTCGGCGTCGGTGAAGTCGTAGAGGCGTCGGAAGTCGGCGATCCAGTTGCTCGGCAGCTTGGCGCCGCCCCCGAGGTCACCGCCCGTCGCGGAGAAGAAGAAGAGCAGGTCGAGCGAGCCGCCGTTGACGGCGAAACGCCGGTTCCAGTCGTAGGTCGCGCGAATCATCGAGTGCCCGAACCTGAAGGCCGCGACCGAGAACTCGATCGGCATGGTCGGCATCTGCGTGCCAGGAGCAGCGACCTCGAAGACCTTGCGCCCGTTGACGAAGACGTCGTCCACCACCTTCTTCGCCGCGATGCGCGGCAGGTAGTCGTGGCGGACCGTCCACTGGTAGTGCTTGACCACCTGGCGACGGGCACGGGCGAACCGCACCGACTCCGGCACCGAGGCCGGCAGCTTGTCGAGCACCCGGTTGTGGAAGCGGATCATCGCCAGGTGCGTCTGGGCGACGGCGAGGTTCTCGTCGTTGCGGGAGTCGGGGATCACCGCCTGGCGGCGTACGGCGACGCCGCCCGACTTCCCGCGCGGCAGGTCGAAGCCCTCGCGGGCAGCGTCGGGCGGGGCCGCGAGCGTCCCGCCCACGGCGAGGTGCATGAGGTCGGGGGCGTAGAACTTCTGCGACTCGGGGTCGGCCGGACCGTTGCCGTAGACGGAGTCGAGGTCCAACACGGGCGAGCGGGCCAGCGTCAGCTCGGCGGGCGAGACCATGTCGCCGAGCGAGACGTCATCGGTCTTGTCGAAGGTGAGGTCGTGGTCGATGAACTGGCCGAGGTAGGTGTACCCGGCCGGGATGCCGCGGGCGTCGCCCATGACCCCACCCGGCGCGATCATGGCGGCGGCGAGTTTGCCCAGCACCGGCATCCCCAGCGGTCGCCCTCGCGGACCCATCCGGCTGAACCGGAAGGGCGCGTCCGCGTCGCTCAGCGCTGCGACGTCGCGGCGCCGGCCGGCCGGACGGCCCTCGCCACTGGTGGTGAGCAGCCCCTCCCCCAGGACGTAGAAGCTCTCGGACCCGTGTGCGTGGTGTGCCATGGACCGACGATCCCGCCACCGCCGAAGCGCACGTCAGGTCCGGAGGTCCCTTGACAGCACCGTGCCGACGTCAGCCCGCGGTCACGGCCAGTGTCAGGGCAGCGGGTCGACCTCGCCGTACGACGCGACGCGGCCGGCCAGGCGCGCGGTGTGCAGCCGCGCATCACCGAGCTGCGCCTCGAGGGCGCGGAGCCGGCTGAGCCGGTGCCCGACGGAGTACTCCGCGGTGACGCCGATGCCGCCGTGCAGCTGGATCGCCTCCTGCCCGACCCGCTTGCCGGCCGTCGCGACCTGGAGCGCGGCGCGCGAGGCCGCGACGGAGGCCTCCTCGGGCGAGCCGGCGTCGAGCACCATCGCGGCCCACAGCACCAGGCTGCGGGTGAGCTCGAGGTCGACGTACATGTCGGAGGCACGGAAGGTGAGCGCCTGGAACGTGTTGAGCGTCACGCCGAACTGCTTGCGCGAGGTCAGGTAGTCCCGGGTGGCGCTGAGCGCCTCGGAGATGAGCCCGAGCGCCTCGGCGGCCGCTGCCACGCGGGCCTGGTCGAGGACCCGCTCCACGACCGCCGTGGCGTCGGCACCTTCACCCAGGGCCTCCGCCGGGGTGCCGTCGAAGGTGATCAGGGCGGCGCGGCCGCCGTCGTGGGTGGGGTAGCCGGTGCGGGTCAGTCCGGCGGCGTCGGCGGCGACCGTGAAGAGCCCGGTGCCGGCCCCTCCTGAGCCCGTCGAAGGGCCGTCCGGGAGGGCGGCGGTGACGACGAGGACGTCCGCGTGCTCGCCCGAGACGACCGGCTCCTTGGTGCCGGTCAGCATCCAGCCGTCGCCCTCCTGCGAGGCCTTGGTGGCCGAGGCGGACGACGTGTAGCCGTGGCCGGGCTCGTCGTGGGCCCACGCCAGCAGCGACTCCCCGGCCGCCAGGGGCTCGAGCAGGGCCGCGCGCTGGGCGTCGGTCCCGGCGGCAGCGACCGCGCCGCCGGCCAGCACGACCGCGGTCAGGAACGGCTCCGGTGCGAGCACCCGGCCGAGCTCCTCGGCCACGATGCCGACCTCGAGGGGACCCGCCCCCATGCCGCCGTCGGCCTCGGCGAAGGGCAGCCCGAGGACGCCCATCTCGGCCAGCTGGCGCCAGACGTCGGGGTCGTAGGCACGCTCGCCCCGGGTCGCCGTACGCCTTTTCTCGAAGTCGCCGTAGGCCTTGGTCAGCAGCCCGCGGACGGCGTCACGCAGGGCCTGCTGCTCGTCGTCGTACTCGAAGTCCATGTCCGAATCCCTCTCAGAGTCCCAGGATCGTGCGGGCGATGATTTGGCGCTGGATCTCGTTGGAGCCGCCGTAGATCGAGGCCTTGCGGAGGTTGAGGTACGCCGGGGTGGCGACGCGAGCCCAGCCCGGTACGCCGCTGTCGTCGCCGGCGCCGGAGGCGAGCGAGCCGGGTCCGGCGAGCTCGACGACGAGGTCGCTGACCTCCTGCTGCAGCTCGGAGCCCTTGAGCTTGAGCACCGACGAGGCCGGGTGGGGCTTGCCGTCGGCGGAGTGGGCGACGACGCGGAGCGCGGTCAGCTCCAGCGCGAGCAGCTCGTTCTCGATTGCGGCGAAGCGGGCGGCCACCAACGGGTCGCGCAGCGTCTCCTCGCCGACCCACTCCTTGGCGTGGGCCAGGACGCGCTTGACCGCGCCGACCGGGGCGACGCCGACGCGCTCGTTGCCGAGGAGGAACTTGGCGATGTCCCAGCCCTGGTTCTCCGCGCCCACGAGGTTGGCCGCCGGCACGCGGACGTCGGTGAACCAGACCTCGTTGACCTCGTGGCCGCCGTCGATCAGCTCGATCGGGCGGACCTCGACGCCGGGGGTGGTCATGTCGATGAGCAGGAAGGAGATGCCGGCCTGCTTCTTCTCGGCCTCGGGGTTGGTGCGGACGAGGTTGAAGATCCAGTCGCCGTACTGCCCGAGCGTGGTCCAGGTCTTCTGACCGTTGACGACGTACTCGTCGCCGTCGCGGACCGCGGCGCACCGCAGCCCGGCGAGGTCGGAGCCGGCGTCCGGCTCGGAGAAGCCCTGCGACCACCAGATGTCGAGGTTCGCGGTCTGGGGCAGGAACGTCTCCTTCTGCTCCTGGGTGCCGTAGGCCGCGATGACCGGCCCGACCATGGAGGCGTTGAAGGCCAGCGGCAGCGGGACGCAGGCGCTCTGCATCTCCTCGTGCCAGATGTGGCGCTGCAACGGCGTCCAGTCCTGGCCACCCCACTCGACCGGCCAGCCGGGGACGGCGAGCCCGGCGGCGTTGAGGATCCGCTGGCTCTCCACGATCTGCTCCTTGGAGAGCTCCTCGCGGGCCGCGACGGTGTCGCGGATGCTCTGCGGGACCTGGGTGGTGAAGAAGGTGCGCATCTCCTCACGGAACGCGGCGTCCTCCGCGGACAGCTCGAGCCTCATCAGGTCTCCTCGTCGACGTGCCGGTGGGGCGTGCCCTCACCCTGCCCCATCCCCCCAAGGCGCACATTCCGTTCAAAAGAACGTTCAGAAGTCCCGACGCGAGGGCGTGAGGGGGTTCTGAACGTTCTATTGAACGAAAATGTCAGCCGAGGAGGCCCTTGAGGCGGGCCCGGAGGAAGTCGACGGTCCGCGTCTCGGAGTTGTGGGCCACGGCGCGGGCCACGGCGGGCAGCGGGAGGGTGACGCCGGCGAACCGCTCGGGCCACAGCCGCGGGCTGGTCCAGGTCGGGTCGCCGGGCTGGGCGTCGTACACCGAGCCGTCCTCGCTGAGCGCCCGGCGCATCGCCTCGGCCGCCGGGGTGGCGACACCCGGCAGGCCCCAGGCCCGGTCGGGGTCGCAGACCATGTCGTGGCGCAGGCTGGCCACCAGCGCCGAGACCGTGCGCGACGGCGCGGCGCAGAACAGCGGTGCGGTCAGCGAGACCAGCGGCACCGGCACGGGCGGCACCGGCAGGCGCAGCCGCCGCAGCCCGGCCTCCTGCGCGAAGAGCGCCAGCAGCTCGGGATAGGGCAGTACGTCGGGTCCGCCGACGTCGACCGCCCCGACCGGGTCGTCGTGGTCGAGCGCGTGGGCCAGCAGCTCGATGGTGTCGGCGACCGCGATCGGCTGGATCTGCGAGGTCAGCCACGACGGCACCGGCTGCACGAGCATGGTCGCCGCCAACTGCCGGATGATCTCGAAGGACGTCGATCCGGCCCCGAGCACGACGCCCGCCCGCAGCGAGGTGACCGACGCCCGGGAGCGCAGCAGCACCTCCTCGACCTCGAGACGGGACGACAGGTGGTGCGAGAGCTTGTCGTGCGGCAGGTCGGGCACCAGCCCGGAGAGGTAGACCAGCCGCGGCACCTCGGCGGCGTCGACGGCCTCGCGCATGATGTCGGCGGCCTGACGGTCGAGGTTCGAGAAGCCCGGCTTGTCGAGGGCGTGGATGAGGTAGCAGACGGCGTCGGCCCCCTTGACCGCCGCGGCGACGTCGCCGGCGTCGAGGGCGTCCATGACGGCCCACTCCACGTCGTCGGCCCACGGCACCACCGCGCCGCTGGGGTCCGAGGATGCGGTCGCCACCACCTCGTGGCCCTGACGCAGCAGCTCGGGCACCAGCCGGGAGCCGATGTAGCCGCGGGCGCCGGTGACGACGATCCGCTTCGGGGATGGGGGCGTCGTCTGGGTGGGCATGTCCTGAACGTACCCAGCGCCACGAACCCCGATCACCGTCACGGAGAGGCGCGCGTCACCACGCCCCGCACCGGCGGCGCGGGTTGCGCGGGACGGGCACGGCGCCTACGTCGGCGGGTGCCCATCAGGCACGACCGGTGCGTGGGACGAGCACGGCGCCCGCCTCGGCGGGAGTGCTCGCCCCACGCACCGGGAGGAGACCGCTCCCCCGAGGGCGGTCTCAGCCCAGGGTGAGCTCGGCGGCGAAGTCGCAGACGCCCTTGCCGGGGTTGCCGGCCCCGACCAGCAGCACTCCGTCGACGAACTCGTCGTCGGTGGGGTCCGCCGTGCCCTTCGAGTCCAGCACCGTCCGGTAGCGCTCGACCCCGACCTGCACCCCGGCCCGGGTGCCGTCCGGGGCGTAGAAGGTGGTGCGGCTCTGGGCGGCCGTGAGCACGGCGTACTGCCCGCCCTCGAGACGCTCGACCAGGGCACTGTCCTTGTCCTGGCCCTCGCGGACCCCGGTGAAGCTGATGCCGGTCGTGGTGTTGGTCCACGTCAGCCGGTCGACGTACCTCAGCTCGAGGAAGGTCTCGATGCTTCCGGCCGCCTTGGTCTTGAGCCGGAAGGTCTGCTCCCCGCTGACCGACCGGCTCAGCGTGAACGCGGTCCCGTCGGGCGCCGTGCACGCCAGGTCCGGCGGCGTGACGGCGAAGGTCTCGACCACGTCCACGACGATCGCCGCCTGCGCGGCGCCCGCCGTCCCGACGCTCACCGCGGCGGCCGCCGCCACCGCCGTGACCGCCCCCGTCGCCGTCCGGGCCGTCCTGCCCCACGCCCTCGTCGTGCCCCTCGTCCCGCGTGCCGTCATGACCTCTCCTCTCCTCGGCCCGCGTCGCGGGCGGTCGAGGTTCCTACGCACGGCGGGGCCCGAAGGTTGCATCGACCTGGAGATGCACCCGAGGGACCAGCGGGGCAACGGGAAACGTGGCGCATCACACCCCTGAGGAGGGGGTCGGGCAGCGCGGCGCGCATGTTGGAACGGTCCAATGGATAGCGCGGGGACGCGACGGTACTTTTCGACCAACCTGCCGGTCGCCCTCGCTGCGAGTCGGCCGCGGGCCGCAACGGTGCGGGAATGGCGACACTCATCCGTGGGGTCACCCACGCTCATCCGGGACCGCAGCTGACCCGGATGGGGGAACTGCGCGAAGGGGACGGTAGATGACTACCGAGACGACCGAACGACCGACCACCCACGAGGGCATCCTGCGCTGGGTCGAGGAGATCGCCGAGCTCACCACCCCGGACCGGGTGCACTGGTGCACCGGCTCCGACGAGGAGTGGACCGAGCTGACCGACTTCCTGGTCAGCACCGGCACCTTCACCCGCCTCAACGAGGAGAAGAAGCCCAACTCCTTCTACGCCGCCTCCGACCCCACCGACGTGGCCCGGGTCGAGGACCGCACCTACATCTGCTCGGTCGACGAGAAGGACTGCGGGCCCACCAACAACTGGATGGACCCGGGCGAGATGAAGGCCCTCATGACCGACCTCTACCGGGGCTGCATGAAGGGCCGCACGATGTACGTCGTGCCCTTCTGCATGGGTCACCTCGACGCCGACAGCCCCATGTTCGGCGTGGAGATCACCGACTCGGCGTACGTCGTGGCGAGCATGCGCGTCATGGCCCGCATGGGCTCCGACGTGCTGGCGAAGATGGAGGAGACCCAGGCCTCCTACGTGCCCGCCCTGCACTCGGTCGGCATGCCGCTCGAGCCCGGCCAGGACGACGTGAAGTGGCCCTGCAACGACACGAAGTACATCGTGCAGTTCCCCGACGAGCGCATGATCTGGTCCTTCGGCTCCGGCTACGGCGGCAACGCCCTGCTGGGCAAGAAGTGCTACGCCCTGCGCATCGCCAGCGTCATGGCCCGCGACGAGGGCTGGATGGCCGAGCACATGCTCATCCTCAAGCTCACCAGCCCCGAGGGCGTCAAGAAGTACATCGCGGCCGCCTTCCCCAGCGCCTGCGGCAAGACCAACCTCGCCATGCTGGCCCCCACCATCGAGGGCTGGAAGGTCGAGACCCTCGGCGACGACATCGCGTGGATGCGCATCGGTGACGACGGTCGCCTGTACGCCGTCAACCCCGAGTTCGGCCTGTTCGGCGTGGCCCCCGGCACCAACGAGCACACCAACCCCAACGCGATGCGCACCATCAACCAGGGCAACTCGGTGTTCACCAACGTCGCGCTCACCGACGACGGCGACATCTGGTGGGAGGGCATGGAGGGCACGCCCGACCACGCCACCTCCTGGAAGGGCGAGGACTGGACGCCGGACTCCGAGGAGCTGTCCAGCCACCCGAACAGCCGCTACTGCACGCCGATCAAGCAGTGCCCGATCCTCGCCGACGAGTACGACGACCCGAACGGCGTCCCGATCGACGCGATCCTGTTCGGCGGGCGCCGCAAGACCACCGTCCCGCTGGTGACCGAGGCCCGCGACTGGACCCACGGCACGTTCATGGGCGCCACCCTGTCGTCGGAGACGACCGCCGCCGCCACCGGCGCGGTCGGCGTCGTGCGCCGCGACCCGATGGCGATGCTGCCGTTCATCGGCTACAACGCCGGCGACTACTTCAACCACTGGATCACGATGGGCAAGGAGAACGACGCCTCGAAGATGCCGCGCATCTTCTACGTCAACTGGTTCCGTCGTGACGCCGACGGCGGCTTCCTCTGGCCGGGCTTCGGCGAGAACAGCCGCGTCCTCAAGTGGGTCGTGGAGCGCATCGACGGCCAGGCCGAGGCGGTCGAGACCCCCATCGGCCACGTCCCCACCCCGGAGTCGCTCGACACCGCGGGCCTCGACATGAGCGAGGCCGACCTCGCCGAGGCGCTCCGCGTCGACGTCGAGGAGTGGAAGGCCGAGATCCCGCAGATCACCGAGTGGTTCGAGAAGTTCGGCGACAACCTGCCGGCCACGCTGTGGACCGAGCTGGACGGCCTGAAGGCCCGCCTCGGCGCCTGACGCCACCCGCGCTCGCCGTACCGCGCGCCACCTGCACGACCCGCACGACCCACGGACGTCATGGGAACTGACCGCTCACGCGACCAGGACCCATGACGTCCGTCGTGATTTTCGGGGGCAGCGAGGGTGGCGGCAACGGAGCGAGGCGACGGGTTGAGGCGAAATGTCCGGTCCGGGGTCGGGATCCGGCATCATGGGGCCCATGTCTGCGGCGTCCGAGGCGGGAGGCCCCTCCCCCAGCGCGGGCCCCGGCGTGGGCCCCGCAGCCGGCCCCGTCGCCGGTCCCGACGTCGCGCCCGCCTTGCGGGTGCCCTCGCGCGCCGACCACGAGGTGGTGCGCGAGCTGGGCGCCGAGGTCTACGAGGTCGCCGTCACGCAGGGCTGGATCGACGCCGCCGACCGAGACTTCCTCCCGGGCTCGACACGACGCAGCGCTCTGCTGCTGCTGGTCGACCTCGGTCTGCTGACCTTCGACTCCCAGGCGGAGCGCTACCACCCCGTCGACCCGAGCGCGGCCAGCGACCTGCTCGTGGCACCCCTGGCCCAGCACGCGTCCGAGCTGATCGCGGAGTCGGCGCGCTGGAACAGCACCTTCGAGGAGCTGGCCTCGCTCTACCGCAGCTCCCCGATCAACCTCAAGCGCGCGAGCACCGAGATCCGCGGCATCGACGCCATCAACCGCTTCATCGACACGCAGGTCACCAACCTGCGCGTCGAGATGCTCACCGCGCAGCCCTACGGCCGCCGGCCCGCGGTGACGCTGGCCGAGGCGGAGCCGCGTGACATGCAGGCCCTGCGGCGCGGGGTCTCGATCCGCACCATCTACCAGCACTCCGCGCGCCAGTCGGCTGCCACCCGGGAGTACGTCGCCGAGGTCTCGTCCCTCGGCGCCGAGGTGCGGACCTCCGACGAGTTCTTCAAGCGGATGCTGGTCTTCGACCGTCACACCGCCCTCATTCCCGCCACGGAGAGCCACGAGGTCGCGGTGGCCATCCACGAGAAGTCGATCCTGGCCTTCCTGCTCGACCTCTTCGACCGGGCCTGGGAGCGCGCGATGCCCTTCACGGTCGACACCATGGCCGCCGCGCGCAACGTCGCTGCAGAAGTACGCAGCATGACCCTGCGGATGCTGGTGGAGGGCCACAGCGACGCGGCCAGCGCCAAGCGCCTGGGCGTCAGCGTGCGCACCTACGCGTCGTACATCTCCATGCTCAAGGAGGAGTACGGCGTCGAGACGCGCTTCCAGCTGGGGTGGGCGATGTCCCGCTCGGCCGCACCGGCGAGCGACTGACCCGTCCCGTCCGGGACCCGGCGCGATCCGGCCCGTGCGGGCGACCCCAAAACGCCGAGAGAGGCAGCAACCTGAAGGTTGCTGCCTCTCTCGAACGACTGAGACAGGCCGGGGTGGGCTGTGTCCGACATTCGGGGGGCGACGTCGGATCCGTCTCACTCTCAGGTCGCTGAAGGGGTGGGGTGGGGTGGGGGTGTCAGCGACCCGGATCGGGGTGGTGCGTCAGGGGCGGTTCCAGCCGCTGTCCCGCTTGACCGAGATGGAGTCGTCGGGCTTGGCGTCGGCGGCGGACACCGAGGTGACCATGCTCAGCGAGAGAGCGGCGACGCAGGCGGCGAACCATTTCGAAGCGGTGCGGTTGTTCATGGGGGGTCCTTCGATCTGTGGGTGCGTGAGGCTGTCGGCCTGCATCTATTCTGGCCACGCCGAGAGGCTGCGAGCCACTGAACAGCGACGCGTGAAAATGCATTGCAAGATCGTGCAGAAGTGGACCAAAAGCCCACGCGCGACACCCGGACGTGCTAGTCCGGACCGGAGAAGGGTCGTCCGGGCCCGGAAGTCACCAGGCCGCGCCGTAGCTGACGAACGCAGCCGGTGAGCGACGGTCCAGACTCTCACGTTGAGCCTCCGCAAGCGAGGTGGACACGTCTTTTCCTTGGGCCAGCCGCGCGTGCAGGTCGGCCATCACCCCCGCGCTCACCTCGTCGTTCACCCGCGCCACAGCCGCCACGACGCTCCGCGACCCCAGGTGCAGCAGCACCTGGGCCAGCCCCAGCATCTCCTCCCCGGGACGCGTGGTGGCGAGCCCGGCGTCGCACGCAGAGAGCACGACACAGCCCGCGAGCCCGGCCCCGGGGTCGATCTCGTGGGCGTAGAGCGACCCGTCGTGGAGCCGGACCGACGAGAACAGCGGGCTGTCGGAGCGGTGCCGGCCGTGTGCACTGACGTGCACCAGGTCGCCCTCGACGAGGGCCTGGCGCACGCGCTGCGACGTCGCGTCGGGGCCGAGCAGCGCCCGGGAGCCCTCCCAGCGGCCCACCACCTCCGCGACCTCGGCCTCGGCGAGGCGGAGCCCGGGCCCGGCCACGGCGACCACCCGTGGCCGGGAGGGACGTCGGCCCTCCCGGGCGCGCAGCCACGCCGCCGCGCTCGGGGTCACCGAGGTCGCCGTACCCGTGCGGCTGGGGAGCAGCCCCCACGGCAGCAGCATGAGGTCGCCGCTGCAGGAGAGGACCAGGCGGCGCCCGGTCAGGTCGAGGGGTGCGAGCAGCAGCGCGTCGAGACGGGCCAGGCCGGCGGCCAGGCTGTCGTGGACCGCACGGGCCAGGAGCGGGGGCAGCGCGGGGGAGGCGGCGGCGTCCAGGTCGGCCCGCACGCGCGCGACCAGGGCAGCCACCTCCGCCACGGGGCCCAGGCGCGTCAGCACCGCCCGACGGCCGTCGAGGTGGACGGCGACCCAGCTGCTGCGGTGCCGGGCGAAGCTGACCACGACCGAGCCGTCGGCCTCGGCGGCCGCGGCCAGCCGCCGCACCCGCGGAGGGGCGTCGGCGGCTCCCTGGCCTCCCTCCAGCTCCCAGGCACGCCCGCGGATCTCGTGCTGCAGCCGGGCCGCCTCGCGACGCAGCCCTCGCGCCGTCTCGAGCCCCGTCGGATCACCCTCGAGGGAGCGCGCCTCCTCGTCCACGGCGCGCAGGCGGGCCACCAGCGCGGCGGTCGCCGGGTCGCCGGGTGGGCGCACCTGCGGCAGCCGGGTCGACACCGCGCGGGCACGCTCGACGAAGGTCAGCACCTCCGCCGCGGAGCCGTCGCGCAGCACCAGCTCGAGGCCGAGCCGCGCCAGGGCCGACCCGTGCACGGCGCTGGCGGTCCGCAGGTCGAGCGAGCCGAACGTCTGCTGGTAGCCACCGAGCTCGGCCAGTCCCCGCCGCACCTCGACCTTCGCCCGCCGGCGGTCCCCTCCGATCTCGGCCGCCAGCGACCGCACCTCGCGGGTGAGCAGACGGACGACCAGGGGATCGCGCCGGCGCAGCGGTGCGGGCCGTGCGCCCGCGAGGGCAGGCCCTCCCCCGGCGCGACCCGACAGCTGGGCCCGCAGGGAGGCCTCCCGCGAGATGAGGACGGCCTGCCGCGCGAGGTCGCGGCGACCCTCGACCCGGCACCGGTCCGCGAAGGTCTGCGCCGCCACCGCCAACCGGCGCAGCGCCGCCCGGCGCGCCGGCTCCGAGGCCCCCTGGGCGGTGCGCGCCTCGATGGCCGAGCGCCGGCACCGCAGCAGGAGCAGCTCCGCGCGACGCTGCCAGGTCCGGTTCCCCCGACGGACGAAGCGGCCCCGCGCCGAGCGGGCGAGGTCGCGGGCGGCGGCCAGGTCCCCGGTGAGGAGCAGGCACTCCGCTCGCACCAGCTCGGTCTCGCCCAGGTCCTGCCCCAGCCCGGCGTGCCGGAAGTCCTCGGCGACCTCCTCCAGGAGCTCGTCGGCCTCCGTCAGCAGGCCCGCCTCGCGGAGCACCCGGGCCCGGTCCAGCCGCGCGATCGGGTGCTGCGCCGCCGCCTCGCCCATCAGGGTCAGCGCGCGTGGCAGCCGCCCAAGGCGGAACTCCGTCCACCCGAGGTTGTGCCGTGCCGTCGAGACCCCCACCTCGTCCCCCGTGCGCTCGGCGATCGCCAGGCAGGCCTCGAAGTCCAGGCGCGCGGCGTCGAGATCCCCCCGCTCGAGGTGCAGCACGCCCCGGTTGACCAGGATCGTCTCCTGGTCCTTGGCGTCGGCCCCCTCGAGCATGCCGGCCGCCCGGTCCAGGGCGGTCAGGGCCTCCTCGTTGCGTCCGTTGCGCAGCAGCAGGAGGCCCAGCTGACCACGGAGGGCGACGAGCAGCCGGTCGCGGCCGGCGCCCTCGTCGACGGCGCCCGCCACCGACTCGGCGCGGTCCAGCAGCGCGGTCGCGCGCCCGAGGTCGCCGCTGACCTCGAACGACGCCGACGCGAGGCTGACGAGCACCTGCGCCAGCAGCAGCTGGCGCTCGGAGCCGGACGGGACCTCGCGCTCGAGGCGGGCCCGCAGCTCACCGAGCGCAGCGAGGGAGTCGGCGGGGCGTCCGTGCTGGAACAGCTCGCGGGCGGCGTCGACCTCGGCCCGGAGCGTCTCGAGCAGCGCAGACCCGCCCACCGGCCGCACTCTACTGCTCACCCGTTCCCGGTCGCCGGGCGCCGGGGACCCGGGTTCAGAGCTGGAACAACGGGGTGACGACGGTGCCGTCGGGGTCGTCGTCCGGGTGGATGGTGAGCTGTGCGAACCCCTCGGGAACGCCCTCCAGGACGAACCGTCCGGAGGCGTCGGCGTGGACCTCCTGCGTGCCCTCCTGCATGCGGAGCACGACGCGCGCGGCACGCGCCGGGGCGATCCACCCGTCGAGGCGCACCTCGTCGGGGCCGGCCCGCGACACGGTCACCATGGCGGTCAGCCGCTTGGCCGAGAACGTCAGCGTCTCGGTGCGCATGCCGGCGGCCGGGTCGCTTCGCACGGCGAGCGCGTCGTCGGGCACCCGCGTGATGGCGGCCACCTCGGCGTACACCTCGTCGAGCGCCAGCGAGAACGAGACCCGCTCGACGAGGTCCTCGGGCACGGGGTCGACGGTCTCCAGCAGCGCCGCCACCTCGGTGAGCAGCGCCAGGTCGGTCTCGTCCAGGGGTTCGGCGGCGGCACGGGTCAGCTCGGGGCTGAGGCCCGAGGCGAAGTCGTCGTCGGTCATCACCGTTCTCCCTCCCATCGTGGGTCGTGTGCGAGCAGGTCCTTGAGCTTGGCCAGGCAGCGGCCGCGGGTCGGGCCGATCGAGCCCACCGGCATGCCCAGCGACTCGGCCAGGTGGGCGTAGTCGGGACGGTCGGCGAAGGCGATCACCCCGACGAGCTGACGGCAGCGTTCGGGCAGGGCCTGCACGTGCTCCCACAGCATCCGCTGCCGGTCGTCGGCGAAGACCTGGTCGTCCGGCGTGGGGCCGGGGGCAGGTCCATGACCTCCTCGGCGTCGACCCCGAAGACCGCGGCCGTGTGCTGGCCGTCGGTGCGGGTGCGCCGCGACACCCGCCAGGCCTCCCGGCGGGTCGAGGTCAGCACCCACTTGACCACGGTCCGGTCCTCGCGGATGGTGTCGGCGCTGCGCAGCAGCACCATCCAGACCGTCTGCACGACGTCCTCGGCCGTGGTGGGGTCGAGCCCGGCGCCGCGCGCCGTGCGCCACATCAGCGGGGTGAGCACGCCGACCAGGTCGTCGAAGGCCTCGCGCTCCCCGGTCCGGAACCGGGTGAACGCCGAGGTCGCCCGGCCGACGAGCGTCTCGTCGCCGGGGCGTGCCTCCACGGCCGGGGTCACGATCCCGCCCCGGTGGAGGAGCCGTCGGAGCCCGACTCGGCGCCCGCCTCGGGCTCCGGGTCCCGACGGCCCGGCATCCCGTCGAGCACCTCCCGCATCCGCTCCACCCGCTTCGCGAGCTCGGGCTCGCGGTCCGTGGCGTCCCAGGCCGCCGCGAGCTGGCCGGCGAACACCGGCGCCGCGAAGGAGGTGCCGCTCCAGACCCCGAAGCCCGAGCTGAAGTCGTCGGGGTCGAGGGCGGCCCTCGTCTCCCCGCGGGCGTTGGTCACCACGTGCGAGGGCTCGAGCGCGGCGTCGTACGTCGTCGGCATGGTGCTGACCAGGGCGGCACCGGGGCGCAGGAAGCGCACCCAGGGGCCGTCGTTGCTGAAGAGCGCCACGGTGCTGTCGGGGTTGAGCGCCCCGACCGCGGTCACCGGCACGCGGTCGGCACGGTCGGCGACGCGTCCGCCCGGGTACGGCGCGAGCGCCGCCGGGTAGATCGGGCGGCTCGAGGCGTCGTTGCCGGCCGAGACGACCACCGCGACGCCGTACGTCCCGAGCAGCTCCAGTGGCCCGGCGAGCAGGGCGTCGAAGGCGGCGTCGCCCGGCAGCTCGTGGTAGTAGCCCAGCGACATCGTGAGCACGTCGACGGGGGCGAGACCCTCGGCGCCGGACACCGCCAGCACCTGGCGGAGCGCCAGCAGCTGCAGGCTGCGCAGCAGCTCGGCCTCGGTGACCATCCCGCTCCCGCCGTAGAGGCGTACGTCGAGCAGGTGGGCGTCCGGGCAGGCCTGGTGCACGAGCCCGGCGATGAAGGTCCCGTGCCCCGAGTCCGGCTCGAGCTCGCCCAGCAGCGCGTCCGACGTGCCGCGACGGCGCTCCTCGGGGTCGGCGGGGCCGAGGCCGATGACGGTGTCGAGTACCTCGGGGTCGCGCGTGACGACGTCGGGTCCGAGCCAGGGGTGCTCGCCCACGCCGGTGTCGAGGATGGCGACGACCGGACGCGGCTTGCGGCGCCGGACCGACCGCGCCGGGCGCGGGCCGGTCCAGCTCACGGGCTGCCGTCCGCCCCACCCCGGGACCGTGTAGGCCTCCACGCCGGCGTCCGCCGCCGACTCCTGCGGGTGCCCCCGCGTGATCGGGTGACCGAGCGTGATCGGGTGGCCCCGGGTGATCGGGTGGCCCCGGGTGATCGGGTGACCGCGGGTGATCGGGTGGCCCCGTGTGATGGGGCTCGCCAGGACGGGGTGCTCGAGCGCGACGTCGGCCAGCCGGTCGCTCTCGCCGGCGACGCGGGCGCGGTAGCTCTGCAGCAGGCGCCAGATGTCGATCGGGCGGTGGACGCCACGACCGTCCGGAGCGGGCCGGAGCCACACCCGCCGGGTCCAGACGGCGACGAGGTCCGCCCGCTGGTCGCGCAGCCGGGGGTCGTCGAGGAGGGCGAGGTCGGCGACTCCCTGGGGGTCGTGCTCGACGACGAAGCCGGCCTCCGCGGCTGCTTCGTCGAGGGCCTCGAGGGTCCGTGGGTGCTCACCGCGCACCAGCAGGCTGTCGGCGACGTACGCCGTCGGCTGCGGCTCGGCGTGGCCGCGCAGCTGGTAGGCGCTCTGGGGGTCGAGCAGACGGAGGTTCACCGCGCTCGCTCCTGCCGGCTCCGGTGCCGCTGCGGGGGTTCCACCCGGCACTGCCTGGTCACCACTCATCGCCCGTTCCTCCTCCGTCGCGCCGCTCGTCCGAGCCTAGGACCGCGGCACCCTGCGGCGACAGACCGTGCGCGCCGCCGGCTCGTGACTCCGTGCCGCCGGGGCGCCCCGGCCTCGTCCCCCCGGACGAGGCCGGGCCGCCGCTGGTGGCCCCACCCCGGGACAGCGGACCTACCTGCGCGCCGCTCGTCGGACGGCTCGTCCCCGAGCACCGTCCGCGCAGGTCCCTCCGGCTTCCCATGCCCAGGAGGAGGGGGAGGGGCACGCCCTGATACCTCGCCGTCGTCCTTTTCTCCTGCCCGTCCCCGCAGGAGGTATCAGATCGGCCGGCGCCGGCTCCTCCACCCACATGAGCGACCGACACCTGCATGACCTCGACCGCGCCACCGCCCTCGCCGTCCGTGCCCTCGCCGCCCGACCAGACAGCACCCACGACTCCCTGACCCGCATGCTGCGGGCGCGGTGGTGGCTCGGAGCCGGGCTGCCCGGCGGGGTCGTGCGGGCCCAACGGCGTGCGGCCGGCCTCAGCTCACCGCCGAGCGAGCCGTGGCGCGCCTGGGGCGAGCGGTGGGATCCCGCCACCCACCCGCACGGCGACCTGCTGCGCGTCTTCCTCGCGTGCGCTCCCGGGACCGGGCTGCAGACCGTGGCGACCGTGACCGACCACGCCCGCCGCTGGTCCGAGCCGTGGATGCTGTCCTCGCGTGCCCTGCACGAGCCGGTCGCCCGCCCCGACGCCACCGTGCTGACCGTCCCGGTGGAGTCCCTGGCTCCGCTGCGGGCACCCCTGCAGCGCATGGTGGCGGACCTGCGCCCGCTGCTGGCCAGCCAGGCGCCGCTGCTCACCCTGCACGTCATGCGCGGGGTCGGCATCGCCGAGAACCCCCGCCCCGACGTCTCCTTCGGCCGGCACCGGTGCGGTCTGGTCGCCGCTGCGGTGCTCGCGCACCGTCACGAGCCGCTGACGCTGCTGCAGAAGCGCACCCATGCTGCCTTCTGGTCCGTCGGGGTGGACCCCCGGCGTCCCTACCGCTCCGTCGACGCGGCGTGGTCGTGGCAGTCGCAGCGGGTCGCCGCCTGAGCGTCCCGTCGTCCCACCTCTCGCTAGGCTCGCCGCGATGCCGAGCCAGCCGAGACCGACCCCGGGCCCCGGGATCGGCGCGCCCGCGCAGGAGCCGCACCCGACCGCGACGACCACGGCGACCGGACGTCCCGTGCGGCGCCGGGTGCTCACCGCGCTCGCCGCCGTCCTCGTGTGGGCCGCCGTCGCCACGCCCACCGCCCTGGTGACGTTCCTCGACAGCTCCCGGCAGACCGTGGTCGCCGGCCACGAGGCCGTGGTCTCACCGACGCTCGACGGGTGGGCCACGGTGCACCTCGGCCCGTTCCTGCCGGCGCTGCGCCACCCCACCCCCGGCTCGGTGGGTGTCGACGTCGAGCTGGGACGCACGCCCCTCACGTCGTACGGCGAGCTCGGGCAGCGCTACGCGTTCCTGGCCGCCCAGCCGGAGGGCCAGATCGCCAAGGTCGAGGGCCTGGTCCTCGACATGGCCCTGGAGGCGGCCGTGGTCGGGGCGGTCGCCGGGCTGGTGCCGCTCGGGCTGTGGCTGGTGCTGGGGCGCCGCCGCCGGCGTGAGCTGGTCGCGACCCGGCGCCGCGCCGCCCTCACGGGCACCGCCGTCACGCTCGTGCTCGTCGTCGCGGCCGTCGGGCTCGTCCGTCCCTGGCAGGGGTCGGCCACCACGCCGGAGCAGTGGTCGTCGCTGCGCTCCGCCCTGCCCGCCGGGATCGCCCTGCCCCAGGACGCCGCCCGGGTCGAGATCGAGGGCGGCCTGCTCACCAGCGCCTCGCGGCGGCTGGTGGAGTCCGCGATCGACAGCTACCGCAAGGGGTTGGAGTTCTACCAGCAGGCCGTCGACGACCTGGCCTCCGTCGCCGACCAGGTCCGTCGCCCCGAGGAGGACGAGACGGTCGCGGTGCTGGTCTCGGACCGCCACGACAACATCGGCATGGACCCGGTGGCGCGCGCCGTGGCCGACCTCGGGGGCGCCACGGTCCTGCTCGACGCGGGCGACGACACGTCGACGGGCTCCTCGTGGGAGGCCTTCAGCCTCGAGTCGCTGGCCGAGGCGTTCTCCTCCTACGACGAGCGCTACCTGGTCACCGGCAACCACGACCACGGCGACTTCGTCGCCGGCCAGGCCGCCGACCTCGGGTTCACCGTCATGGACGGCGAGGTCGTGGAGGCGGCCGACGGCATCCGCCTGCTCGGGGTGGCCGACCCGCGCTCGTCGGGGCTCGGGAGCTGGCGCGACGAGACCGGCCTGTCGTTCGCCGACGTCGGCGACCGGCTGGCCGACGCCGCCTGCGCCGCCGACGCCGACGGCCAGCGGGTGGGGACGCTGCTGGTGCACGACGCCAACCTGGGGCGGGCGGCTCTCGAGCGCGGCTGCGCCGACCTCGTCGTGGCCGGCCACCTCCACGACATCGTCGGCCCGGAACGGGTCGAGGGCGAGAACGGGCAGGTGGGGCACAGCTTCACCACCGGCACCACCGGGGGTGCCGCCTACGCGGTCGCCCTGGGCACTAAGCCCCGGCGCGAGGCCACAGTGACGCTGCTGACCTACCGCGAGGGCGTGCCGGTCGGGGTGCAGCCGCTGGTGCTCTCGCCGCTGGGCGCCTGGACGGTCCGACCGTTCGTCGCGCTGGAGGACTGACGCGACGAGCCCGGACCCACGAGGGTGGGTCCGGGCTCGCCCTCGGAGTCCGAGGTCACCACGCGGAGGTGGCGGGATTTGAACCCGCGAGAGGGTTTAGCCCTCAACCCGCTTAGCAGGCGGGCGCCATAGGCCACTAGGCGACACCTCCATGCGCTCCGGGGAGCGCGGAGCACAGGCTACCCGGGCCGGATCGACCGGAGCGAATCGGTGTCCGCGTCGGCGGCCGAGCACCTCCTCGGAGGGTCGGTCAGGGGACGGGGCGGTAGCCGTGCCCGTGGTGCAGGTGCTCGCCCAGGTCGCGCACGAAGTCCTCGCGAGGAGCGTCGAGCACGGCGACGGGGACGGTGGTCGAGCGACCGTCGCGCAGCCTCAGCACGACGCAGTCGTCGCCGTGCACGGTCGTGGTCACGACGTCCTGCACCTCGCGCCAGCGGGCCGCGACCTCCCCGGCGCCGCGCAGGTAGCGGACCCGGTAGCCCACCTCGTCCAGGGTGACCAGGGGGCGGGCGCGCATCAGTCCCAGCCCGGAGACGAGCAGCAGCGCCACCCCGAGGAGCAGCGCGGTGGTGAACACCACCGAGGGCAGGTCGAGCAGCGCGACCAGCAGGCCGACGAGCACGACCGTGCCTCCGAGCACGGTCAGCACCGTGCCGAGGAGCCGGAGGCGGACCCGGGCGGCGAGCCGGTACGACGAGGTGGTGGGCACGCCCCGATTGAACCCGGCCGACGGTGAGCGGGGCAAACCCGCGACCGACCGCACCGGACCGCGACCGACCGCACCGGGTGGGCCGGTCGGCGTACGGCCCAGGTGGGCCCTTGCGCGGCGCGAGGACGCGGGCGGACACTCGAAGCCCCCTCACCACGGAGGTGTCGCCGTGCGACGACTGGCCCTGGCCCTCGACGGCCTCGAACGAGCCGTGGCCACGCCGCCGCGGCTGCAGCAGTCCTGGCGCTTCCTGGTCCGCAAGCGCCTCGCGTGGGTGGAGCAGGCGCTGGCGGCCGACCACGACGCCGAGCGCGCCACGGAGGCGGAGCCGTGGCTGGAGCCCCGGGCGGCCCAGCTCCACCGCGAGCAGGTGAGGCTGCAGAGCCGCACCTCCGTGCTGGCGGCCACCGTCTGCGAGGCCGCCGACCTCCGTGCCGTGCGGGAGAGCCTCGGCCGGCTCGTGGTCGACCTCCAGCACCACCTGCAGCGGGTCAACGACCTGACCTACGACGCCGTCGACCTCGACGTGGGCGGGTCGGACTGAGGGCTCGCCACCGTCCCACGGGTCGGGGTGCCCGACGGACCGCCGTCGGTATTCGCCCGATTTGATCGGCGTGTCGCGTTGACTTTTCTCTATTTCAGCCCCACGAGTTCACATCTGCACCCATGGTGGGACGGTGAGACCTCTCCGCCGCTCCGCCCTGCCCACCGTGCTGGCCCTGCTGATGACGCTGGCCGTGCTGGCGCTGCCCGCGCCGGCCGGCGCCACCATCACGCGTCTGTGCACGGGCTACACCTCGTGCGCGAACGCCGGGATGAGCAGCAGCGGCTACGCCGCGGCGAGCGGGCAGATGTACTGGCGGATGTACTCCGGGCACAACTGCACCAACTACGCCGCCTACCGCGTCATCAAGAACGGCTACTCGAGCACGCGCCCGTGGGACGGCAGCGGCAACGCGACCTACTGGGGCACCCAGATGTCGTCGATCACCGACCGCACACCGGCCGTCGGCGCGATCGCCTGGTGGCGTGCAGGCGTCTACCCCGCCGGGTCCGCGGGCCACGTGGCCTACGTCGAGAAGGTCATCAGCCCCACCGAGATCGTGATCTCCCAGGACAGCTGGGGCGGTGACTTCTCCTGGGCCCGCATCACCTCGACCTCGGGGTGGCCGAGCGGCTTCATCCACTTCAACGACCGGCGCATGCAGAGCGTCTCCCGCCCGGTCGTCTCCGGCAAGCCCGCCGTCGGCAGCACGCTGTCGGCCACCGCGGGCTCCTGGAACCCGAGCAGCCCCGCCGTCCTCTACCAGTGGCTCGCCGGCGGCGAGCCGGTGCAGACCGGCAGCCGCAACACCCTCGAGGTGACGCGGGCCATGGTCGGCAAGCGGATCCAGGTCAAGGTCACCGCCAGCAAGGGCGGGTACGCCGACGCGTCCTCCCGCTCGGAGCGCACCGCACCGGTGCCCGACACCGTCCTGGTCAACACCGTCCGGCCCGTCATCGAGGGCACCGCGCAGGTCGACCAGACGCTGGTCGCCAGCGGCGGACGCTGGACCCCGCGTGCCGACACCCGCAGCTTCCAGTGGAAGGCGGACGGCGAGCCCCTGCCCGGTGCCACCGGACGCAGTCTGGCCCTCCGCAGCGACCTCGTCGGCAAGGCCCTGAGCGTCACCATCACCGCGGAGCGCGCCGGCTACCGCAGCGCCACCGCGTCGTCGGCCCCCACCGCGGCGGTCGCCCCGGCCAGCCTGGTGGTCCAGCAGCCTCCGGTCCTCGAGGGGGCGCCGGTCCTCGGGGAGACCCTGCGGCTGACCACGGTGGGCACCGCGACACCGGACGCCACCCGCGACATCCAGTGGATGCGGGACGGCGCACCCGTCAGCGGCGCGACGACACGGCAGTACGAGACGACCCGGGCGGACCTGGGGTCCGTCCTCACGGCCCGGGTCACCTGGAGCCGGGAGGGCTACCGCAGCGTCCGCGAGGAGGTCGCCGCGCCGGCACCGGTGCGCGCGCTCACCACGCTGACCCCCGTCGTCACCGAGGGGACGGGCCGGTTCGTCGTGGACGCCACCGTGACCGCCCGCGGGGTCGCCGTGGTGCCGAGCGTCGTGCAGGTCGTCCGCGGGGGCGTGGTGCTGGCCGAGCAGGCCGTCGGCGAGGACGGCACCGTCCGGCTCGTCGTGCGCGACCAGCGCCCGGGCCAGCGCACCTACCGGATCATCGTCCCGGTCACGGACGTGACCACCCGGGTGGTCGTGCTCCAGGACGTCACGATCTCCTGAGCCGGGCGCCGTGCGGCGGCCCGGACAGCAGAGGGGGCGGGATTCGAACCCGCGGCTGACATCACTGCCAGCGACCGCTTTCAAGGCGGTTCCGATAGGCCACTCCGGCACCCCTCCACGCCGGGTCCCGCGGGTCCCGGCGTCCGAGGAGTCTACGAGGCGGGCGGGGTCAGGACGGAGCGGCGTACCGCTGCGGCTCCGGCCACGGCTCGGCGTCGCGCCGGTTGCCCAGCGAGGGGTTCTCCTCGCGCGCCTCGGCCACCAGGTCGAGCGAGATCTCGGCCCGCACCAGAGCGCCGTCCTCGTCGCCTGCCTCGGCCACGACCTCGCCGCGGGGGTCGACCACCAGTGAGTGACCGCTGTAGCGCGGGCCCGGCTGGCCGACGGCGGCGACGTAGGCCAGGTTCTCCACGGCGCGGGCCGTGGCCAGGGTGCGCCAGTGAGCCACCTTGCGAGGCCCGGCCACCCAGGCGGCGGGGACCACGAGCAGGTCGGCGCCGGCCCGGGAGAGCTCGCGCGCGAGCTCGGGGAAGCGCAGGTCGTAGCAGGTCATGAGCCCCACGCTCAGCCCGCCGACGTCGAGCAGCACCGGCGTGCGCTCGCCCGCGACGAGACGGTCCGACTCCAGGTAGCCGAAGGAGTCGTAGAGGTGGATCTTGCGGTAGGAGGCCAGCAGCCCTGCCGCTCCCACCGCCACCAGGGTGTTGAACGGCCGACCGTCGGTGGTCCGCTCGACCATGCCCGCGATCCACGTGCCCCCGTGCGCGGCGGCCCGCTCCGTCAGTGCCTGGACGAACGGGCCGTCGAGGTCCTCGGCGTCCGGGCCGAGGTCGTCGTCGGGGGAGCCCAGGTCGCGCTGGAACACCTCGGGCAGGACCACGATCTCCGCGGGCGGCACCTCGAGGGCGGCCAGCCGCTCGCGGTTCTCCGCGGGCCGGCGCGAGGCCGCGAGCTGGGCGAGGACGATCCGCGGCGCGGCGGCAGGGGTGCGAGCCATGGCTCCACCCTGCCACCCGGCCGCGCGCGAGGTGGCAGGGTGGAGCGATGACCGAGCCGACGTCCCTCCTCGGGGATCCCGAGCCGGCCGACCCCGGCCGGGTGGGGGCGGTCGTCCTGGCCGGCGGCACCGCCGCCCGCCTCGGGGGCGCCGACAAGGCCTCGATCGAGCTCGCCGGGGTGACGCTCCTCGAGCGTGCGCTCTCGGCGACGGTGACGGCGGTCGAGGTCGTGGTGGTCGGCGACCCGGTGCCCACGACCCGTCCGGCGACCTTCACCGTCGAGGACCCGCGCGGCGGCGGCCCTGCCGCCGGTCTGCTGGCCGGTCTGCGGGCCTTCTACCGCGAGCCCGACCTCGTGCTCGTGCTGGCCGTGGACATGCCGCGGGTGGGTCCGGGCACCTTCGCGCGGCTCCTCGGGGCGGTCGTCACCCCCGGGCGGGACGGCGGACCGGACGGGGCGCTGCTGGTGGGGGACGGCGGGCGGCGTCAGCCGCTCTGCGCGGCCTACCGCACGGCCGCCCTGCGACGGGTGGCCCCGGAGTCCCGCGAGGACGAGCACGGGCTGCCCGTGCACCGGCTCGTCGGGGCGCTGGACCTGGTCGAGGTGGCCGAGGTCGCGGACGAGTCCCACGACGTCGACACCTGGTCGGACCTGAGGGAGCTCAGGGAGCAGGCCGAGCGGACCTGACGCCTTCGACCGGACGAGGTCGGTCGACCGTGTCGATTTGGCGCGACGGGTTGCGCCACGCGCTGCGTCGTACGACGCTGGCCGGGTGAACCTTCACGACTGGATCGACGAGCTCATGGACGCTCTGGACCTCGAGACGGAGGTCGACGAGGGCCTGATCCTCGACCTCGCGCGCGAGGCCGCCCACCGGGTGCAGCGACCGGCGGCACCGATCAGCACCTACCTGCTCGGCTACGCCGCGGCGCTGGCCGGCGGGAGCCCGGCGAAGACCGAGGCCCTGGCCGCGCGCGCCTTCGACCTGGCCAGTCGCTGGGAGGGCGGCGAGAAGCTCGACGTGGACGTCGAGGTCGACGAGGTGGAGCTGCCCGAGACCGAGCTGGTCGAGTCCGACTGACGCCGGCCGGCGGCGCGACGGTCCCCCCTAGGGTGGGCGCATGCGCGCCATCGTCACCACCGAGCCCGGTGGACCCGAGGTCCTGACCCTCGCCGAGCTGCCCGACCCCACCGCCGGACCCGGGGAGGTCGTGATCGACGTCGCGGCCACCGCGGTGAACCGCGCCGACGTGCTGCAGCGCAAGGGTTTCTACCCTCCGCCCCCGGGGGCCAGCGAGGTCATCGGCCTGGAGTGCAGCGGCACCGTCGCCGAGGTCGGCGAGGGCGTGACGCGGTGGAAGGTCGGCGACGAGGTCTGCGCCCTCCTGGCCGGAGGCGGGTACGCCGAGAAGGTCCTCGTCCCGGAGGGCCAGGTCATGGCAGTGCCCGAGGGGATCGACCTCGTGACCGCCGCGGCGCTGCCCGAGGTGGCCTGCACCGTGTGGTCGAACGTGTTCCTGGTGGCCGGACTGCGCCCTGACGAGACGCTGCTCGTGCACGGTGGCGCCGGCGGCATCGGCACCTGCGCCATCCAGGTCGCCCACCAGGTCGGGGCGCGGGTGATCACGACGGCGGGGTCCGCGGCCAAGCTGGAGGTCTGCCGCGAGCTCGGGGCCGACGTCGGCATCGACTACCGCGAGCAGGACTTCGTCGCCGAGGTGAAGGAGGCCACCCACGGTCGTGGGGCCGACGTCATCCTCGACAACATGGGTGCGTCCTACCTCGAGCGCAACATCGACGCCCTGGCGCCCGAGGGCCGGCTGGTGGTCATCGGCATGCAGGGCGGGACGAAGGCGGAGATCGACCTGTCCTCGCTGCTGCGCAAGCGGGCGGCGCTGATCGCCACGACGCTGCGCTCGCGCCCGCCCGAGAACAAGGCCGTCATCTGCGCCGCCGTCGAGGACCACGTCTGGCCGATGGTGGCCGCCGGCACGGTGAAGCCGATCGTGCACGCCACCTTCCCCCTCGCAGAGGCGGCCGACGCGCACCGGGCGCTCGACGACGGCAGCCACGTCGGCAAGATCCTGCTCACGGTCCGCTGACACGCGTCCCGTCCGGTGCGCTGACCCAAGTCGCGGCGGGTGCGCCGGCCCGCAACCGCCGTACGTCGACGTGTCGCGGGGTCTCAGTAGGGTGGGCCGCATGACTGAGCCCCGCCCCGACCAGACCTCCGGACCCGACGACGACCCCCGCGTCGTCGTCGTGGGACCGAACCAGATGGCCGTCTCGGGCGGCTCGAGCGGTGAGGACGACGACGACCAGGAGCGCCAGGTCACGGACCTCGTGGAGCAGCCTGCGAAGGTGATGCGCGTCGGCAGCATGATCCGGCAGCTGCTCGAGGAGGTGAAGTCGGCGCCGGTCGACGAGGCGTCCCGCGCGCGACTGGCCCGCATCTACGCCGCCTCCATCGAGGAGCTCAAGTCCGGTCTCGCGCCCGAGCTGGTCGAGGAGCTCGAGCGGCTCTCCTCGCCCTTCGCCTCGGAGGCGCCGTCGGAGTCCGAGCTCCGCGTGGCGAAGGCCCAGCTCGTGGGGTGGCTCGAGGGGCTGTTCCACGGAATCCAGACCGCGATCTACGCCCAGCAGATGGCCGCCCGTGCCCAGCTCGAGCAGATGCGCCGGGCCCTCCCCATGGGCTCCGGCATGCCCGGCCAGGGCCCGGACGGCCAGCCCGGCGGCATCCCGGGAGGCGTCCCCGGCGAGGAGGGTCGCAGCGGAGGCATGTACCTCTGACCGGGCGGTCCTGCTGACGGCCGATCCGAACTGACATCTTGCGTAGTCGACCGATCTGATCCATCCTGAAACGGAGCGGTCCAGATCCGATCGATACGGTCAGGCAGGTACGTCATGCGACAGTCCCCGGCGGAGATCGACTACGCCATCCTCGACGTCGCCGCGGGCTTCTTCGCGGTCCACGGCTTCGCTGCCACGTCGCTGCAGACGATCGCCGACGCGGTCGGCTACTCCAAGCCCGGGCTGCTGCACCGCTTCGGCAGCAAGGAGGCGCTCTACCGCGCCGTGATGGACGAGGTGAAGGAGACCGTCGACGTCATCGTCGACCACGTCGTGTCCCTCCACGAGCACCCCGAGCACCTCGACCAGGTGCTCGAGCTCGTCGTACGCCGTGCGCTCGCCCGCCCCGGCGTCGTCCAGATGGTGCTCGCGGCGTTCGAGACCCAGCAGCTGGAGCCTGGCACCGAGTCCGCGCAGGCCGCGGGCTACCGCCTGATGGACGCCTTCGAGCAGTCCCACGCCGGGCCGGCCGACCGTCTGCGCACCGCGCTGGCCCTGCGCCTGATCGTCACCGCGGCCATGTCGCAGCAGTCGCCTCTCGACGCCGACCTGCACGTCCCCGAGGAGCAGTTCGTGCCGATGGTGCGCGACATCGCGCTCGGGGTCCTCGGACACCGGGACGTCTAGACACCCGGTCCAGACCTAGGGCCCTCGTCGCCGGGGTCGTTCTGCCCCACTCTGTGAACACGGTCAAGGGGGCCGTACGGACCAGGGGGTTCATTCATGCTGTCGTCCACGTCCACGTCCCGGGCATCACTGCTCCGGGCTCTGGCACTGCTCACGGTCGTGCTCATGCTCTTCGCCGGCGCGACCGCGCCGGCCGAGGCGGGCAAGCGCCACAAGAACAAGAAGGCCTCGCACGCCACCGCCCGGGTGACCGAGCACTGCGACAAGGCGCTCTACCCGAACAAGGTCGAGTCCAACGGCACGAAGACCCGGCTGCAGACCGGTCTCGAGCCGGGCACCGAGGTCTGCATCAAGGCCAGCACCCGCACCACGGTCGTCGTCGTCGACCCCGACGGGTTCATCACCCAGACGGAGATCCGCAACAAGCGCGGAATCGCGCAGGCGATCAGCTACTACGCCTACGGCCAGGAGGCCACCCCGCCGCCGCCGCCGGGACCGTGCGACGACAAGAACGGCGACACCGACGGTGACGGTGTCTGCGACGACGACGAGACCTGCGAGACCCAGCAGAACTGCCCGCCGCCACCGGGACCGTGCGACGACAAGAACGGCGACACCGACGGTGACGGTGTCTGCGACGACGACGAGACCTGCCCCACCGAGCCCGACCTGTGCCAGCCGGACCAGTGCGCGGGGTCGGGTGGTGACACCGACAACGACGAGACCTGCGACAACGACGAGACCTGCGCGACCCAGCTCGACCTCTGCGAGGAGCCGGACCCGTGCGCGGAGTCGGGTGGGGACAGCGACGAGGACGGCACGTGCGACGACGACGAGGAGTCGGCCTGCGCGAACAGCGGCGGCGACACCGACCTCGACGGCATCTGCGGGGACGACGAGACCTGCACCACCCAGGAGGAGCTCTGCTCCGGCGGTGAGGAGCCGTGCACGGACGCGAACGACGACGGCATCTGCGACGACGAGCAGTCCTTCTGCGAGGTGTACCCGAGCGACTACGAGTGCACGAACCCGCCCAGCCGGCAGTCCTAGAGTCCTAGTCACTCCATCACCCGGCCGGGTGGTCCTGCACCTCGTGCGGGACCACCCGGCCGCGTCATGTCCTGAGGCCTTCCGGCCCGGTCGCGCTGACCGTTCGGACCCCTAGCGTGAGCGGTGCGGTCCGAGGGGGGTCGCATCCGTCCCGAGGACCGAGGGGGTCCATCTCCATGAAGGTTTCACGTCTTGTCGTCCCCGCCGCAGCGGCTGTCCTGCTGACCGGCGGCCTCGCCGCTCCCGCGCACGCCGTCGATGTCATCACCAAGGGCGCGACGCAGCACTGCAACCCCGCCAGCTACCCGAACAAGGTCCCGGCCGACGGCACCCTGTCCGAGATCGACACGGGGCTGGCTCCGAACACCGTGGTGTGCATCAAGGCCGGCACGCAGGTCGTGGAGGTGCTCGTCGCCGCCGACGGGACGATCTCCACCGAGGGCCTCATCACCAACGAGCGTGGGAACGCACGCGGCATCAGCTACTACGCCTACGGCGAGGAGTGCCAGTACAACTGTGGGGGCAGCCTTTCCTGAGCAAGCGCAGGGGTGGGCCCGGTGCGACCTGGGCCCGCCCTGTGTCAGGAGAGCAGAAGCCGCTCGAGGACCTGCGCCACGCCGTCCTCGTCGTTGCCTGGGGCGACGTGCTGCGCGGCCGCACGCGTGTGGGCGTGCCCGTTCTCCATGGCGTACGACGAGCCGGCCCAGCGCAGCATGTCGACGTCGTTCGGCATGTCCCCGAACGCCACCACCTCGGAGGCGTCGAGGCCGCGCTCGGCGCACAACCGGGCCAGCGTGGACGCCTTGGTGACCCCGGCGCCGCTCATCTCCACGAGCGCGTTGGTGGACGACCAGGTCGTGGTCACGGCACCGTCGGCGGCGCGCTCGACCCGCTGCCAGTAGTCGAGCGGCGCGTGCTCCTGGTGGAGGGCGAGCAGCTTGACGACGTCGGTGTCCAGGGCCTCCTCCAGGGGCGCCACCTGGACGCGGAAGGCGTTCGCCTCGCCGCCGGCCCGGTCGTCGGGGTGCACCGGGAACGCCGGCTCCTGGGAGAAGCCGGTGGTCTTCTCGAGGGCGAACGTCGATCCCGGGACGGCGTGGCGGATCCGCTCCGCCACGGCGAGCCCTACCTCGGGGTCGATGGTGCGAGCCTCCAGCACCGCGCGCCCCGGCACGTCGTACAGGACGCCCCCGTTGCTGCAGATGGCCAGCCCGTGGTCACCGACGTGCTGCCACAGCGACTCCATCCAGCGGATCGGTCGGCCGGTCACGAAGACGACCAGCACCCCGAGGGCGTCGACGGCGTCGAGCACCTCCAGGGTGCGGGGGCTGACGGTGCCGTCGGGCTGGAGCAGCGTGCCGTCGAGGTCGGTCGCGACCAGCCGGATCACGGGAACCAGCGTCCGAGCTCGCGTGCCACCCCGTCGTCCTCGACCGCGTCCGTGACGTCGTCGGCCGCCTCCTGCACCGACAGGGTGGCCTGCCCCATGGCGACGCCGCGTCCGGCCCACTGCAGCATCTCGATGTCGTTGCGCCCGTCCCCGATGGCGAGCACGTCGGAGGCGTCGACACCCAGACGGGCGCACACCGAGGTGAGACCCGACGCCTTCGAGACGTCAGCCGGCGCGAGGTCGAGCCACGCGGTCCAGCCGATGAAGTAGTTGATGCCGTGCAGCCCCACCTTTTCTGCCAGATGCACAAAATCTTCCTCGGAGGCGTCCGGGTCGCGGATGATCACGCGCGTGACCGGCTCGGCCACCAGCTCGTCGAGCGTCTGCACCGTCATGTGCCCGTCGATCTCCCCCTCCGGGAAGAGCCGGTTCAGGCGGTAGCCCACCCCGATCTCCTCCACCGCGACCCGGGCGTCCGGCACGTGCTCCAGCAGCAGCCGGACCACCTCCGAGGCGTCGAAGGTCTCGGTCGTCAGGATCTCGACCGGCGGGTAGGAGAAGGTCACCGAGCCGTTCGACGCCACGGCCAGGACCTGCTCGTCCCGCCCGCGCGGCAGGCCGAGCATCTCGAGGACTCCCGTGATCGAGAAGGTCGAGCGCCCGGTCGACAGCACCACCGGCACCCCGGCGGCCACCACCTTGTCCACGGCCGCGCGCACGGCGGGGCTGATCTCCTCGGTGACGACGCCGGTGCCGTGACCGGCCCCGAAGAGCGTGCCGTCGATGTCGAGGGCCACCAGCTTCGGCGTCCAGCCCTCGGCGACGTCTCGCGTCACCGCGTCACCGGCTCGAGGACCTCGCGGCCCTGCAGGTAGGGCCGCAGGGCCTCGGGGACCCGCACCGACCCGTCGGCCTGCTGGTGGGTCTCGAGGATCGCCACGATGGTGCGCGGCATCGCGCACAGGGTGCCGTTGAGCGTGGCCACCGGCGCGGTCCCGTCCTCGAAGCGGCCGCGGATGTCGAGGCGCCGGGCCTGGAAGTCGGTGCAGTTCGACGCCGAGGTCAGCTCGCGGTAGCGGCCCTGCGTGGGGATCCACGCCTCGCAGTCGAACTTGCGCTCCGCCGACAGGCCGAGGTCGCCGGCGGCGACGTCGATGACGCGGAAGGCCAGCTCGAGCTTGGTCAGGAACTCCTTCTCCCACGCCAGCAGCCGCTGGTGCTCGGCCCACGACTCCTCGAGCGTGGTGAAGGTGAACATCTCGACCTTGTCGAACCAGTGCACCCGGATGATGCCGGCGGTGTCCTTGCCGTAGGAGCCCGCCTCCTTGCGGAAGCAGGGGCTCAGCGCGACGTAACGCCGCGGCAGGTCGCCCGGGTCGAGGATCTCGTCGGAGTGGTACGCCGCCAGCGGCACCTCCGAGGTGCCCACCAGGTAGAGGTCCTCGCCCTCGATCCGGTAGACGTCGTCGGCGGCCTGGCCGAGGAACCCGGTGCCCTCCATCGCCCGCGGACGCACCAACGCCGGCGGGATGACGGTCGTGAAGCCGGCCGCACGGGCCTGGTCCATGGCCAGCTGCGTCAGTGCCATCTCGAGGTCGGCGCCCGGCCCGGTGAGGTAGTAGAACCGCGCGCCGGAGACCTTCACGCCCCGCTCGATGTCGATGGCCCCGAGCATCCGGCCGAGCTCGATGTGGTCGCGCGGCTCGAAGCCCTCGGCCGCGAAGTCGCGCGGCGTACCGACGTGCTCGAGCACGACGTAGTCGTCCTCGCCGCCGGCCGGCGCCGCCTCGTTGGCGAGGTTCGGGATGCTGCGCAGCACCTCCTGGTACGTCGTCTCCGCGGCGGTCTGCGCCGCTTCCGCCTCCTTCACCCCTGCCGAGAGCGTCTTGGTCCGGGCCAGCAGCTCCTGCTTGGCCTCACCCTGCGCCTTGGGGATCTCCTTGCCGAGCGCCTTCTGCTCGGCCCGCAGCCGCTCGAAGTCGGCGATCGCGTCGCGGCGCGCCTGGTCGGCGGCCAGCGCGGAGTCGACCACGTCCGACGAGAGGCCACGACGCTCCTGGGCGGCGCGGACACGGTCGGGCTCATGGCGGAGGACGCGGGGATCGATCACCCGCCCATGCTAGGCGGAGGGCGGAGGGCCCTCGGCCACCACTCCCGCCCCGTGCCGGGTGTCCGTCCGGGGCCGGCGGCCCGGTGCCGACATACTGGAGCCTCCCCGCTCACGCCGCCGCGGGCCGTCCTCGGACGCCGCTCGGGTCCAACTCGTCAGGAGTCGCATGTCGTTCGGTGCCGAGGTCCGGCGTCGTCTCCAGCTGGCGGTACTCGGCAGCGCCCTGGTGCTCGCCGTCCTGCTGGTCCTCGTCGCCGTGGAGGCGGGCGTCGTGCTCGACGCCGACCGGTGGATCGGTGAGCCGCTGGCGGGCCTCGCGGCCGACCACCCGTGGCTGGAGGACGTGGCGCACGTCGTGGCCCAGGTGACCCGTCCGATCTGGCTCAACGTGGTCGCTGTCGCCGTCGCGATGCTGCTCGTCGTGCGCGGGTTCCGCCGGCCGGCGACGTGGTTGGTGCTGGTGATGACCGGTTGCTGGACCAGCACGCTGCTGCTCAAGTGGCTGGTGGGCCGCGCCCGTCCCGAGTACGCGCTCGACAGCCTGCCCGACGGGTCCTTCCCGTCCGGCCACTCCTCGGCCATCGCGTGCGCCGCGGGGGTCACCCTGGTGCTCGCCACCCTCTTCGTCCGTCGCCGCAGCCAGCGCCGGATGGTGGCGGTGCTCGTCACGTCGGTCGCGGTGCTCGTCGGGGTGGACCGGCTCCTGCTCGGGGTGCACTGGCCCTCCGACGTGGTGGGCGGCTTCGCCCTCGGCGCGCTGTGGGTGCTGCTCGCCGCGGCGTACGCCGACCCCACGCCGCGCCCCGCCTCGGTCGCCCCGATGCCCAGCGCCCGGCCCGGCACCCGTCGGCTCGCGGTCATCCTCAACCCCATCAAGGTCGAGGACCCGGCCGCCTTCCGCGCGCTGGTCGACCGACGGGCCGGCGAGCTCGGCTGGTCCGAGCCCGTGTGGTTCGAGACCACCGTGGAGGACCCGGGCCGCTCCATGGCGCACGCCGCGGCCGTCGCGGACGCCGAGCTCGTCGTGGTCTGCGGCGGCGACGGCACAGTGCGCACCGTCTGCGCCGAGCTGGCCGGCACCGGCATCCCCGTCGGGGTGGTGCCCGCGGGCACCGGCAACCTGCTGGCGCGCAACCTGGCGCTGCCGCTCTACCTCAACGCCGCCGTCGAAGTCGCGCTCAACGGCCAGGACCGGGCGATCGACATCGTGCGGGTGGCCGGCGACGGGCTCGAGCCCGACGAGCACTTCCTCGTGATGGCGGGCATGGGCTTCGACGCCGCGATCATGGAGGGCGCCAACGAGCAGATCAAGGCCAAGGTGGGCTGGCTGGCCTACGTCGTGGCGGGGATGCGCAACCTCATGTTCCCGGCGGTCCGGGTGGACATCAGCCTCGACGACGAGCCGTTCACCCGCCACCGCGCGCGCACGATCGTCGTCGGCAACGTCGGGTTCCTGCAGGCCGGCCTCCCGCTGCTGCCCGACGCCACCATCGACGACGGCCGCATCGACGTGGTGCTGGTCAACCCCGCCCGGTTCCTGTCCTGGCTGCGCGTCGTCGTCCGCATCGTCGGGCGGCGCAAGAAGGTCGACGGCACGGTCAACCGGATGACCGGACGCAAGGTCGTCATCAAGGCCGCCCACGACACCCCGCGCCAGATCGACGGGGACGCCATCGGCGCCGGCACCGAGCTGATCTGCGAGTGCCTGCCCGGCCGGCTCCTCGTCCGCGTCCCGCGATGAGATTCCGTTCACAAGAACGTTCAGAACCCCTCGAACGTCGCTCGTCCGGACTTCTGAACGTTCTTGTGAACGACATGTGCACCCTTTCGCCGGCTAGCGCGGAGTGAGCTCGAAGACCTTGATCTGGCGATCGGTCTTGGACTCGTAGAGGCGGTAGTTCGGCCACGTCTCGACCATGTGGTCCCAGGCCGTCTGCCGCTCGGTGCCCTCGAGCCGACGGGCGTGCACGTCGTACGTGCGGCCCTTGACGGTGATCTGCGCGTCCGGGGTCGCCTCGAGGTTGACCACCCACACCGGCTGCTTCGGGCCCCCGAAGTTCGAGCCGGCGATCAGCCAGTCAGCCCCCCGCGGTACGGCGAGCAGCGGCGTCTCGCGCGGGATGCCGGACTTGCGGCCGACCACGGTGAGCTTGAGGTTCGGCAGGCCCGCGACGTCGAGGATCGTGACCCGCCCCCGGGACCACTTCTGGATGAACTTGTCCGTCGCGGTGATCTGCGGCAACAGCTTCGGCATGAAGGACCAGGAGCCGACCCGGACGGCCAGCGGCGTGAGGAGACCCATCGCCCCATCATCGAGGTGTCGGCGTCGTCGCGCCTGCAGAACCGGGCAGAGCGACGCCGTGCGTGGTCAGTCGGGCCGGGCGATGCCTCAGGAGGCGGCGTCGCCGCGGGCGCCGGTGACGGCGTCCTGCTCCTCGGGGCTCAGCTGCTGGTCGGAGGTCCACGCGTTGATGTTCTTGGCGTAGGTGCGCGCCTCGGAGCGGCCGTGGATCGAGGTCAGGACGACCCCCTCGCCGCTGTCGTCGAGCAGCGCCAGCGACCACGACAGCCGTCCGCCCATGTCACCGAAGGCGTCGTAGCGGACGAGCCCGATGCGGCGTACGGCGCCCGCGGCCTCCTGGCGCAGCGTCTCCACCTCGCCGCGGAGCCCGGCCAGGTCGAGCGGCAGCGGTGACGAGCGCGCCCCCCGCTTGCGCGCGGTGAGGGAGCGCTGGGTCGACAGGGCGATCACCAGCCCGAGCAGGCTGACGAGTCCGACGAGCACGACCAGGACGGTCAGGGAGGAGTTCGACATCGCCTCCGCAGCCTATCGGCGCGGACGCCGCTCAGCCGGACCCCGGCGGGCGCGTCCCCCCGGTGTTCACGCCTCGCCGCGCACCAGCCCCGCGGATGACCCGCGGATTATTCGCGGGACCCACCCCTGAGGGTGGGGCGAGGCGCTCAAGCGCCGTCGCGCAGCCGGGCCAGCCAGGCGGCGGCGTCCTCGAACTCCTCGTCGGTGGTGCCGGGGCGGATCGTCGGCGGCGTGCCGTCGTGCCGCTCGTAGGAGCCGAGGAAGCGGACGTCCGCGCACACCCGCCGCAGCCCCATGAGCGCCTCCCCGACGCGGCGGTCGGCGACGTGACCCTCGGCGTCGATGGAGAAGCAGTAGTTGCCGAGCGCGGCGCCGGTGGGCCGGGACTCGATGCGACTGAGGTTCACCCCGCGCATGGTCAGCTGCTCGAGGATCTCCAGCAGCGCGCCCGGGTGGTCGTCGCGCATGAAGGCGACGAGGCTGGTCTTGTCGCGGCCGGTCGGCGCCGTGGGCACCCCCGGCCGGGAGACCAGCACGAAGCGGGTGACGGCGTCGGGGTTGTCGGCCACGCCCGCGGCCAGGGTCTCGAGCGCATAGTGCTCGGCGGCCAGCGGGGCCGACACCGCCGCCTGCCACGGCGCCGGCGCGTCGTCGGAGGCGTGCGCCAGGGCGGCCGCGGCCGCTGCGGTCGAGGTGGCGTGGACGACCTCCGCGTGCGGCAGGTGCTGGGCCAGCCAGCCGCGGGTCTGGGCGGCGGCGTGCGGGTGGGTGCCGACGACCCGGACGTCCTCGGCGCGGGTGCCGGAGCGCACCAGCACGGAGAAGGCGACCGGCACCGTCATCTCGCGCACGATCATCAGCGGGCGTCCGGTGGCCAGCTCGTCGAGCGTGACCGGCACGGAGCCCTCGACCGAGTTCTCGATCGGGACGACGGCGGCGTCGGCCTCGCCGGACCGCACCGCGTCGAGCGCCACGATGACCGTCGAGCACGGCACCGGCTCGGCGTCGGCGGCGCCGGGGAGGCTCCGCAGCGCCTGCTCGGTGAAGGTGCCCTGGGGGCCGAGGTAGGCCACGCGGTGCCCCGGGGTCAGGACGCCATCGGGGGCGACCGGGGCCGGAGCCGAGGACGCGGCCGGCGCGGCAGGCACAGCGGCAGGCACAGCAGCAGGGGGCCGGGAGGGCGTGGTCACCGACCCAGGCTAGTGCGCCGCGTCCGGACGGGTGGGGCGGTGGCGGTCAGGCCGAGCCGCGTCGGATGAAGCGCCAGACGGCGGCGCCGACGACGGCCCCGGTCGCCCCGACGGCCACCAGCGGTCCCCGGGAGGCGGAGGCCGCCTGCGGGGACAGGGCGGTCGGCCCGCCCGTGGGTCCGGCGGCCGGGTGCGGTCGCGGCAGCTCACGGCGTACGGCGTGGCCGGGCTCGGCGCCCAGCGCGTCGTCGCCGGCCGCCGGGTCCTCGGAGCCGGTCGCGCCCGCTGCCGTGGCGCCCGGGCCGTCCCTGTCGTCCGAGTCGTCGGAGGTGTCGGAGCCGCTCGGGGCGGTCGCGCCGTCGGCGTCCGCGGCCTCGCGGATCTGGCGGCCGCGCTCGATGTCCTCGAGCTCCTTCTGGCGTGCCTTCTCGATGTTGCGGGTGTCACGGGCGGGCAGCTGCAGCTCTTCCTCAGCCACCATGCCGGCCTGGAGCTCGCGGCCCCGCTCCATCTCGGAGTCGATCTCGGCGCCGAAGAGCAGCGCGATGTTGGTGAGCCAGAGCCACAGCAGCGCCACGATGACGCCGGCCAGCGAGCCGTAGGTCTTGTCGTAGCTGCCGAAGTTGGCGACGTAGAAGGCGAAGGCCACGGACGCAAGGACCCAGATCACGATGGCGACGGCGGCGCCGACCGAGATCCACCGGAACTTCGGCTGCTGGACGTTCGGGGTGGCGTAGTAGAGCAGCGCCACGATGCACATGACGAGGAAGGCGAGCACCGGCCACTTGGCGATCCCCCAGATGAAGACGGCCTGGTCGCCGACACCCACGACGTCGCCGATTGCCTGGGCCACCGGTCCGGAGACCACGAGCATCACGAGCACGGTCGCGGTCAGGAAGACCCCGACGAGCGTGACGAGCAGCATCGTGGGGCGCAGCTTCCAGAAGGGGCGTCCCTCGGAGATCTCGTAGACGCGGTTCATCGCGCGGGAGAACGCGCCGACGTAGCCCGAGGCGGACCAGAGCGCTCCGGCGAGACCGGCGACGAACGTGAAACCGGCGGCCTGCGAGGACGCCATGCCCTCGAGGACGGGTCGGACGACGTTGTTCAGGGTGTCGCGCTCGACGAGGGGCCGCATGACGTCGATGACCGTGTCGATCGCCTCGTCCGCCTGCCCGATGAGGCCGAGCACCGAGGTCAGCGCGAGCAGCGCCGGGAAGATGGCGAGCACCGCGTAGTAGGTCAGCGCGGCGGCCTGGTCGGTGCACTGGTCGTCGCTGAATTCGCGGACGGCCTTGCGGGCGACGTACTTCCACGACCGCGCGTCGAGCTCGGTGGGCTTCTCCGGCTTCGCGGGGTGGTCGGGGTCGGGCGTGGCGTTCTCGTCGCGGTCCGTGCCCTGCGCCGTGGTCTCGGTCATGGGTCCAGCCTGTCCTGAGGTGGGGGGCACAAACGCTCGACGCGCTCGGGCACGCCCGGTGGGGAGCCGCGGGGTCCGGCGCGGAGGTACGACGACGGCGGTGCGCCGAGGTGCTCGGAGGGCCGGCGTTCCCGCCCAAGCGCGGGAACCCCGGCCACACCTTGTGATCTCCGCCCCGAGGGCGGGGCCACACGGTCGGACGTCCACTTCCGGCCGGTGGCGAAGGCCGGAACCCTGTCGCGGCGTGCACCCACGCCAGGTCCGGACCTTCGGAGCAAACGTACGTTTCGTCCCATCTCCTGCACTACACCCCTCGGGGTGAACGTACGACGGTGGGGCGGGTGTGACGGCAGAGGCGTCTGAGCCGGGCTTCCCCGCGTCGTCGTACTCGTGCGTAACCAAAAGCACGTCGGGACGTTGGTCCTGTGACCCCCGCCACCGAAGTCAGGAGACGCCTCATGCGGAAGCCCGTCCGCCTCTCACTCGGCCTGTCGCTCGCCGCCGCCCTCGGCGCGACGCTCGCCCTGCCCGGCACCCCGGCCAGCGCCGCCACCAACGCCCCGCTGCAGCCCTACCTCGCCGAGCAGCTCTCCGACCTCCGCCTGCTGGAGTCGACCACCGTGCTCGTGCACGGCGAGTCCCTTCAGGCGGCCAAGGACGCGGTCACCGCCTCCGGCATGAAGGCCTCCACCAGCTTCGACAAGATCGGCGTCGTCGTGGCGCGCGGCACCAAGGTGCAGATCACCGACGTCCGCAGCCAGCCCGGCGTGACCTACGTCGAGGGCAACCAGCCGATCGAGTTCGCGCAGTACACCTCCAACAAGGCCACCCGCGGCCAGGAGGCGCTCGACACGCTGACCGGCGTCGACGGCTCGCGCCTCGACGGCTCCGGCGTCAGCGTCGGCGTCATCGACTCCGGCGTCGACCCGAACCACCCCTACTTCGCCGAGGCGGACGGCTCCAGCGCCGTCGTGGCCAACAAGAAGGTCGCCTGCGACCCGTTCGAGCTCGCCTGCCAGGTCGTCGACGCCGGCCCCCTCGACACCGACACCCTGTCGGCCGGTGGCCACGGCACGCACGTGAACGGCATCGTGGCCGGCCGTGAGGTCACCGCCGGCGGTCAGCCGCTGCACGGTGCCGCCCCGGGCGCCAACCTGGTCTCGCTGTCCACCGGCGCGGTCCTCTTCATCGTCGGCGCCGACGCCGCCCTCAACTGGGTGCTCGAGAACCACGAGGCCCCCTGCGGCGAGGGCGTCTCGGCCGCCGAGTGCCCGCCGATCAAGGTCACCAACAACTCCTACGGCCCCTCGGGCGGCGGCGAGTTCGACCCCAACTCCGCGACCGTGAAGCTCCAGCGTGCGCTGGCCGCCGAGGGTGTCGTGACCGTCTGGGCCGCCGGCAACGACGGTGGCGACGGCTCCGAGTCGCTGACCAACCCGCCCGGGCAGGACCCGACCCCCGGCATCATCTCCGCGGCGTCGTACAACGACCTCGAGACCGGCACCCGCGACGGTGAGGTCTCCGAGTTCTCCTCGCGCGGCAAGGCCGGCCAGGCGCAGACCTACCCAGACATCTCGGCCCCCGGCGACACCATCACCTCGTCGTGCCGCATCTACCTGCCGATCTGCACCACCGGGCTCGACCCGGTCGACGGCGGCAACTACAACACCATCAGCGGTACGTCGATGGCGGCCCCGCACATCGCCGGCATCGTGGCCCAGCTGTTCGAGGACTCGCCCAACGCGACCCCGGCCCAGATCGAGAACGCCCTGAAGTCGACGGCGTACAAGTACTCGTTCGGAGCGCCGTACGAGAACGGCACCTCGTTCGACAAGGGCGCCGGCCTGGTCGACGTCGTGGCCGCGGCCAACGCCCTCAGCTGACCCTCCTCCACCCACCGACGCCCCGGCGTCCCCGAACGCGGCCCCGTCCCCCTGCAGGACGGGGCCGCTTCGCGTCCCACGGGCCCCAGGAGTGGCGTGGTTTCACCAGGTACCTAGTGAAACCGACAGCCCAGCGGCTTAGGTGGTGGCTGGACAGGCGTATGACCTGTTCAGGCACCACCTAAGAGCGCCCGAGCATCAGCCGACCTCACGGCATCGGCCCTACGCGGCCAGGTTCTGGTCGAACCAGAGCGGTGCCTCGCAGCCCGGTCGGCATCCGTGCACGCGCCCGGTCCATCCCATCCGTCGCAGCAGGACCCCAACCATCCCCGCCGTGCGGCACGGCCGGCCGGCGCACTGGCCCCACCCGAGCCGCGCCGTCTCCGCCCCGTGCTCGATCCGGGCCAGCAGGTCTCGTTCGAGGTCGCGGTCCCGTTGCCGCGCGGACTGGTGGAACCCTCGACCGTCGAGCTCGAGGACCAGCAGCCGACCGGCGAGCAGGTAGAGCACGTCCCGGTAGACCACGCCGTCGCGCGTGCGGTGCCGCAGCTGGCGGATCGCCTGGGGCAGACCGTGCGGACGCTCCACGTCGCAGAGGTACCTCCGCTCCAGGGCCGAGGTCGCGCCCGCCGCCAGGTCCCCGAGGACATCGACGAGCAGGTCCCGGTGACGCACGCGTCGACGTGACCGGACGGTCGAGAGCAGGCGGTCGGGGCTGGTGCAGCGCCCCTGGACCACCCGAGACACCTCGGCCACGACGTCGTCGACCCGGTCCAGCCGGGCCACCACGTCGAGCACTGCCTCGTCGTACCGAATCCGTGGCGGCGCCCCGACCTGGGTGCGGGCGGCGACGTGCGCGCTCCGTCGTACGACGACTCCGGGCCGGTCGAGGAGCCGGCGGTCCTTGACCACGGCGATCTCGATGACGCCCGACCGGTGGGGCGAGCCCGGACCCTCGACCACGGCGAGCGCGGAGGAGTGGCTCAGCACGGCCGGCCATCCCCACAGCACGGCCGCCCAGGCGCGTTGGTCCCACGACGGCGTCCCGGTGTGGTCGACGTAGACGCCCGGGTGGATCGCGGCCAGCTCGTTGCGTCGCAGCAGCCGCTCCACGTTCTCGGCCGTGAGGCCGACTGCCAGGGCCTGTCGCCGGGCCACCACACCGTCCTGCCCCTCGAGCACAGGGAGCAGCCGGCGATCCATGTCTCGCACCCTGCACCAGCCACGAGGACCAGCGGCAACGTCGGCGGTGACCTGGGGACAACCATGCGGATGACGCCACCTCGGTGGTGGCTGGACAGGTCATATGCCTGTCCAGCCACCACCGAGCGCGGGATCAGACCGAGCGGACAGCCCCATCGCTGCGGACGAGCCGAGCTAGGAGCGGCCGGCGGCGACGGGGGTGGGGTCGGGCTCGGGGGCCGCCGCGGAGGAGATCCGGCGGGGCCACCAGAACCGGTCCCCCAGGAGTACGGCGATCGCCGGCACCAGCACGGTCCGCACCACCAGGGTGTCGAGGAGCACCCCGACGCAGATGATGACGCCGAGCTGGGCCAGCACGACCAGCGGCAGCACGCCGAGGACGGCGAAGACGGCCGCCAGCAGGATGCCAGCGCTGGTGATGACCCCGCCGGTGGCGGTCAGCGCCCGCAGCATGCCCTCGCGGGCACCGTGCTCGCGCGCCTCCTCGCCGGCCCGGGTCACCAGGAAGATGTTGTAGTCCACCCCCAGCGCGACGAGGAACAGGAACGCCAGCAACGGCACCCCGACGTCCAGCCGCTCGAACCCGAACACCTGTGTGAAGAGCAGCCATGAGGCCCCCAGCGCCGCGAGGTAGGTGCCGACCACGCTGGCCACCAGGATGATCGGCGCCACGACCGAGCGGAGCAGGGCGCCCAGGGCGATCAGCACCAGTCCGAGGATCAGCGGGATCAGCAGCAGCCGGTCGCGGTCGGACGCCGCCTGCTGGTCGACGCGCTCCGCCTCGGTGCCGCCCACGGAGCCGTCGTCGCCGAGCTCGTCGCGCAGTGCCTCGACGGTGGCGCCGGCCTCGTCGCTGCCCGGCTCGGCCGACAGCACGACGTCGAGGCGGTTCACGCCCTCGGCAGACCCGGCGGGCCGCACGGAGTCGACGCCGGCGACGGTCCCGAGCGCGGCGGCCACCTCCTCGGCCGGTCGGTCGGTGAGCACGACGGTCGGGTCGGAGCTGCCGGCCGGGAAGGACTCGCCCAGCCGCTCGGCGGCCACGATCGCCTCGGGTGTCTCGAGGAACTGGTCGGCCTCGGACAGGCCGGTCTCGATGCGCAGCGTGCCCAGCGCCATGACGGCCAGCACGGCGGTCACCACGCCGGCCAGCACGACCGGCCGGCGTGAGACCTGGTCGCCGACGCGGCGCCACAGCGAGCGGGTGTCGACCAGCGCGGGCTCCCCGAGGTGCGGCACGCGCGGCCAGAACACCCAGCGGCCGACGAGCACGAGCGTGAAGGGCAGGAACACCAGGGCCGCCAGGGCGGCGATCACCACGCCGACCGCGCACGCCAGGCCGAGCCCGCGGGTGGTCGGGAACGCCGACAGCAGCAGGATCAGCAGGCCGACCACGACGGTGGTGGCGCTGGCCAGCACCGGCTCGACCGTACGACGCACCGTGGTCCGCATCGCGGCGTACCGGTCCTCGTGCCGTCGCAGCTCGTCGCGGTAGCGGGAGATGAGCAGCAGCGCGTAGTCCGTGCCGGCACCGAAGACCAGCACCGAGAGGATGCCCACCGTCGACTCGTCCCACGCCACGCCGAAGACGTCGAGCACCTGGGTCGACAGGGCCGCGGCGGCACGGTCGGCGAGCCCGACGACCGTGAGCGGGATCAACCAGAGCACCGGGCTCCGGTAGGTCAGGATCAGCAGGATGGCCACCACCGTGGCCGTGGCGCCCAGCAGCCGGAAGTCCGCGCCGTCGAAGACCGCGGCCAGGTCGGCCTGGATCGCGGCCGGGCCCGTGACCTCGGCGGTGACGCCGTCGGGCACGTCCGCGTCGAGGGCCTCACGCAGGTCGCCCACCTGCTCGGCGATCTCGGTGGCGCCCGCGCCCTGGACGCCGATGATCCCGATCGCTGCGGTGCCGTCCTCGCTGGGCACCAACGTCGTGGTCGGGTCGCCTTCCGGCGCCCCCGAGCCCGCTCCCGAGCCCGCCCCCGAGCCCGCTCCGGTCGAGCCCGCCTCGGAGCCCGACCCGGCTCCGGATCCCGCTCCGGCGTCCGCCCCGGACCCGGCGGCCGGGTCGGCGAAGTCGCCCGCCACCTGGGCGAAGAGGTCCTGGGCCGCCCCGAGCTGCGCCTTGCTCAGCGCCGAGTCGGCGGAGAACAGCACGATGGCGACGCTGTCGTCGCCCTGCGGGAAGGCCTCGAGCGCCGCGGTGACCTCGGTGCTCGCGTAGCCGTCGGGCAGGGCGTCGGTCGGGGTCGGCTCACGCTCGGCCTCCCCCACCCCGATGATGGCGAACAGGGCCAGGAGGAGGCCCACCACGGGCACGACCAGGGCGCGCCGGGGTCGGAGGGCAGCGTCGAGGAGCCGGGACATCGATTCTCCGCAAGGTCGGCCGTCGGCGGACCGACGGGATACATTTACTTCCAGCATCGAAGTGTATGTACTTCGACCGTCGAAGTAAACCCGGAGGGAGGTGACCCGTGGACCGCAGCACCGAGCAGCCAGCCCCGTCGCCCACCCCGCCGGCCCCCGACGCCCCCGACGCCCCCGACGCCGACGCCGACGCCCCCGACGTCCCCGAGCTCCCGGCCTACGAGGGGTTCGCGCTCGACGACCGCACCTCCGTGGTCGAGCGCCTGCGCCGGCTGCAGATCGAGCTCGACCAGTTCGTCGACGTCTTCGCCCGCCGCCACACCATGCACCGCACCGACCTCGACGCCCTCGGTCACCTCTGGGAGGCGGAGGTCGCCGGCAGCCCGTTGACCCCGACCCGCCTCTCGGCCTCGCTCCACCTCAGCCCGGCGGCCACGTCGGCCTCGCTGGACCGGCTGCAGCGCGCCGGTCACGTCGTACGCCGTCACGACCCGGACGACCGGCGCCGCACCTTCGTGACGCTGAGCGCAGAGGCGCGCACCCTGTCCGGTCAGTTCTTCCAGCCGCTGGCGCAGCGGATGCGCGAGGCGCTGGCCGACTTCTCCGACGAGGACGTCGCCACGATCGACCGCGCACTGAGCGCGCTGACCGAGGCGACCTCGGCGCTCACGAAGGAGATCCGGCCTCCCGCACCAGGTCGTTGACCCACGCCAGCTTGTCGACGACCGCCGGCGGCAGCGTGAAGGGGTAGAGGTCACCCTCCCCCAGCGCCCGGTTCATCTGGTTCAGCGCGATGGCCAGCGGGGTCCAGGTGCCGACCACGACGTCGGCGAAGCGGCGTACGGCGAGGCTGGGGTCGACCGTGAGCCCGAAGTGGTGGGCGGTGTCGAGAGCCTCGGTGATGTGCAGGACGTGGGCGAAGGTCTCGGCGAAGTCCTCCCACGGGTGCATCGTGGCGTAGGCCGAGACGTAGCGCTCCTCCCAACCGGCCGGCGGCCCCTCCGCGTAGTGGCGGTCGATCTCGCCCTGGTAGTCCAGCGTCTCGTCGCCGAACACCTCCCGGCAGGCCTCGTTGCCGCCGCGGTCGTCGACCAGCACCTGCCAGTAGTAGTGACCGATCTCGTGGCGGAAGTGACCCAGCAGGGTGCGGTAGGCCTCGCCGAGGTCGGCCTTGACCTGCTCGCGGTGGACGGTGTCGCCCTCGGCCAGGTCAAGCGTGATCACGCCGTCCGCGTGCCCGGTGATCACGTTCTCCTCCACGCTCGACAGCAGGTCGAACGTGACCCCGCGCCCGGTGCTCTCGTCGCGCGGCTCCAGCGGCAGCCCGAGCCCGTCGAGCTCGTAGACCATGCGACGCTTGGACTGCTCGGCCAGGTAGTACTGCGGCAGCCCCTCGAGGTCGCCGTCGGCGGGCCGCGTCCGGGTCAGCGAGCACGCGAAGCACTGCTCGCCGGCGACGTCGGGGATCCAGTTGCAGCCGTTGAGGTCGAGGTTCACGCACGGCCGGAAGTCGTCGCCCAGCAGGAGCAGGTCGCGCTCGACACGGGAGTAGCCGACGGCCGCGCCGCACGCGACGCAGACGGAGTTCTCGAAGTAGAGGGTCTGACCGCAGCCGCGGCAGGAGAAGGAGCGCATGGGCCGATGCTCCCCCTCCGGCGGCCGTCCAACCGTCAGGCGGGGGCCACGTCGACGGTGACCGCCATCGTCGACGTGCGGGCCTCGGTGAAGATGACGCCCTTGACGGGCGGTACGTCGCCGTAGTCGCGTCCCCAGGCCACGGTGACGTGCCGGTCGGCCACGACGCAGTCGTTGGTGGGGTCGACCGCCAGCCACGTCGACTCCCCGCGCGGGCCCGGCACCCAGCAGGCCAGCCAGGCGTGCGTGGCGTCCGCCCCGACCACCCGCTCGCGCCCCGGCGGCGGGTCGGTGGCCAGGTAGCCGCTGACGTAGCGCGCCGCCAGCCCCAGCCCGCGCAGCCCGGCGATGGTCATGTGCGCGAAGTCCTGGCAGACCCCGCGCCGGCGCGCCAGCACGTCGGGCACCCGGGTGGACACGTCGGTGCTGCCGGGGTCGTAGTCGACGTCGGCGTGCACCCGTGACACCAGGTCGAGCAGTCCTTCGACCACGCTGCGGCCGGGTGGGAACGACGCCGCGGCGTACGTCGCGACGTCGGCGTCGAGGTCGACCAGGGGCGACGCGACGGCGTACTCCGCGGCGAGCGCGGCCTCCGGAAGGTCGCGGCGCTGACTCGGCCGGCACCGCTCCCACGCCGGCGGGTCGGACGGCAGCGCGCCCGTCCCGGCGCACTCCACGACGCTGCGGGCGGTGACGACCAGCCGCCGGTGCGGCTCGGTGACGTGAAAGTACGTCGACCGGTTGCCCTCGACGTCCTCGTGCTCGCCGAGGTCGGCGTGGCCGGGATCGGTCCCGAGCTCGTGCTCCAGCACCCGCTGGTCGGCGAGGTCGCGCGGGCGGCACAGCACCAGGCCGTAGCTGTCGGTGACCGCGTCGTCGTAGGAGTACGTCGTGCGGTGGTCGATCGTGTAGCGCCGCGTCACCTCGGCACCTCCTCGGACGGCGGCCCCGCCGGTGAGTCCGGGCGCAGGGACGGGCCCCCGGCCTCGGCCGAGCCCGAGGAGGAGCCCAGTAAGGAGCCCAGGGACGAGCCCAGCCGACGGGGGGCGAGCGGCGGGGCGAAGAACGCGGCCGCCAGCCCGTCGGCCACCAGCCGCAGCCGGGTGCGCACCCGCTCGACGAGGGCGACCAGCTCGTCGCGGTGCTCGGAGAACAGCTCGTCGGTGTCGGTCAGCCGCGGGTAGGACGCTGCCAGGCTCCGGGCGCTACGGGCGGCGAGGTCGGCGCCCGCCTCCTCCAGCGTGGTGAGCAGGTCCCGGAGCTCGCGGGTGTCGGCGCCCGGCAGGCGGGACACCACCGACCGGACCCGGGCGACCTGGAAGGCCACCGACCGGGGGTTGGCGCCGTCGAGCAGCATCAGCTCCAGCATCGACTCCACCCCGTCGTGGCCGGCGTAGCGGCGGCGGTGGGTGACCACGCTCTCGCCGGCCGTCAGCACCGCGGCGACGAGGTGCCGCTCGACGGCGGGCGGGTGGACGTCCCCGGACACCCAGCGGATGAGGTCGGTGGTCTGCAGCGCCCGCTCCAGGCCCCGGCCCGCGTCGAGCAGCTGCCACCCGACGTCGCGGACCATGTTCTCCGCGGTGATCCCGGCCAGGGCGAGCGTGCCCGACAGCACCTGCACGGCCGCCTCCCGCAGCTGCGAGCCGACGTCGCGGGCCGCGACGCCGCCACCGGCCCCCTTCCCGGCCCCGTCCTCGGCGCCGTGATCGGCCCCGTGATCGGCGAGGCCGGCGCGGGCACGCTCGATGCCGCCCAGCACGGTGAAGACGTCGAGCGAGAGCTGGTCGCGCACGGAGCCGGCTGCCCCGACCGCACCGTCGAGCGACTGCGCCACCGACCCCGCCCGGTCACCGTCGAGGAACAGCGCACGCAGCTCGTCGTCCACCACGGCGTCCCGCAGCTCGGCCCGGTCGGTTAGCCCGGGGTAGGTGCCGGTGGTGTGCGTGAGCGCGCGGGCCAGCACGTCGACGGCCCCGCGGGCCGGGTCCAGCCGGGCGAAGGGGAAGTCGTCGAGCAGGGCGCGCAGCACCAGGACGTGGCGGGTGGTGGCCTCGGCCCGCTCGGTGTAGCGACCCAGCCAGAACAGGTTCTCCAGCGCCCACGGCACGACCGGGACGACGCCCGCGCGCACCGGGACCGGCTCGGCCTCGGTCGCCGCCGGGGCGGCGGGACCCGCCTCGGCGCCGCCGGGCTTGAGGACCCAGACGTCCTTGCTCAGCACCAGCCCGTCGCGCCGGCCGCTCGTCGGGTTGACGCCGGCCGGCACGATGCGGCCCAGGGCGCCGGGCATGACGGCGTACGAGCCCTGCCGGGCGACGGCGAAGGTGCGCAGCGTCAGGGGGCGCGCGTCGAGGCCGGAGCCGGCCACGGTCGGGGTGGTCGACAGGGGCAGCACCTCCTGCCCGACCCACGCGGAGGTCTCGCGGGCGAGGCGGCTGCGCCAGCGGTCCCGCTGGGCGGAGGTCAGACCGGGGCCGTAGACCCCGCGCCCCTGCGCGGGGTCGGCCGGGCGCAGCACGAGCCGGTCGAGGTGCTCGGACACGTAGGCGAGCCCGAGCGGGTCGCCGCACCACCACACCGGAGCCGAGGGGAGCCGCAGCGGCTCGTCGAGCAGCGCCTCGCACAGGGCCGGCAGGAAGGCGGCCAGGGCCGGGGACTCGACGAGGCCGGCGCCGAGGGCGTTCGCGGTGACGAGCGACCCGCGCCGCGCCGCCTCCAGCAGGCCCGGTACGCCGAGCTCGGAGTCGGGCCGCAGCTCGAGGGGGTCGCACCAGTCGTCGTCGACCCGTCGCAGCACGACGTCCACCGGCCGTCGGTCGCCGAGCTCGCGGGTCCAGACCCGACCGTCGCGCATGACCAGGTCGGCGCCGGTGACGAGCGGGAAGCCGAGGAGCGAGGCGACGTGGGCCTGGTCGAACGCCGTCTCGCTCCAACGCCCCGGTGTCAGCACCACCACGCGGGGGTCCTCGACCCCGTCGGGGGCTTGGTCCGCGAGGGCGTCGCGCAGCTGGTTGAAGAAGCTCGTCAGCCGGCGCAGCTCGGCGCGTCGGTAGGCGTCCGGCAGCAGGCGCGCCACGACCCGGCGGTTCTCCATGGCGTAGCCGAGGCCCGACGGCGCCTGGGTCCGGTCGGCCACCGCCACCCACCGTCCGGCGGCGTCGCGACCCAGGTCGGTCGCCGCCACCACCACGCGGGGTCGGTCGGCGGGGTGGGTGCCCCAGGCCGCCCGCTGGTAGGCACCGTGCTGCCACACCAGCTCGTGCGGCAGCAGCCCGGAGGTGAGCAGCCGGCGCGCGCCGTACAGGTCGGCGAGGACGGCCTCCAGGAGGAGGGCGCGCTGCGCGACGCCGCGCTCGATGCCGGCCCACTCCTCGGCCGCGACCACGGTCGGCAGCGGGTCGAGGCGCCACCGCGAGCCCAGGGCCCCGGGCCGCCCCGGGACACGACGAGGCTCGCCGGACGACCCGCGGGCGGGCAGCGGGTGGTAGGTGACGCCGTCGTCCTCGAGCAGCCGGGCGGCCATGCCGCGCGCGGTCCGCAGCCCCTCCGCGTCGAAGGCCTCGAGCGCCAGCGCGTCCCAGCCGGGCCGCGGCACCCCGTCGGGCCCGAGCAGCTCGTCGAAGGGGGACCGCTCGTGGCCCCGGTAGTCGGCAAGCACGCGCTCACCCTAGGGCCTGGCCGGTGGCCGGCGGGTGGGCGGCGGGTGGGCGGCGGGTGGGCGGGAATCGTGTGGACCGCGCCCCGGCTGCGGTGCCAGCATGCTCGGGTGGGGTGGCGGGAGCGGCTGCGCGACGTGCGCATGGACGTGACGCCGCTGCGGACGTCCCGCGACTTCCGGCTGCTCTTCGCCGCGGGCACGGTCTTCTACTTCGGCGCGATGGTCACCTACGTCGCCATCCCCTACCAGCTCTACACGCTGACCGGCTCGAACGCCGCGGTCGGCCTGCTGGGCATGGTCGAACTGGTGCCGATCCTCGTCGGCGGGCTGTACGGCGGGGCGCTGGCCGACCACGTCGACCGCAAGCGGCTGCTGGTCTCGACCGGCCTCGTGCAGGCCGTCGCCACCGCAGCGCTGGCCGTCAACGCGGCGAGCGCCGACACCGCCGTCTGGCCGCTCTACGCCCTGGGCTTCGTGCTCGCGACGACGAGCGCCCTTCAGCGCCCCTCCCGGGAGGCGCTGCTGCCGCGCACGGTGCCGCACGAGCAGATCCTGGCCGCGAACGCCCTGGGCAGCATGGGCATGCAGATCGGTCTCTTCACCGGACCGGCGCTGGGGGGCGTGCTCATCGCCACGGCCGGTCCTGCGTGGTGCTACGCCGTGGACGCGGCCGGACTGCTGGTGGCCTCCGCCATGTTCGCCGCGATGCGCCCCTACCCGCACCGCGACGAGACGACGGCGCCGAGCTGGTCCGGCATCGTCGACAGCGTCCGGTACGCCGTCTCGCGGCGCGACCTGCTCGGCACCTACCTCGTCGACATCGCCGCGATGCTGCTGGCCATCCCGGTGGTGCTGTTCCCGGCGCTGGCCGAGGACGTCTTCGAGCGGCCCGAGCTGCTGGGCCTGCTCTACACGGCTGAGACCCTCGGCGCCGCGGTGGCGACCCTCACGAGCGGGTGGGCCGCGCGGGTGCACCACCACGGGCGCGCGATCGTGGTGGCCGCGGCGGCGTACGGCGGGTGCATCGCGCTCGCCGGGCTGGCGCCCTCGATCTGGGTGGCGATGCTGTTCCTGGCCTTCGCCGGCGGGGCCGACATGGTCTCAGCGCTGTTCCGCGGGACCGTGTGGAACCAGACGATCCCCGAAAGCATGCGCGGCCGGATGGCCGGCATCGAGATGCTGTCCTACTCCCTCGGCCCGCTCGGCGGGCAGGTCCGCGCCGGGCTGGTGGCCGACGCGTGGTCGGTCCGGGGGTCGATCGTCAGCGGCGGGCTGGGCTGCGTGGTCGGGGTCGCGGCCACCGCGGCGTACCTGCGGGACTTCTGGTCCTACGACGAGCGGACCGACCCGCACGCGGTGGCCGAGCGGGAGCGCCGGGCGTCCCACGGCCCCGGGTGACAGGCGGGCCGCGCGGGGCGCACGCGTCGCACGTGCCGGAGGTGCTGTGCCCTCCTTCACGTTCGCTGGCAGCCGGAAGAGGGAACTGTCACTTTGGACACCCGTCCCCGACCCCGACACCAGGAGCTCCCGTGCCGCAGACCGACGTCGCCCCGATCGAAGCCACCACCGAGATCGACGCGCCCCCGGCCCAGGTGTGGGCGCTGGTCTCGGACCTGCGCAACATGGCGCGCTGGAGCCCGCAGTGCGTGAAGACGTTCGTCCGCGGCGGCGGCGACGTCGCTCAGGGCAGCAAGATGGTCAACATCAACCGCCGTGGCCCGCTCTTCTGGCCCACGCAGTCGAAGGTCGTCCGCTTCACCCCCGAGAAGGAGATCGCCTTCCGGGTCAAGGAGAACTGGACGATCTGGAGCTACACCCTCGAGCCCACCGCCACCGGTGGCACCCGCCTGACCGGCAAGCGCGAGGCGCCCGACGGCATCTCCGACCTGTCGGTGGGCCTGACCAAGCGCGTCCTGGGCGGCACCGAGACCTTCGCCTCCGAGCTCGCCGCCGGCATCCAGCAGACCCTGGGCAAGATCAAGGCCGACGCCGAGCGCTGAGGCGCGCGGCGCCGGGCCCACCGGCCGACCGCGACCGGGGACGGGGGAGACTGACGCACGTGCGCTCCTTCGTCCTGCTGCTCCTGGCCGCCCTCGTCGCGCTCGTGCTCGCGCCGGGTGCCCTCGTGGCGCCGTGGGTGTCGAGCAACGTCACCGACACCGACGCCTACCTCGGGACGGTCGAGCCGCTGGCCGAGGACCCTGACGTCCAGCGCCTGGTCGCGGGCCAGGTCGTGGCCGCGGTCGAGGGCCGGCTGCCCGCCGGGACCGGGGCCGAGGCCGTCGGTCCCGTGGTCCGCCGCGTCGCCGACCAGGTGGTGGCGGGACCGACCTTCGCCGAGGTGTGGCGCGAGTCCAACCGCGGCGTCCACCGCGACGTCGTGGCCGTCCTCGAGGGCCGCAAGGCCGCCGAGGTCGACGACCTCGGCCGGGTCCGCCTGGACCTGACGCCGCTCACCGAGGCCGTCACGCGGTCGCTCTCCGACCGGGGGGTGCCCGGCGCGGACGAGGTCGGCCCGGTCCCGGTCTCCGTGCCCGTGGCCGAGGTCGAGCAGCTCGAGACCGCCCGCGCCGCCTACGACGAGGTCGACCGCCTCGGCTGGCTCCTGCCGGTCGCCTGGCTGGGCGCCGTGCTGCTCGGCATCGCCGTCGCGGCGCGACGCTGGTACGCCGTCGCCGTCATGGGCGTGGCCACCGCTCTCGGGGCCGGCCTGGTGCTGCTCGGCGTGGTCTTCGGCCGTCAGCTGTTCGCCGGGGCGACCGAGCGTGAGGAGCTCGCCGGCGCGGTGTGGGACGTCGTCACCGAGGGCCTGCAGACCCAGGCGTGGATCGCGACCGGGGTCGCGCTCGTCGTGGCCGCCGCTGCCGGGGCCGCCCAACGGTTCGCCGACCGGCGCGACTGAGCGCCCGACCGGCACGGGCACGGCGTACTCCTGCCGCGGGCCGGGTAGGAGGAGGGCATGACTGACGAGACGACGAACGTGGGCCGCCGCACCATCGGACGGGGCGAGCAGGCCCTGGAGGTGTCCGCCCTCGGGCTGGGCTGCATGGGGATGTCGGAGTTCTACGGCTCCTCCGACGAGGACGAGGCGCTGGCCACCATCGGCCGGGCGCTCGACCTGGGCGTGACCTTCCTCGACACCGCCGACATGTACGGCCCGTTCACCAACGAGAAGCTCGTCGGCCGCGCGATCGCGAGCCGGCGCGACGAGGTCCAGCTGGCGACGAAGTTCGGCAACGAGCGCGCCGAGGACGGCACCCGGCTCGGGGTCAACGGCAAGCCCGAGTACGTCCGCTCGGCCTGCGACGCCTCCCTCCAGCGGCTCGGCGTCGACCACCTCGACCTCTACTACCAGCACCGCGTCGACACCACGGTCCCGATCGAGGAGACCGTCGGGGCGATGGGCGAGCTGGTCGCCGCGGGCAAGGTGCGTCACCTCGGGCTGTCCGAGGCCGGCGCGGACACGATCCGACGCGCATACGCGACCCACCCGATCACCGCACTTCAGAGCGAGTACTCCCTGGTCACGCGCGGGCTCGAGGACGAGATCCTCCCGGTGCTGCGCGAGCTCGGGATCGGGCTCGTGCCCTACTCCCCGCTGGGGCGCGGCATGCTGTCCGGCGCGATCGACCGGGTGCTGGCCGACCCCGACGACTCGCGCGGCGGCCGCTTCCCGCGCTTCCAGGGCGAGGCGCTCGAGACCAACCGCCGACTGGTGGCGGCCTTCGAGGAGATCGCCGCGTCGAAGGGCTGCACCTCGGGGCAGCTGGCGCTGGCCTGGGTGCTGGCCCAGGGCGACGACATCGCCCCGATCCCGGGCACCAAGCGGGTCCGCTACCTCGAGGAGAACGTCGGCGCGCTCGACGTGCACCTGTCCGCCGAGGACCTGGCCGCGATCGAGCGGGCCGTGCCGCGCGACGCCGTGGCGGGTGAGCGCTACCCCGACATGTCGGGCATCGAGCGCTGATGCTCGCGGCCTACGCGACTGGTCGAACGGGCAGCTCTCCCGGGAACGGTGCCCGTCAGGGCGCGGACCCGGGGAGCTGCCCGTTCAGACGTACCCGTGGGGGTCAGCCGGAGGTCCGCCGGCGCTCCCGGTAGGCCGCCACGGCGGCCCGGTTGCCGCAGCCCGACGAGCAGAAGCGGCGTGAGCGGTTGCGGGTGAGGTCGACGACGACCCCGCTGCAGTCGTCGAGGTCGCAGACCGAGAGCCGCGACGTCTCGTCGGCCCGGACCACGTCGACCATCGCCATGGCGGTGTCGACGGCGATCCGGGTCGCGAGGGGCTCGTCGTCGGACACGGCGTGCAGGTGCCAGTCCACCGGGTCGTGGCGCACCAGGCGCGGGCAGGCGCGCGACTGCTGGAGCGTCTCGTTGACCAGAGCAGCGGCGGCGTCGCGGTCGGCGGTGAGCATCGCCCGCAGCCGCGGGCGCAGGGCCCTGATCTCGTCGAGGTCGGCGCGGGTGGCTGCCCGGGGCACCGAGTAGTCGAACTCGATGAGGTGGGCCCGCAGCTCGCCGAGCGAGGTCAACGTGTCCGGCTCCTCGGCCGAGTTCACCAGCCAGGCGGCGGCCTGGAGCGCCATCTCGGTGTCATGAGCGAAAACCACGTTGACACCTTACACGTTCGAACCCTAGTGTCATGTTCTATGAGCCACGTGACCCATGACAGCGCAGCAACGGTCGCTGACCTGGCCCGCGCTCGCCGTACGCGTGTGGGGCTGGCCTTCGCCGTCGTCTCGGCCGCGACCTTCGGGCTGTCCGGCGGGCTGGCCCGCGGCTCGCTCGAGGCCGGTTGGAGCCCGGGATCCCTCGTCCTGGTCCGGGTCGGGCTGGGCGCGCTGCTCCTGCTCCCGCTCGGGCTGCGCGCGCTCGACGGCCGGTGGCACCTCGTGCGTGCCAACCTCGGCCGCATCGCGGCCTTCGGGTTCCTCGGCGTGATGGTCGCGCAGTTCTCCTTCTTCTCCGCCGTGCAGACGATGCAGGTCGGACCGGCGCTGCTCATCGAGTACACCGCCCCCGCCGCGATCGTGGTGTGGCTGTGGCTGCGCCACGGCGAGCGCCCCTCGCGCACGACGCTGGCCGGGGCCGCGGTCGCCGCCGTCGGGCTCGTGCTCGTCCTCGACCTGCTCTCCGGCGCGGACCTGAGCGTGCCCGGCGTGCTGTGGGCGCTGGCGGCGATGGTCGGGGTGTCGGGCTACTTCCTGCTCTCGGCCGAGAGCGGCACCTCCCTGCCGCCGATCGCCCTGGCCGCGGGCGGGCTGCTGGCCGGCAGCGCCGGGCTGGGCCTGCTCGGCCTCACCGGGCTGATGCCGATGCGCGCGACCACCGCCGAGGTGGTGCTGGTGGGCCAGGTCGTCGACTGGTGGGTCCCCCTCGTCCTGCTCGGCGTCTTCACCGCCGCCGTCTCCTACGCCACCGGGGTCGCCGCCACCCGTCGCCTCGGCTCGCGCCTCGCGTCGTTCGTCGCCCTGCTCGAGGTGGTGGCGGGCGTCGGGTTCGCCTGGCTGCTGCTCGGCGAGCTGCCGGGCCCCGTGCAGCTGCTCGGCGGGGTGCTGATCCTGGCCGGCGTGGTGACGGTGAAGGTGGGCGAGGGTCGGGCCGCGCTCACCCCTGGGGGTGGTGGCTACCGTGGTGGCCGAGGTGATGACGATGCCTTCGACCCACGAACCGACGGGACCGTCGGACCCGCAGCCGCCTGAGAACGACACCGACGGGCCGGCCGGACCGGACGATCCGGACCAGGAGCGACGTACCTCCTGGCGCCTGCGGCGCCGCGAGAAGAGCGACAAGGCCGCCGCCGAGGAGCGGATCCGCAACCAGGCCTCCTGGGTGGACCTGCAGGTGCAGCAGGCGATGGCGCGCGGCGACTTCGACGACCTGCCCGGCTACGGCAAGCCGCTGAAGCTGCGCAACACCGACGACCCCGACTGGTTCGTCAAGCAGCTGGTCGAGCGGGAGAACATCACCGGCGTGCTGCCGGCCGCGCTTCAGATCCGCAAGGACGACGCCGCCCTCGACGACCGGCTCGACCGCCTCAACACCGAGAAGCAGGTGCGCGAGGCGGTGACCGAGTTCAACGCCGCCGTACGGCGCGCGCTCTACTCAACCTGGGGGAACCCGCCGGTCGTCACCTCCCCGCGCGACGTCGAGGAGGAGGTCGTGCGCTGGCGCTCCCGTCGCGCACGCCCCTGACTGGTCCGAATTACCCTGGGGGGGTATAGTCGCCATCATGAGCGAGCACGCGCACCCCGGCTACCTGCAGACCAAGGACACCTACCTCAAGCGGCTGCGTCGCATCGAGGGACAGGCCCGCGGCCTGCAGCGCATGGTCGAGGAGGAGACCTACTGCATCGACATCCTCACGCAGGTCTCGGCCATGACGAAGGCGCTCCAGGCCGTCGCCCTCGGCCTCCTCGAGGAGCACGTCGAGCACTGCGTCGCCGACGCTGTCCGCGCGGGCGGGCCCGAGGCGCAGGACAAGCTGCGCGAGGCCAACGAGGCCATCGCGCGCCTCGTCCGCTCCTGACGGCGTACGTCGCCCCGCTCGCGCCCCGCACGACCCCCACCACCCGATCCCAGGAGAAACCGATGAGCACCCAGACCTACACCGTCACGGGCATGACCTGCGGCCACTGCGTCGCCTCCGTCACCGAGGAGGTGACCGAGGTCGCCGGCGTCGCCGCCGTCGACGTCGACCTCGCCTCCGGCGCCCTCACCGTCACCCCGAGCGACCCCGCCTCCCCCGTCGACGACGGCGCCGTCCGCGCCGCCGTCGAGGAGGCCGGCTACGCGCTGGCCTGACCGGCCACCCACCCACCACCCCCGGGACACCTCATGACCAGCACCCGCACGAGCCCGCCGACGGGCAGTCCGCGCAGCGGCTCGAGCAGCAGCCCGACCGGCGACGACCTCGTCGGGGTCACCACCGACCTCGACGTCACCGGCATGACGTGCGCGTCGTGCGCGAACCGGATCGAGCGCAAGCTCAACAAGCTCGACGGCGTGGTGGCCACGGTCAACTACGCGACCGAGAAGGCCAGCGTGCGGCACGCGCCGGGCGTCGCCGTGACCGACCTGCTGCGCACCGTCGAGCAGGCCGGCTACGCCGCCACCGAGCACGACCCCGCCCCCCAGGGCGGCACGGCCCCGCACGACGCCGCGTCCGAGCTCCGCGCCGACGACCTGCGCCGCCGCGTGCTCGTCGCCGGCGCCCTCACCGTCCCGGTCACAGTCCTGGCGATGGCCCCCGGGGTCGACGTCGCGGGCGAGGGCTGGTGGCAGCTCGTCCTCACCACCCCCGTCGTGCTGTGGGCCGGGCTGCCCTTCCACCGCGCCAGCCTGGTCAATGCCCGCCACGGTGCCTCCACCATGGACACCCTCGTCTCGATCGGCACGCTGGCGGCGTACCTCTGGTCCGTCGTCGCGCTGGTCGCCGGCGGCCACGCGCACTACTACTTCGAGACCGCTGCCGTGGTCACCACCTTCCTGCTCGCCGGCCGGTACGCCGAGGCGCGGGCCAAGCGCCGGGCCGGGGCCGCGCTGCGCTCGCTGCTCGACCTCGGGGCCAAGGACGTCGCGGTGCTGCCCGAGGGACCCGCCGGCGGCGACGGGCCCGACGGGCCCGAGCAGCGCGTCCCGGTCGACCGGCTCCGCCCCGGCACCCGCTTCGTCGTGCGCCCGGGCGAGAAGGTCGCCACCGACGGCGTGGTCGAGCAGGGCCGCTCCAGCGTCGACCAGTCGCTGCTGACCGGCGAGTCCGTGCCGGTCGAGGTAGGGGTCGGCGACCACGTCGTCGGCGCCACGGTCAACGGCGGCGGGCGTCTCGTGGTCCGCGCCACCGCGGTCGGGTCCGACACCCAGCTGGCCCAGATCTCCCGGCTCGTCGAGCAGGCCCAGTCGGGCAAGGCGGCCGTGCAGCGGCTGGCCGACCGGGTGTCGTCGGTCTTCGTACCGGTCGTGCTCGTGATCGCCGCCGCCACCCTCGCGGTCTGGCTGCTGACCGGCCAGCCCGCGGACCAGGCGTTCTCGGCCGCCGTCGCGGTCCTGATCATCGCCTGCCCCTGTGCGCTCGGGCTGGCCACGCCCACGGCCCTGCTCGTCGGCAGCGGCCGCGGCGCCCAGCTCGGCATGCTCATCAGCGGCCCGGAGGTGCTCGAGGCCACCCGTCGTGTCGACACCGTGGTCCTCGACAAGACCGGGACCGTCACCACCGGCCGGATGTCGGTGACCGACGTCGTCGCCGTTGCCTCCGCGTCGGGCGAGCCGACCGGGGCGGCGGACGTGCTGCGGGTCGCCGCCGCCCTGGAGAGCGCCTCGGAGCACCCCGTCGCCCGCGCGCTCGTCGAGCACGCCGCCGATGAGGGTCTCGACCTCGCGCCTGTCAGCGACTTCACCAACGTGGAGGGGCTCGGGGTCGAGGGCACCGTCGAGGGCCGCGCGGTCCTCGTGGGCCGGCCGGCGCTGCTGACCGGGCGCGGCGTCGCCGTACCCCCCGAGCTCGACGCCGCCCTCGACGACGCCCGCTCCCGCGGCCGCACCGCGGTGCTGGTGGCCTGGGACGGGACGGCCCGTGGCCTGGTCGCCGTGGCCGACACGGTGAAGCCGACGTCGGCGGCCGCCGTCGCCGCGCTGCGCGAGCTGGGCCTCCGCCCGGTGCTGCTGACCGGTGACCACCAGACGGTGGCGCGCGAGGTCGCCGCCGCCGTGGGCATCGACGAGGTCGTGGCCGACGTGCTGCCGGCCGACAAGGTCGCGGTCGTGGCTCGGCTGCAGGGCGAGGGACGGGTGGTCGCGATGGTGGGCGACGGCGTCAACGACGCCGCCGCGCTGGCGCAGGCCGACCTGGGCCTGGCCATGGGCACCGGCTCCGACGTCGCCATCCAGGCGGCCGACATCACCCTGGTGCGCGGCGACCTGCTGCTCGTCGGTGACGCGCTGCGCCTGGCCCGGCGGACGCTGACGACGATCAAGGCCAACCTGTTCTGGGCGTTCGCCTACAACGTCGCCGCCCTCCCGCTGGCGGCGCTCGGCGTGCTCGACCCGATGATCGCGGGCGCCGCGATGGCGGCGAGCTCGCTGTTCGTCGTCGGCAACAGCCTGCGGCTGCGGCGCTTCACCCCGGCCGCGTGAGCGGCTGAACGTCGACCCGGCACGCGCGTCGGGGCCAGGCACGTGATGGTCAGGCCGGCGCCGGGTGTGACCAGGTTCCGGGTAGCCCGTCCTGCCCGGGGTGCCCTAGGTCCCGTGCGCCACGCCCGGGACGCGGACTAGACAGGACCTCAGGCCCGGACACCGTCGTCCGGGCCCCGGCCGGGAGGTGCGCGTGCTGCAGGACCACCGGTGCACCGCCGTGCGGCACCACTACGCCCAGGTCGCCTCCGAGCTTGACCGTCTGTGGTCGCTCTGCGCCGACGACATCGTCTTCCACGTCGCCGGCACGCACCCGCTGTCGGGCAGCTACTTCGGCCGCGACGCCGTCGGCACCTACGTCGACGCCGTGCGGCGCGTGCCGGGCGACCATCCCGGCTTCACCGTCACCTCTGTGCTCGCCGACCACCACAAGAACCTGCTGCTCGTCGAGGGCACGGCCCGTCACGGCGACCCGGCCTTCGTCCGGACGGTCGTGCACGTGCTGCGCTTCCGTGACGAGAAGCTGGTCGAGTACTGGGACTACCCCTTCGACCAGCCGGCCGAGGACACCTTCTGGCGCACCGCCCTGCCGGCCCGCGTCCCGGTCCAGCGCTCGCCGCGGGTCTCGGCTCCCCCCACGCCGCCGCTGCACCGGCTCTGAGGCTCGGGCGGCCGCAGCGCCGTACGCCGTCCTCCGCCGCGCTTGGGGCGCGCCGCTCCGTCAGCCGCGCCCGTGGGGCGTGAGCCAGACGTCCGGGTCGGGACCCTTCGGGACGATCTTCGTGGGGTTGATGTCGGTCTGCACGACGTAGTAGTGCGCCTTGATCTGCTCGAAGTCGACCGTGTCGCCGAACTCCGGGACCTGGTAGAGGTCGCGCGCGTAGCCCCAGAGGTTCGACATCTCCTTGAGCTGGTTGCGGTTGCACTTGAAGTGCGCGTAGTAGACCGCGTCGAAGCGGGCGAGGGTCGTGAAGAGCCGGACGTCGGCCTCGGTGACGGTGTCGCCCATGAGGTAGCGCCGGTCGCCGAGTCGCTCCTCGAGCCAGTCCATGGCGGTCCACAGCCGGTCGTAGGCCTCCTCGTAGGACTCCTGCGAGCCCGCGAAGCCGCAGCGGTAGACTCCGTTGTTGACCTCGGTGAACACCCGCTTCATGACCTCCTCCATCTCGTCGCGGACGTCGTCGGGCCACAGGTCCGGGGCGTCGGGACGGTGGTGGTCGCGCCACTCGAAGAAGAAGTCGTGGGTGATCTGCGGGAAGTCGTTGGTGACGACCGCCTTGCTCTCGATGTCGACCATCGCGGGCACCGTGATGCCCTTGGGGTAGTCCGGGATGCGGTTGACGTACGCCTCCTGGAGCTTCTCGATGCCCAGCACCGGGTCGCGCCCGCCCTCGTTGAGGTCGAAGGTCCACGAGTCGGCGTCGTGGGTGGGCCCGGCCAGACCCATCGAGATCACGTCCTGCAGGCCGAGCAGGTTGCGCACGATGATCGAGCGGTTCGCCCACGGGCAGGCCTTGGCCGCCGCGAGGTGGTAGCGGCCGGGCTCGGCCGGCCAGGTCTTCGCCTCGACCTCTCCCACGCGGGGGTCCTGGGAACGGCCCGGCTCGGTGGTGATGCGGTCAGGGATGTAGTCCATGTCCCGCTCGAAGGCCTGGCCCTCGGTCACGTAGCTGCCGGCGGTGTCCTTCACGCGCACTCCCCTGGAGATCGTCAGATGTTGCTTCAACTCTCCCCCCTCGGACGGCCCGCCACACCCCGGGGGCCGGGCACCTATCCTCGGCGGGTGACGGCTGCGGACACCTCGGGACGGACCGCGCGTCGTCGTACGCCGAACCGCCGCTCGTTCGGGTCCCGGCCGGTGTGGCTGGTGCTGGCCGGCATCGCCTCGGTCCAGCTCGGCGCGGCGTTCTCCAAGCAGCTCTTCACGCTCCTCGAGCCCACGGCGGTTGTCTGGCTGCGGCTCGTGGCGTCGTCGATCATCCTGCTCGCGATCGCGCGGCCCCGGCTGCGCGGCCGCAGCCGGGTCGACTGGCGGACGGTGCTGCTGTTCGGGCTGGTGCTCGGCACCATGAACTGGGCGATCTACCAGTCGTTCGCGCGCATGCCGCTCGGACTGGCCGTCACCATCGAGTTCCTCGGGCCGCTGACCGTGGCTCTGGTGGGGTCGCGCAAGAAGCTCGACCTGGCCTGGGTGGGGCTGGCCGCCCTGGGGGTGGCGCTGCTGGGCTTCGGCGGGGGCGGTGTCACGGTCGGCGGCGTCGTCTTCGCCCTGCTGGCCGGCGCGGCCTGGGGCCTCTACATCCCGCTGAGCGCGGCCGTCGGTCGCGGCTGGGACGGCCTGTCCGGGCTGGCCGTGGCCAGCCTCGTCGGCACCGTCGCGCTCGCGCCGTTCGCGATCGCGATCGGCGGCGCCGACCTGCTCGGCACCCGCGTGCTCGTCGTCGGGGCCCTGGTCGGGCTGCTGTCGAGCGTCATCCCGTACAGCTTCGAGATGGCTGCGCTGCGGACGATGCCGCCGCGGGTGTTCGGCATCCTCATGAGTCTCGAGCCCGCCGCCGCCGCGATGGCCGGGCTGCTGGTGCTCTCCGAGCAGCTCGGGGTGCGGGAGTGGGTCGCCGTCGTGTGCGTCGTGGTCGCCAGCGCCGGCGTCACCCGCAGCGCCACGCCTCCTGCCGCTCCGGCTCCGGACTGAGGCCGCGATGGCGCGCCCCGACTCCTTCCTTCGCTCCGTCGCACCGCTGGCGCTCACCGGTGTGCTCGCCGCGGTGGCCACCTATGCCCTCGAGGTGCTGCTGACGGGCGAGTCGCCGGCCGACCGGGCGGCCGACCCCGACCTCGGGCTGGTGCTGGCCCTGCACCGGGCCGGCGCCGTGGTCGTCAGCCTCGCGGCGCTGTGGTTCCTGCGGGGGCTGTGGTCCGACCGCCAGCTGCTGCGCGGCCGCGACGACCGGCTCACCGGCGAGTACCTCGCCGCGGGCCTGCTGGGCACGCTGTTCTCGGCGCTGGCCGGGACGCCGGTGGGCGTCGCCGTGTGCTCCCTCGCCGTCCTGCTGCTCGCGGTCGTCCGCCGGGACGCGGCCGACCCGGAGGGCCCGCCCGGCCGCGACCTCAGGAACGCCGCCTTCGTCGCCCTGGCCGGCGGCATGCTCCACCTCGGCGTCGTGGAGACCTTCGACGTCTGGGCCCAGTGGCGCCTCGGCCTCAGCGAAGCCGAGGAGCTGCGCGCGGCGTACGCCGACAGCCTCGGGGCCGACGTCGTGGGTCGGCCGCTGCTCGTCGTGGCGACCGTCGCCGCGCTCGCGGTGCCCGCCGCGATCGTGCGGCACCGCAACGTCCTGCACCACGTGCGCTTCACGGCCCTGGCCGTGTGCGCCTCCCCTGTCGCGGTCGGCGCGATGGCGGGCAGCACGGTGCTCGTCGGCATCGGCGTGGGGTCGTTCCTGCTGGCGCTCGCGCTGTCGTGGCGCTCGCCGTACTCCACCTGAGCCCGTCGCACCCGCCCGCTCAGCGCGTGTTCTGCGCGACCAGGAGGTGGGCGACCTTCTCGATCAGCTCGAGCGGCATCGGCTCGGAGAGCGGCAGCTTCAGCGTGCCCCGGCCGGCGAGGTAGCGGTCGATCTCGGGTTCCAGGCTCGAGACGTCGTCGGGCACGGGGTAGATGCTGACGTGGTGCCTCCACCCGGCGAAGTGCACCAGGTTGCGGCCCTCGAGGCGCATCGTCGGGATGCCGTAGCTGATGACCTCGTCGGCTCCCGGGGCGGCGGCGCGGATACGGTCCTGCACCTGGCGCAGCACCTCGGCGACGTCGTCCGGGAACGAGTCGAGGTACTCCTTCACGGTGTCGAACTGCGTTGCTGACACGATGGCCTCCCGCCTCCGAGGGCCCCTCAGCCCCGTTGCGGCCATCTCACCACGACCCGGGGGACGATGCCGATGACTCCGACCACCCGCCGAGGCGCGGCTCGCGCCGCGCTGGCCGCGCTGCTGGTGACGCCGCTCGCCGCCTGCTCCTTCGGCGCCGAGCCCGACCCGCAGGACGCCGCCGACGACCTCGCGGCCGGCCTCGAGGCCGGGGAGCTGGCGGACGGCCTGTTCTCCGACGGCACCCCGCAGGCGGAGTACGACGCAATCGTGACGGACCTGGTCGAGGGTGCCGGGCTGTCGCCGGCGGTGACGGTGGAGACCGTCACGGAGGCCGAGGACGGTGAGCGGGCCACCGTCACGCTGTCGTGGGAGTGGGCGACCGGTCCGGAGGTCTGGTCCTACGAGACGACCGCCGACCTGACGCTGCCCGAGGACGCCGAGGCGTGGCAGGCCACCTGGGACCCCGCTCTCGTCGAGCCCTCGCTGAGCGGTGACGCCACCCTCGACGTGACACGGGTGCCCGCGCCGCGGGCGCAGGTGCTCGGCGCGGACCGGGCGGTGCTGGTCCGCGACCGGCCGGTGGTGCGCATCGGCATCGACAAGAGCCGCCTCGGGTCCGCCGCCGCTGTGGCCAACGGACGCCGCCTGGCGGCTGCCGTCGACGTGGACCCCGGGCCCTACGCGGAGCTGGTCCGCAGCTCCGGCGACCTGGCCTTCGTCGAGGCGCTCGTGCTCCGCGCCTCGGAGGCCGCCCCCGTGGTCTCGGCGATCCGCGGCATCCGCGGGGCGGTGGCGATCGACGACGAGCTGCCCCTCGCCCCGACCCGCGAGTTCGCCGCGCCGATCCTGGGGCGGGTGGGTCCGGTGACGGCCGAGCTCGTCGAGTCCTCCGACGGTCGGCTGCAGGCCGGGGACGTGGCGGGCGTGTCCGGGCTCCAGGCGAGGTACGACGAGCAGCTCGCCGGCACCCCGGGGATCGTCGTCAGCGCCGGCGACGAGGAGCTGTTCTCCACCGACCCGGAGCCCGGCCAGCCCCTGGTCACAACCCTCGACCCGCGCCTGCAGGCGAAGGCCGAGCGGGTGCTCGCCGTACCGGAGGGCGCGGAGTCGCCGCCCACCGCCATCGTCGCGGTCCGTCCCTCCGACGGGGCGATCCTCGCCGCGGCCAGCGGGGTCGGCGGCGACGGGCTGAACGTCGCGACCTACGGTCAGTACGCCCCCGGCTCGACGTTCAAGGTGGTCTCGTCGCTGGCGCTGCTGCGCGCCGGGCTCCGCCCGGACTCACGCGTGTCGTGCCCGGCGACGCTGAGCGTGGACGGCAAGTCGTTCAAGAACTACGACGACTACCCGTCCACCGGGCTCGGCGAGATCACGCTGCGCCAGGCGGTGGCGAACTCGTGCAACACCGCGTTCGTCGGGTCGGCCGGCGAGCTCGGCCGCGGCGACCTCGCGGAGGCGGCCGCGGCCCTCGGCCTCGGTGTCGACCAGGACCTCGGCTTCCCGGCGTACTTCGGCCAGGTGCCGCCGCCGCGCAGCGAGACCGAGGCCGCCGCCGACCTGATCGGGCAGGGCACCGTGCTGGCCTCCCCGATGGCGATGGCCACGGTGGCCGCGTCGGTGCGCGCGGGCCGGACCGTGACGCCGTACCTGCTGGAGGAGTTCCGGCCCGAGGCCGCACCGGACGCTCCCCTGACCGCCGCCGAGGGCCGGGCGCTGCGCGGGCTGATGCAGGCGGTCGTCACCGAGGGCTCGGGCTCCGTGCTCGCCGGGGTGGCCGACGGCGCCAAGACCGGCACCGCGGAGTACGGCGACCCGCTGCCCGACGGGTCCCTGGCCACCCACGCCTGGATGATCGCCTTCTCCGACGGTGGGCCCGGACCGGACGACGACCTCGCCGTCGCCGCCTTCGTCGAGACCGGCGACTCCGGCTCGGTCACCGCCGGCCCCCTCCTCCGTTCCTTCCTCGCCCCCACCCCCTGACCAGAGCCTCACCTTCCTCGCGAAGCGTCAGTTGTGCAGGTCCGAAGCGTCAGTTGTGCAGGTCCGAAGCGTCAGTTGTGCAGGCGCGAAACGCCAGTTGTGCAGGACTGACGCGCACGACTGGCGTCTCGCGCCCGCACAACTGACGTCTCGCGACGGCAGACCTGGCGTCTCGCGCGCGCAGAAGTGACGTCTCGCGACCGCACAACTGAAGTCTCGCGCAGGGGTCAGGGGGCGCGGGAGCCGCGGCGGTCCTCCTGCTCGACGAGCTCGGGGAGGTCCGTGAGCCGGTCGAGGCCCTTGACCGCGCGCGCCATGCGCTGGTTCTTCGCGAAGTCGTCGCGGTGCCGGTCGAGGAACCACCAGTAGCCGGCCGAGAAGGGGCAGGCGTCGTCACCCACGCGCACCTTCGGGTTGAGCGGGCACTCGCCGCAGTAGTCCGTCATCTTGTCGAGGTAGGCGCCGCCCGACGTGTAGGGCTTGGTCGCCATCACCCCGCCGTCGGCGTGCTGCGACATCCCCACGACGTTCGGCACCATCACCCAGTCGTAGCCGTCGACGAACGCGCGGTGGAACCAGTCGGTGACCTCGAGCGGCTTCCAGCCGCGCTGCATGGCGTAGCTGCCGAGGATCATCAGGCGCGGAATGTGGTGGACCCAGCCGTGCCGGTCGACGTCGTCGAGGGTCCGCGACAGGCACCGCGCCTTCGTGGCGGACCCGTCGAGCTCGGCGAACCAGTCCGGGATGCCGCGACGCGCGTTCAGCCCGTTGCGGCGGCGGTAGTCCTCGCCGAGGTGCCAGTAGAGGTGCCACACGTAGTCGCGCCAGCCCATCACCTGCCGCACGAACCCCTCCACGCTCGCGAGCCGCGCGCCGTCGGAGCGGTGCCGCTCCTCGGCCTGGCGTACGACGTCCAGCGGGTCGAGCAGGCCGAGGTTGAGGGGGGCCGAGACCAGCGAGTGCGCCATCCAGGGGTCGTCGGCGAGCACGGCGTCCTCGTAGGTGCCGAACGGCTCGAGGCGGTGGTCGAGGAAGTCGGTCAACGCGGTCTGCGCCTCGCCCGGTGTGACCGAGAAGCGGCGAGGACCGTCGGACCCCAGGAACGAGATCCCGGTCCGGCCGTCGGACGCCCAGCCGTCGAGGTCGCGGCGCACCGCCTCGTCGATCGCGTCCTCCTGCGGCCACCACGGCTCATCGACGCCGAGCGTCGTCGCGCCCTTGGGCGGCGACTCGCGGTTGTCGGCGTCGTAGTTCCACGACCCGCCGACGGGCTCGCCGTCGTCCTCGAGAAGTACGCCGTGCCGGCGGCGGGCGTCGCGGTAGAAGTCCTCCATGAGCAGCCGCTTGCTGCCGCGACCCTCGGCCCAGCGCGTGAAGTCCTCCCGCTCCGTGACGAAGCCACGGGGCGGGAGGATCTCGATCTCACGCCGCTCGGCCAGCCGCTGGACGAAGCGCAGCGCGACGTGGCTGGTGGGGTGGACGACCTGCAGCGGCCCGTCGACCTGCGCCAGCGCCTCGCGGTAGGTGCCGGTCTGCAGGAACGTCACGTCGCGGCCAGCCTCGCGCAACTCCTCGACGCGGTGCCGCATCGCGGAGAGCACGAGGTGGGCCTTCTGCCGGTGGAAGGTCCGCCGCCGAAACACCGCCTTCGACTCGACGACGAGCAACGGCCCGTCGTGGTCGTCGGTGAAGTGCGGCCCCAGCTGGTCGGCGAACAACCACCGCGTCGGCGCGCTCACGGGCGCGTCAGGACCCGGTGACGGCCTGGTCGAGGCGGTTGAGGGTGTCCTCGAGCTGCTCCTGCTTGACGAGCGGGAAGCCGATCTTCGTGAGCAGGTCCTGGTCGGTGACGCCGCTCCAGTCGTAGGTCTGGCGCACCAGCGTGCTGTCGGAGCCCTGCGACTCCAGCTCCCACAGCCACTCCCAGCCGGGCGGCTCGGTGCCGCGCGGGGCGGTCTTCCACGCGATGAGGTGGTTGGGGTCGAAGCCGGTGACGTGGTTGTCGACCTGGTACTCCCCACCCATGTGGTCGCCGGTCATGTTCATGACGAACTGCTGGCCGGACTTCGTGATGCGGTCGCCCTTCTCGAGCGAGCGCACGAAGCCGGAGCCGTCGAGGTCGACGTGGCGGTGCGGATTGCTCAGGACGTCGAAGACGGCGTCGGAGGAGGCGTTGATGGTCTTCTCGACCGTGATCTTGGTGTCCGAAGTGGTCATGGTGAATTCGTGCTCCGAACACCCCACCCTCAAACCTGCACGTCCGGTGTGGAGGTTCCGGCCCGCGGGCCCGACGGACCCCGTTGCCGCACCGGGGTCGCTGTGGAAGGGTCCCGCTATGACGAACGCCACACCCGAGCTGGTCCTGGGCCACGTGCCCACCACCATCGACGAGCCCCTCGCCCACTGGGCCGCGCACAAGCCCGACGACCTCGCCGTGATGTACGGCGAGCGCCAGTGGACCTGGGCGCAGTGGAACGACCGGGTACGTCGTGCCGCCGGCGGTCTGCGCGCCCTCGGTGTCGGCCGCGGGGACATCGTGGCGTTCCTGGACAAGAATCACCCGGCCTGCGTGGAGATCACGCTCGCCGCCGCCTCGATCGGCGCCGCCCACGCGATCGTGAACTGGCGCTCGGCCGGCGACGAGGTCGACTACGCCGTCAACGACTGCGGCGCGAAGGTGCTCTTCGTCGGCACCGAGCTGATGGCGACCGTGGAGCCGATCCGCGGCAACCTGACCAGCGTCGAGAAGCTGCTCACGGTCACGCCCGACGGCGCCGAGGGGGACGAGTACGAGACCTGGCTCGCCGCCTCCGAGCCGCTGGACCGGCCCGAGGAGACCAGCTCCGAGGACGTCTGCCTGGTCATGTACTCCTCGGGCACGACCGGGCGTCCCAAGGGCGTCATGCTCACCCACGCCAACCTCATCGCCCACACCGTCAACGCCCACGAGGGCTGGGGCTTCGAGGAGGGCGACCGCTCCCTCGTGGCGATGCCGCTGTTCCACGTCGGCGGCACCAGCTACATCATGTTCAGCATCTTCGACGGGGTGCCCAGCGTGATGACCCGTGACCCCGACGGCCCGTCGCTGGCCTGGGCGATCATGAACGGCGGCAACGGCGCGTTCCTCGTGCCCGCCGTCCTCGCGCAGGTGCTCGCCTCCGGCGGCGACGCGGTGAAGCTGTTCGGCGCGCTGAAGATCTACACCTATGGCGCCGCACCGATGCCGACCCCGCTGCTGCGGGCGGCGATGGAGGCCTGGCCGACCACGAAGTTCATGCAGGTCTACGGCCTGACCGAGATGTGCGGCGTGATCACCCACCTGCTGCCCGAGGCCCACCACGACGCCGAGCACCCCGAGCGGCTGCTCTCGGCCGGCACGGTGCTGCCCAACGCCGAGGTCAGGGTCGTCGACCCGGCGACCCTCGAGGAGGTGCCGACGGGCCAGCCCGGCGAGCTGTGGTTCAAGACCCCGCAGCTGATGAAGGGCTACCTCGGCAAGCCCGAGGAGACCGCGAAGGTGATCACGGAGGACGGCTGGTTCCGCACGGGCGACATCGGCAAGGTCGACGCGGGCGGTTACGTCTACGTCGAGGACCGGCTCAAGGACATGATCATCTCGGGCGGCGAGAACATCTACTCCCCCGAGGTCGAGCGCGTCATCTCCGAGCACCCCGCGGTGGCGGAGGTCGCCGTGATCGGCGTCCCCGACGACCGCTGGGGCGAGGTCGTCAAGGCCGTGGTCGGGCTGAAGCCGGACACCGAGGCGACCGAGGAGGAGATCATCGCCTTCACCGCCGAGCGGCTCGCGAAGTTCAAGTGCCCCCGCTCGGTCGACGTCGTCCCCGCTCTCCCCCGCAACCCGACGGGCAAGATCCTCAAGAAGGACCTGCGCGCGCCCTACTGGGCCGACCGCGACCGCGCCGTCGTGTGACCGGCGCCGCTAGCCGTCGAGCCCCTGCTCGATGGCGTAGCGGGTCAGCTCGACGCGGTTGTTCATCTGCAGCTTGCCGAGGATGTTCTGGACGTGGTTCTGCACGGTCCGGTGCGAGAGCACCAGCCGCTCGGCGATCTGGCGCGAGGTCAGTCCCTTGGCGACCATGGTGAGGACCTCCGTCTCCCGCTCGGTCAGCGGCGACTCCTCGCCGTCGCTCGGCTCGTCGGAGAGCCGTTGGAACTCCCCGAGCACCAGCCCCGCCAGCCCGGGGGTGAAGACCGGCTCACCGGCGGCGGCACGACGTACGCCGTCGACGAGCTCTTCCCGGCTCGCCGACTTCACGAGGTAGCCGACGGCACCGGCCTTGACCGCCCCGAGCACGTCGCTGTGCTCGCCCGACGCCGAGAGCACGAGCACCCGCGCCTCGGGGTCCTGCGCCACGATCTGCGCGGTGACCGCCACCCCGTCGGGGGCGGGGATCTGGAGGTCGAGCACCACCACCTGCGGGCGGGCTGCGGCGAAGCGCGCGAGCGCCTGCGTGCCGTCGGCGGCGGTAGCGACCACGACGAAGCCGGCGGCAGCGAGGTCGCGCTCGACGGCCTCGCGCCACAACGGGTGGTCGTCGACGACCATCACCCGGACGGGGGTCTCGCTCATGGCGTCGAGACTAGACGGCCCGGGGCACGACCAGCTCCCACTCGGTGCCCCACGACCCGGTCGTGAGGGTGGCGGTGCCGCCGAGGTCGGACATTCGCCCGCAGATCGACTCGCTGACGCCGAGCCGCCCCTGCGCCTCGGCCTCCTGGAGCCGACCCGGCGCGATGCCGGGGCCCTCGTCGCGCACGGACACGTTTACCCGGTCGGGGAACGCCTGCACCAGCACCCAGGCAGGGGCGTCCTCGCCGACGTGCCGGGCCACGTTGTCCAGGCAGGCCCGGACCACGGCGACCAGCTCGTGCGCCGTCTCCTGCGGCAGCTCGACCGCGGTGGCCGGCGTGGCGACGGTGACCGCACGGTCGCGCTCGAGGCGCCCGAGCTCGGCCGCCAGGTCCACCACACCGCCGGCGGTCGTCGGGGAGGCGTCGGCGCGCAGCAGCGCCCGCAGTGCCCGCTCCTGCTCGCCCGCCAGCCGTGCCAGCTCCGCCCCGTCGCGGCCCAGGTCGGGGCCGCGTCGCTTCACGAGCGCCAGCACCTGCAGGGTCCCGTCGTGCACGACCCGGTTGAGCCGCGCGCGCTCGGTGGCGGCCGCGGCGCTGCGCTCCGCCTGCTCGCGCTGCACCGCCATGCGCTGGAGGGCCTCGCACATGTGGCCCACGACGAGGCCGCCGAGCACGAGCAGGAAGGCGTTGCCGTAGTTGGCCTGCTCGACGTCGGGCCGCACGGCCAGGTCGATCCCGGCCAGCAGCACCCCGGCGATCAGCCCTCCGGTGCGGCGGTAGTGGATCGCCCAGGCGAAGAGCGCCCCCATCACCCAGAAGCCCGGGACGCTGGCGTTGAAGTCGTCGCCCTTGACCACGGGTGTCACGGCCAGGAGGGACAGCGCCACGACGAGGTCGGTCACGAGCAGCGGGAGCTCCCGTCGCCGCGGCTCGGCGTACGCCCAGAGCGCGACGGCCGTCCACACCACCATCACGGCGAGGCAGGCCAGCGCCAGCCCGGGTGACCGAAAATTGTCGAAGCGATAGAAAGTCAGTCCGGCCGCGTTGAGCAGGACGATGGACCGCAGCACGGCGAGCGCACGGAACAGCTGGCTCTTGACGTCGACGGCCGCCGCGGTGGTCCAGGTGCTCATGAGGTCTCCGAGCGTACGGCGGACGCGAGGTCCGAGGGTCCCTTGACAGGCCGACGGGCCCGCGAGCAGGGTCGGAGCCAGGATCCGGCCGCTCGACCGGGCGTCGCGGGTCGTCCTGGTGTCCGAGAGGAGGGGCCATGCCCCCGAGACGTCGACAGTGTGCCGCGATGCAGGAGTACGAGCGGCTGCTGGAGGAGCAGCCCTCCTTCCGTGCCAACCAGCAACGGGCCGAGGTGTTCACCGCTCGGGCGGTCACCAGCGGCGAGGCCGCACGCGTGGCGAGCACCGTGGTCACCATCCCGACCGTGGTGCACGTGGTGCACAAGAAGCCCGCGGAGAACATCACCAAGGCGCAGGTGAGGAGCCAGATCGACGCGCTCAACGCCGACTTCCGCGCCAAGAACCCCGACGTCACGAAGGTGCCCGACCCCTGGAAGGGCCTGGTCGCGGACGCCAAGATCCGTTTCAGGCTGGCCACCACCGACCCCGATGGCAAGCGCACCGACGGGATCGTGCGGGTCGCCACCGACCGCGCCTCGTTCGGCGCCGGCGACGCCGTCAAGCGGGTCGCGTCGGGAGGATCCGCGGCGTGGCCGACGGACCGCTACCTCAACATCTGGGTCTGCACGCTCGGCGGCGGCCTGCTCGGCTACGCCCAGTTCCCGGGAGGGCCGAAGGCGACCGACGGGGTGGTCATCCTGAACACCGCCTTCGGCACCGAGGGCAGCGCCTCCGCGCCCTTCGACCAGGGGCGCACGCTGACCCACGAGGTCGGGCACTGGCTGAACCTGCGTCACATCTGGGGCGACACCCTGGACTGCAGCGGCGGCGACCGGGTGCCGGACACCCCCAACTGCGAGGGCCCCAACACCGGCAAGCCGACCTTCCCGGTCGTGACCTGCAACAACGCGCCGTACGGCGACATGTTCATGAACTACATGGACTACGTCGACGACGCCGCGATGTTCATGTTCACCGCCGGTCAGGTCTCGCGGATGAACGCCTGCCTCGCCGGACCGCGCAAGTCGTTCCTCGCGTGAGCGCATGACGCCGGAGGAGGTGTGCGGCCGCTGGGTGCACGTCCGGGAGGAGGACACCGAGCACGAGATGGTGTTCCGCCCGGTCGGCACCCCGCTGCCGCCGGCGCGCGGGCGGGTCGCGTTCGAGCTGCGCCCGGACGGGAGCTTCGCCGAGACCGGCCTCGGTGCCGCCGACATCCCCGAGGAGGCCGCCGGCGACTGGAGCGTCGAGGGTGACACCGTCACGCTGAGCGAGGGTGCCGCCCAGGGGGTGCCCCGGGTGATGCAGGTGGTCTCGGTCGCGCCCGACCGGCTCGTCGTACGCCGGTCGGGCTGAGCCGACCTGGTGCGGGGACCGGGCACGGTGTCTGCCGCCCCGGCTCAGGCGACCTCGCGGAAGGGGTCGTGCTCGGCGAGGATGCGCTCGACGCGGGCCTGGTCGAGGCGGCTGTAGATCGCCGAGTCCTCCTGGTTGTCACGGATCACCTTGGCGAGGGTGAAGGAGGAGGAGACCAGGAACAGCGTCGTCATGGCGATGAAGCCGCGCATCCAGGCATCACCCGGCATGTAGAGGGCGGCCATCACCAGGCCCAGCAGGGCGACGCCGAACGAGATCGCTGCCTGCGCGAAGAAGGCCGAGGTGGTCCGGGTGGTGCGGGGCTGGTTGCTGCTCACGGCGGTGATCCTCCTGGTCGGCGCCGGGTCGGTCCCGGCGTCCTCTCGATGGATCAAGCCTCGCTGCTGCCGTGCGTGAGCGCCTGAGTAGCGCTACTCAACTCACCCGCGGACCCCCGTCGGGGCGTCGACCGAGCGGCCGGGCGCCAGCGTCTCCGCCACGTCGCAGGCGTTGACGACGCCGTCGGACCGCACGTCCCCGGCACCCTCCGCGACCCTCAGGAGAAGCTCGCGGAACAGCAGGGCGTCGGCGTCCGACAGGCCGGCGAGGACGCCGCGCTCGACGTGCTCGATCCGGTGCGTCGCCTCGACGTAGGTCGACCGGCCACGCTCGGTGAGCAGCACCTGGCGCGCCCGACGGTCGGCGGGATCGGGTCGCCGCTCGACGAGGCCGGCCTTCTCGAGGTCGTCGATCAGGTAGGTCATCACGGTGCGGTCGAGCCCGAGCCGCTCGGCGATCCGCGCCTGGTTGGCGCAGGAGGTGCCGGCCGCGACGGCCATCACCTGGAAGCCGCGAGGACCGCCCGGGAGGTCCTCGACGGCCGCGCCGGCGCTGGTGGAGAAGCGCCGGAACAGCGTCCCCAGGGCCTGCCCGAAGTCGAGCTCGGTCACCGGGGCTGGTCGCTCGCCCTGGTCCGTCATGCCCTGAGTCTACGACGCACGCGGCCGTGGCGATCATCGTTCTTCCTGATCATCTTTTGTTCAGATCATCTGTGTGCAAGACTATTGCCCTCACCCCCACCCGAGGAGCACCCCCATGAGCCGCACGATCTTCCGCCTGGACGCCAGCATCCGTCAGCAGGGCTCGGTCACCCGCGCCGTCGCCGACACCCTCGAGGCCGCGGTGCTGGACGACCTCCACCCGACCGACGTCGTACGCCGTGACGTGGGCGCCCGCCCCCTGGACGGCTCCGTGTGGGGCGAGGCCGCCTTCGCCGGCTTCACCCCCGAGGAGGCCCGCACCGACGAGCAGCGCGCCGCCGTGGCCGTGGCCGCCGGGCTGGCCGACGAGGTCGTCGACGCCGACGCCCTGATCCTCGCCGTGCCGCTGTACAACTTCGGCGTCTCCCAGCACTTCAAGACCTGGTACGACGTCGTCAGCACTGACCCGCGCCTCGGACCCGGAGCGACGACCCTCACCGGGCGACCGGCCTTCCTGGTGACCGCGCGAGGTGGCGGCTACGGCGCCGGCACCCCACGGGAGGGCTGGGACCACGCCACGGGATGGATGCGCCGCGTGCTCGCGGACGTCTGGGGCCTCGACCTCGAGGTGATCGAGACCGAGCTGACCCTCGCCGAGGTGACGCCCCAGATGGCCCACCTCCGCGAGGCGGCGCACTCCCTGCTCGCCGAGTCCCACCAGGCGGCGCAGGAGCGCGGACGGTCGCTCACGCTGCGGCTGCGGTCGGCCGCCTGAACCGTCGCCCCGTCGCCCCGTCGCATCGGCGTCGGGCCGGACAGGCACCTGGCAGGTGCGCCGACCCCGTCGCCGTACGCTGCAGCCATGATGAACACCAAGGTCGTCGCCCTCGTGCTCGTCGCAGCGCTCGTGATCACCGGTGTCGGGACGGGTCTCTCGGTCCTGTTCGGCCGCTAGGTCAGGCCCCGGACGACACCGGCAGCACGCAGAACTCGTTGCCCGACGGGTCGGTGTAGGGCCGCCACGGCAGCTCGCCCCAGTCGACGCGGAGCACGTCGCCGCCCCGCGCGGCGATGCCGTCGGCGGCGTCGTCCTGCACCTCGCCGGCCTCCAGGCGTACGTCGAGGTGCATCCGGTTCTTGCTCGCACCCTGGGGGTTCCGCTCAGGCCGGAGCTCGAGCGCGGGCCCGCGTCCCGAGGGGTGACGCAGCGTCCGCGTGCCCGGGCCGAGCGCCGGGACCTCCGTCCAGCCGGTCAACCACGCCCAGAAGGCGACGTCCCGGTCGGTGTCGGCGGAGTCGAGGGTGACAGCCGCGAGCGGTCCGGTGCCGGCGTACGACGCCGCCTCCTCGGCCAGGCGGAAGGGGTTGCCCTCCGGGTCGGTGAGCACGTCCTCGGAGGCTCCGTCGGCGCGACGGCGCGCGCCCAGCGCGAGCAGCCGCTCCACCTCGGCGTCGCGCCGCTCGCCGCCCGCGACGGCCGGGACCAGGCGCGGTGGGTCAACGGGCGGCTCGGACACCCGCTGGAAGCAGAGGTCCAGGACCGGGCCGTCCGCGACGGCGAGCCGCGTCTCGAAGATGCCCGGGTCGTCGGTGAGCGTCTCGCTGCCGAGCGCTTCCTGCCAGAACCGTCCCAGCCGCTGCGGGTCGAAGGCGTCGACCACCAGGTTCTCGAGGTACATCCGTCCACGGTAGGTCGCGCGTCGCCCCCCTGACACCGAACGGGCAGGGCCGGCAGGGCCGGCAGGGCCGGCAGGGCCGGCGGTGTCGTACGGCGTCGTACGACGTCAGGCGGTCCGGTGCCCCAGCCGGGGGAAGGGCGCCAGCGAGAAGACGACCTCGGTGGGCACGTCGAAGAACTGCGCGATCTTGAGGGCCAGGTGGAGGCTCGGGCTGTACTCACCGCGCTCGAGGTAGCCGATGGTCTGGTAGTGGACCTCCAGGGCGTCGGCCAGGTCGCGGCGCGAGATGCCCCGCTCCGCCCGCAGCATGGCGATGCGGTTGTGCACCACCTCGTTGCTCGGCGCCACCGGTCAGCTCCACGCCTGGAGAGCGGCCTGCTTGCGGCTCTCCACCGCGGACCCCGACTCGCGACGCGCCATCGCCCGCAGCACGCGCGGCGCGACCGCGAGCCCGATGACCGCCCACAGGCCCAGGACGGCGAACGTCTCCCAGGTGTGGAACGCGCCCCCGAGCTCGGCGGCACCGGCCGCCTCGGGCAGCAGCGCGTCGCGCATCCCGGCGCCGAGCCAGTAGACCGGGAAGACCAGCGCGACGGGGTGGATCCAGTCGGGCAGGCCCGTGATCGGGTAGAAGATCCCCGAGATGCCGATCAGCACCACCATCGGCAGGAAGCTGAGACCGAACCCCGCGCCGGAGGACTTCACCGACGCGCCGACGACCGCACCCCAGGGCATGGTGGCCATCATCCCGACGAGGAAGACCGCGCCGAGCATGAGCCAGCCGGTGGCCGGCACGTCGCGCAGCCCGGGCAGCAGGAACACGCCCGCAGCGAGGAACACCACGAGGCCGAGCAGCGTGCTGAGGATCGCCAGCGTGATGCGGGCGACGAGGTAGCCCACCATCCCGTTGGGGGTCGACTTGGCCCGCAGCAGGGTGCCGTCCTCGCGCTCGACGGCGAGCGTCTGGGCCGTGCCCATCCACCCGCCCATCGCGACGTTCATGCCGATCAGGCCGGGCAGGGTCGCCAGGGCCAGGGAGAACCCGGTCCCGGACAGCTCTGAGTCCCGCTGGAAGACGAGCACCAGCACGAAGGCGGCGTTGATCGTCACGAGCCAGACCTGGTCGGCGCGCGTCGAGAGGCTCTGCCTCATCTCGAGCACACCGCGTCGCACCCCCAGGCGCGCCGCCAGCACGGTGGGCCGCTCGGTCAACGCGCTCACGGGACCACCGCCAGGCCCTCACCGGTCGAGCCGGACACGGCGGACCCGCCAGGCCCGGCGGGCCCGCCGGGTCCGCCGCGCTCGCCGGACTCGAACCGACGCACCAACGCCATGTAGCTGTCCTCCAGGGTCGCCCGCCTGACCTCGAGGTCCGCGACCTCGTCGCCGTACTGGGCGAAGAGCTCACGGACGAACTGCGTGGCCCCCTCGGCCGCGTGGACGAAGTGCTCGCCGTTGCGGCTCCACCGGACCTCCGTGCGGCCCGCCACCTGACGGGCGAGCTGGGCGGCGCTGCCGTCCGCGACGATGCGGCCGCCGGCCAGGACCAGGATGCGGTCGGCCAGCTTCTCGGCCTCGTCGAGGTCGTGCGTGGTGAGCAGGATGGTCGTGCCCTCGAGGTCGGCGAGCCGGTGGACCACGTCGTGGAAGTCCCGGCGCGCCTGGGGGTCGAACCCGGTGGTGGGCTCGTCGAGGAAGAGCACGTCGGGTCGGCCGACGATGCCGATCGCGACGTCGAGACGTCTCCGCTGACCGCCGGAGAGGGAGCCGACCTTCGAGCGGCCGTGCTCGGTGAGGCCGACCAGCTCGAGGAGCTCGTCGACGTCCATCGGGCGCTCGCGCTCGGGCGTCGAGTAGGGGCGGTAGTAGGCGGCGAGGTGCTGGAGCAGCTGCCGCACGCGCCACCGGCCGTGGTCACGCCACGACTGCAGCACCACGCCGAGCCGGGCGCGCCAGGCTTCGTCACCGCGAGCGGGATCGGTGCCCAGCACGGACACCTCGCCCGCCGATCGGACCCGGAAGCCCTCGAGGATCTCGATCGTCGTGCTCTTGCCCGCCCCGTTGGGTCCGAGCAGCGCAAGGACCTCGCCGCGGTGGGCCGAGAAGGTCACGCCGTCCAGCACGTCCACGTCGCCATAGCGCATGCGCAGGTCCGCCACGTCGATCACGAGGTCGTCCAAGCCCATGGACAGAACGTAGCAGGACTACTACATATCGAGGGAGTCATCGAGCCGACCTGACCACCACCGGCGCACGCCGCTCGGACCTACGACGGGACCTTGGCCGGTCTGTCCCCCGGGCGACCGACCCTGGCGGCGTCACTGCACCGGGCCGAGAGTGGGGGGATGACCAGGGACATCAGGTGCCTCGTCGGCTGGCACAAGTGGGTCAAGCGGGTGAACGACTCCGGCCAGGCCTACCTCGTCTGCCGACGGTGCCAGAAGCACGACGACAACGAGGGCGCGGCGGCCCCGCTCGGCTGGAACTGAGCCGCCGACCGCGGCCCGGGCCGGCGTCAGTGCAGCAGGCAGCTCGCGTGGGGCGGCAGCACGACCGTGTCGCCGTGCACCACGACCCCGGACGGTGACTGCCACAGCGCGGTCCAGGTCCGACCGTCACCGCCCACGCCCGGCCCGTCGGTCTCGCCGCCCAGCGACACGGTGACCTCGACGTCGCTGAAGTTGACCGCGACCAGCACCCCGCTCCGGTCGCCCCGGCCCGAGCCGTCGCGGTGCAGCAGGAACCACCGCGCGTCCTCGTCGAAGGAGACCGAGGTCCGGGTGAGGTCCGGCTCCGTCAGCTCCGGCAGGGTGCGCCGCAGCCGGGTCAGCGCCCGGTAGGACTCGAGCAGGACCGCGTGACGGCCGGAGCCGACCTCGCTCCAGTCCAGCTTCGAGGCGGTGAAGGTCGCCGGGTCCTGCGGGTCGGGGATGGTGTCGGTGTCCCACGCCATCTTCTCGAACTCGCGCTTGCGGCCCTCGCTGACCGCGTGCCCGAGGTCGGTCTCCGGGTGGGAGGTGAAGAACGCGAACGGTGTCGACGCGGCCCACTCCTCGCCCTGGAACAGCATCGGCGTGAAGGGGCCGGCCAGGGTGAGCAGCGCCGCCGCGGCGAGCTGGTCGTCGTCGAGCGTCTCGGTGAGCCGGTCGCCCCGGGCGCGGTTGCCGACCTGGTCGTGGTTCTGGTTGCAGACCACCAGCCGCCAGGCGGGCATCCGGGCGACGTCCACCGGCGCGCCGTGGTCGGCGCCGCGGAAGGTCGAGAACGTCCCGTCGTGGAAGAAGCCCTTCTCGCAGACCTTGGCCAGGGCCGACAGCGGCGCGAAGTCGCCGTAGTAGCCCTGCGTCTCCCCGGTCAGCGCGACGTGCACGGCGTGGTGGAAGTCGTCGCTCCACTGCGCGTCGAGCCCGGTGCCGCCGGCCTCGCGCGGGGTGACCATCGCGGTGTCGTTGCCGTCCCACTCCGCGATCAGCGTCAGCGGACGACGCTGGTGCGCCGACAGCGCCGCGACCCGCTGGCCCATCTCCTCCAGCAGGTGCGTCGGCGAGGAGTCGACGAGCGCGTGGACGGCGTCGAGCCGCAGCCCGTCGACGTGGAAGTCGGTGAACCACATCGCCACGTTGTCGAGGACGTAGGCGCGGACCTCGGCCGAGCCCTCGCCGTCGAGGTTCACGTGGTCGCCCCACGGGTTCGAACCCTCCGAGGAGAGGTAGGGCCCGAACACCGGCAGGTAGTTGCCCGAGGGTCCGAGGTGGTTGTAGACGACGTCCTGGACGACGCCGAGCCCGCGCTGGTGGCAGGCGTCGACGAAGCGCTGGTACGCCGCCGGGCCGCCGTAGGGCTCGTGGACCGCGAACCACGCCGTGCCGTCGTAGCCCCAGCCGTGCTCGCCGTTGAAGGCGTTGACCGGCATCACCTCGACGAGGTCGACGCCGAGCTCGACGAGGTGGTCGAGCCGGTCGACCGCGGCGTCGAGGGTGCCCTCGGGCGTGAAGGTGCCGACGTGCAGCTCGTAGACGACCGACCCGGCGAGCTGCCGGCCGGTCCAGGCGCCGTCGCCCCACACGTGGGCCGAGGGGTCGAAGGTGCGCGAGCGCCCGTGGACGCCGTGCGGCTGGCGCTGCGAGCGCGGGTCGGGTCGGACGTCGGAGCCGTCGACGGCGTAGCCGTAGTCGACCTCGCCCAGTGGCTCCGGCCCGGTCGGGGTCCACCAACCGGACCCTCCTGAGCCCGTCGACGGGTCATCGGTCCGCTTCATGGCCACGACACGGTCGCCCACGCTGAGCGCCACCGTCGCGGCCTCGGGCGCCCACACGTCGAAGCGGCCGCGGCCCTCCCGCCGGTCGGGCACCAGCAGCGCGACCGGGTAGTGCGCGAGCAGGTCGCCGACGTCGACGCGTCCCTGGTCGTCGAGACGCAGCCGGCGGCCGGTCAGCAGGTCGATCCAGGGCCCGTGGGCCGGCAGCGGCAGCGCCGTCTCCCGCCACCCTCCGTGCGCGGCCAGGCCGGCCGGGAGCCGGGTCGCGACGGTGACCGCGCCCCCGCGGTCGAAGGCGAGCACGTGGTCGGCGGCGTCCCCCTCCGCCGTCAGCGGCGTGTACGTCGTGAAGCAGTCCGGCTGGTCACGGCGTACGACGAGCGCGGTGTGGGTGACCAGCAGCTTGACCGTGCCGTCGTCATCCGGACCGCCGACCAGGGCCGGCCGCTCGCCGGAGCGCAGCAGCTCGAGCACCTCGGCGCGGCGGGCGAAGTCGACCGGCCGACGGTTGTCGGGGTCGACGAGGCTCTGCTCCCACAGCTCGCTGCCCTGGTAGACGTCGGGCACCCCGGGGATCGTGAGCGAGACCAGCTTGGCCGCGAGCGCGTTGCTCCAGCCGGGACCGGCGATCTCGGCCACCAGGTCCTCCACGACCGCGCGCACCTCGGGACGGTCGAAGACCGCGTCGACGGCGGCGTGCACGGCCGCCTCGTAGGTCGCGTCCTGCGCGGTCCACGTGGTGCGGTCGCCCGCTTCGCGCATCGCCTTCTCGGCGTACGCGTGGAAGCGGGAGCGCAGGTCGGGGACCTCGACGCCCCCGGCGGGCCAGGCGCCCACGACCGCCTGCCACAGCAGGTTGCCGAACCCGGCGTCGGGCACCGGGGCCAGCGCGAGGAGGCGGTCGAGGGCGGCGGCCCAGCGCTCGGGCCTCTCGGCGAGCACGGCGATGCGGGCGCGGACGTCCTCGCCGCGCTTGGTGTCGTGCGTCGAGCCGGCCGTCATGGCGTGCGGCCACTCGGCCTGGCGGGTCGTCATGGCGTCGTGGAACGCGTCGGGGGCGACCGAGAACACGCTCGGGTCGCCGCCGACCTCGTTGAGGCTGGTCAGCCGCGACCAGCGGTAGAACGCACAGTCCTCGACGCCCTTGGCCATGACCATGCCGCTGGTCTGCTGGAAGCGCTGGGCGGCGTCGGACGCGCCGTCGAACAGCACCGGCTCGACGGCGTCGAAGGTCGCCGCCAGGTCGGGGCGGTGCTTCCGGGCGGCGGCGAACGCCTCCTCGAGGTGCTCGCGTCCCAGAGGCAGGTAGGAGCGGTACACCGGGAAGCAGGCGAGCAGCTCGGCGACCGCGTCGACGATCTGCTCGAAGGTCTCGACGGGCTCGACCGACGGGTTCGCCCGCCCGATCTCGCGAGCGATGCGTCGCACCTCGGAGTTGAGGACGTCGTCGGCCACGGCCCGTTTGGTGTCGTGGATCATCGCGTGCCAGTCGACGGCCTCGCCGCGCAGCCGGGTCTCGAGGTCGTCGAGGGGCTGCTCGCCGGCGGGGTCGGTCAGCACGCGGTCGACCAGCGCCATCACGTCGTAGCCGGTGGTGCCGGCGGTCGCCCACGAGATCGGCAGCGCCTCGCCCGGCTCGAGGATCTTCTCGACCAGCACGTAGGAGTCGCCGGTGAGGCGGGCCAGGTCGTCGAAGTAGCCGCCCGGGTCGCGCAGGCCGTCGGGGTGGTCGACGCGCAGCCCGTCGACGAGACCCTCGTCGAACCAGCGACGGATCTCCTCGTGCGAGCGGTCGAACCACTCCTGGTCCTCCACGCGGATCGCCACGAGCGTGTTGACGGCGAAGAAGCGGCGGTAGTTCAGGTCGTGGTCGGCGCGGCGCCACGAGACCAGCTCGTAGTGCTGACGGGCGGCGACCTCGTTGGCGTCCTCGTCGGGGCCGCGCTCGGCCGTCCCGGGAGCCAGCGGGAAGCGCTGGTCGTGGTAGTGCAGCTCGCCCGCCAGCACCCGCAGGTTGGCGATCCGCCCGGTCTCGGGGTCGAGGTCGTCGTCGCCGATCACGGGGATGCGGACGCGGCCGTCGGCGGCGTCCCAGTCGATGTCGAAGGCACCCGCGTACGCCGACTCCTGGCCGTGGGTCAGCACGTGCCACCACCAGGTGTTCTCCCACGGCCGGGCCACCCCGACGTGGTTCGGGACGATGTCGACGAGCACGCCCATCCCCAGCCGACGGGCCTCCGACGACAGCGCCGACAACCCCGAGGACCGGCCCCGCGAGGGGTCGATCGAGGAGTGGTCGGCGACGTCGTACCCGTGGTCGCTGCCGGACTCCGAGGCCAGCAGCGGCGACAGGTAGACCCAGTCCACGCCCAGGTCGTGGAGGTAGGTCAGCTGCCGCGCGGCGGCGAGCAGGTCGAAGCTCTCGGTGATCTGGAGGCGGTAGGTGCTCGCCGGGATCCTCACGGGGTGGTCCTTCTCAGGTGCGGTGACGGGTGGCGGACGCGCGTCAGGACGACGTACGACGCCGCTTCGGGGCCGACGCCGGCTCGGCCATGGCGATCAGCGAGGCGGCGACCGAGACGTCCTGCTCGCCCTCCGGCTCCTCGTACTCCTGCAGCACCAGCACGCTGCGCGGCTCCAGGACCAGGCTGCTGCCGTGCTGCTTGGGATCGACGTCGCGGCGTGCGGCCGCGGTGTCGACGACGAACATCCAGGTGTCGGAGTACTCCTGCGGCGGCAGCGTCAGCTCGACCGGCTCGTGGCCGGCGTTGAAGTAGAGCAGGAAGTGGTCGTCGACGATCGGGTCGCCGACGGCGTCGGTGCCGGCGATGCCGTGGCCGTTGAGGTACATCCCGACGACCTTCGCGTCACCGGCGTCCCAGTCGCCGCCCTCCATCGGGCGTCCGTCGGGGTGCAGCCAGACGATGTCGTTGAGCCGCTCGCCGTCGCCGGTGCGCACCGTGTTGCCGGTGAAGAACCGCTTGCGGCGGAACGTCGGGTGGTTGGCGCGCAGCCGTGCGATGGCGGCGGTGAACTCCACCAGCGGGCGGTCCATCTGGTCCCAGTGCATCCAGGAGATCTCGGAGTCCTGGGCGTAGGTGTTGTTGTTGCCCTGCTGGGTGCGGCCCATCTCGTCGCCGTGCAGCAGCATCGGGACGCCCTGGCTGAGCAGCAGCGTCACGATGAAGTTGCGCTGGGCGCGGCTGCGCAGCGCCAGCACCTCGATGTCGTCGGTGGGGCCCTCGACGCCGTGGTTCCAGGAGCGGTTGTGGCTCTCGCCGTCGCGGCTGTCCTCGCCGTTCGCCTCGTTGTGCTTGTCGTTGTAGGACACGAGGTCGCGCAGCGTGAAGCCGTCGTGGGCGGTGTGGAAGTTGATGCTGGCGAACGGGCGCCGGCCCGACTGCTCGTAGAGGTCGGAGGACCCGGCGAGGCGGCTGGCGAACTCCCCCAGCGTCGGCTCCCCGCGCCAGAAGTCGCGCACGGTGTCGCGGAACTTGCCGTTCCACTCGGTCCACAGCGGCGGGAAGTTGCCGACCTGGTAGCCACCGGGGCCGACGTCCCACGGCTCCGCGATGAGCTTGACCTGGCTGACCACCGGGTCCTGCTGCACGAGCTCGAAGAAGGTCGCGAGCCGGTCGACGTCGTAGAACTCACGCGCCAGCGCGGAGGCGAGGTCGAAGCGGAAGCCGTCGACGTGCATCTCGGTGACCCAGTAGCGCAGCGAGTCCATGATCAGCTGCAGCGAGTGCGGGTGGCGGACGTTGAGGGAGTTCCCCGTGCCCGTGTAGTCCATGTAGTAGCGCTGGTCGTCCTCGACCAGCCGGTAGTAGGCGGCGTTGTCGATGCCCTTGAAGCTCAGCGTCGGGCCGAGGTGGTTGCCCTCGGCGGTGTGGTTGTAGACCACGTCGAGGATGACCTCGATGCCGGCGCGGTGCATCGCCTTCACCATGGCCTTGAACTCCTGGACCTGGTTGCCGGGCTCGCGCGCGGAGGCGGAGTAGTCGGCGTGCGGGGCGAGGAAGGCGAGGGTGTTGTAGCCCCAGTAGTTGCGCAGGCCCTTCTCGAGCAGGGTGCTGTCCTGGACGAACTGGTGGACCGGCATCAGCTCGATGGCGGTCACGCCCAGCTTGGTCAGGTGGTCGGTCACCGCGGGATGGGCCAGACCGGCGTACGTGCCGCGGATCTCCTCCGGCACCTCCGGGTGCAGCTGGGTCATGCCCTTGACGTGCGCCTCGTAGACGAACGACTCGTTGTAGGGCACCTTCGGGGCGCGGTCACCCTCCCAGTCGAAGAACGGGTTGATCACCACGCCCTGCGTCATGTGGGCGGCCGAGTCGTCGTCGTTGCGCGAGTCGGGGTCGCCGAAGTTGTAGCCGAACAACGACTGGTCCCAGTCGATGTCGCCGTACGTCGCCTTGGCGTAGGGGTCGAGCAGCAGCTTGTTGGGGTTGCAGCGCATGCCCCACTCCGGCTCGTAGGGGCCGTGCACGCGGTAGCCGTAGCGCTGGCCGGGTTGCACCTGCGGCAGGTAGCAGTGCCAGACGAAGGCGTCGACCTCCGTCAGCTCGATGCGCGTCTCGGTGCCCTCGGCGTCGAAGAGGCAGAGCTCGACGCGGTCGGCGACCTCGCTGAAGAGCGCGAAGTTCGTCCCACGTCCGTCGTACGTCGCGCCGAGCGGGTAGGGCTGTCCGGGCCAGGGGTGCACTGATCTCCTCCACGTGCGACGGTCCGTCGCGGTGTCATCGGACGACGACCTGCGTCCTCGCCCACCGCTGGAACGTTCCAACGCTGGGCCAACGCTACCTGTACCCAGTCGCAGGCGCGTTATCGTTCGACGCAGAGGAGCCGACGCCGGGAGGTGCCATGACGCTCTCCCCGGCGAACGACGTCGGCGACCCGCTCGACGACGGCCTCGGGGACCTGTCGACGACCCGGTCCGACGTGATCTACGACTCCTCCGGGGATCCGCTCCTGGACCGGTCCTTCGACCGCTACGCCCGGCTGGTGCAGCACGCGCTCGGCGTCCCGGTCGCCCTCGTGAGCCTCGTCGAGACCGAGCGGCAGTGGTTCCCCGGCGCGGTCGGGCTGCCGGAGCCCTGGGCCACCTGCCGCGAGACACCGCTGTCGCACTCGTTCTGCCAGCACGTCGTCGCCACCCGCGAGCCGCTCGTGGTCACCGACGCCCGGCAGGACTCCCGGGTCGCGGACAACCTGGCCATCGAGGACCTCGGCGTCATCGCCTACGCCGGCCACCCCCTCACCGACCACTCCGGGACGATCATCGGCTCGCTGTGCGCCATCGGCCACGAGCCCCGGGAGTGGACCGACCACGAGCTCGACGTGCTGCGCGACCTCGCCGACGCCTGCTCCACCGAGCTGGCCCAGCGGGGGATGCGGCTGGTCGCCGCCGAGGAGGCCCGGCGCTCGCGCGAGCTGTCCCAGCGCAGCCAGGTGCTGCTCTCGCTCAGCCAGGCACTGGCCGAGACCCAGACGACCGGCGACATCGCCGCCGCCCTGAGCCAGGTCACGACCGAGCGGCTCGGGAGCATCCGGGCCGGGGTCTGGCTGCGCAGCCCGGCGCGGGCGCTGTCGTCGGACCGCAGCCTGACCGGCGCCACCTCGGGCCAGGACCTCTTCGCCGACGCCGGGGAGACGCTCGACTTCGTCGAGGCGCCGTCCCACGAGTGGCAGGCGGCCCGGGAGTACTCCTCCATGCCGCTCAACGAGAACAACCCGATCGGCGCCTGCCTCGTCGCCGGCCGGCCGACGTACTACCCCAGCCGCGCCCAGCAGACCGCCCGCTTCCCGCACGTGCGGACCTCCGCGCAGATCGGCGAGGCCCGCGCCTTCCTGCCGCTGGCCACCCGCAGCCAGGTGTACGGCGTGCTGGTGCTGCTCTGGGAGGACGTCCGCGAGATCCCCGACGACGAGCGGATCACGATCGAGGCGCTGGCGGCGTACACGAGCCAGGCGCTGCAGCGCGCGCTGCTCTTCCAGGACCGGATGGACGCCCTGGTGACCCTCCAGAGCGCCCTGATGCCGCGCCTGCCCCGCCCGGAGAACCTCACCCTGGCCGCGCGCTACCTGCCCGCCGCCACGCTCGACCAGATCGGCGGCGACTGGTTCGACGCGGTCGTGATGCCGAGCGGACGGACCGCGCTGATGATCGGCGACGTCATCGGCCACGACATCTCGGCGGCGGCCAAGATGGGCCAGGTCCGCAGCATGCTGCGCGCCTTCGCCCTCGCCGTGCCCGAGACGCCGTCGGAGAGCGTGCGGCGTCTCGACCTGGCGCTGGCCGACCTCGAGATGGAGACGATGGCGAGCCTCGTCTACGCCCAGATCCTCGAGGACACCCCGGCCGCCGCGAGCGGCCACACGCTGCAGTGGACGAGCGCCGGCCACCCGCCGCCGCTGCTGGTCGGCGCCGACGGGTCGATCACCTGGCTGGAGAGCGACTCCCCCGATGCGCTGGTCGGCGTGGCCCCCGACCTGGAGCGGTCCGACCTCCAGGCCGAGATCCCCGGCGGCGGCACGGTCCTGCTCTACACCGACGGCCTGGTGGAGCGGCGCGACGAGCCCCTGGAGACCGGCCTCGACCGGCTCGGGCGCTCCGCCCGGGCGCACCACCACCTCGACGTCGAGGACTTCGTCGACGCCGTGCTGGCCGACCTGGTCCACCGTCGCCTCGACGACGACGTCGCCATGCTCGCCGTCCGCTTCTCCTGAGCGGGGTCAGCGGCCCATCTCGTGCCGAGCGGCGGCGCGGGCGGCACGCATGCCGATCAGGCGCGTCACGACCATCGCGATGTAGAACAGCCCGGCCATCTGCTCGAGCATCACGACGCTCCGCGCGTGGCCGCGCACCGGGACGATGTCGGACAGCCCGGTGCTCGACAGGGTCGTCACGGACAGGAACAGCAGCTCGGTCCAGGTCCGGTCCGCGGTCGGCATGCTGGCGGCGATGAAGCTCTCCGGCTGGAGCGCCTGCACCACGACGAACGTGTGCGCGAACGCCCAGGCGACCAGGGTGAACACCGCCCCGATCGCGAACAGCTCGTCGGTGGTCACGACGTCGTCGGCGTGCATGTAGCGCAGCATCGCGCCGGCGGCGTAGAAGTACAGCAGCGCCTCGAAGACCGCCGCCCAGATCGCGATCGTCTGCTCGCCTGTCACCAGCTGGGCCACGAGCAGGACCACGGCGGGTGCGGCGAGCAGCAGCGCCACCCACAGCAGCGCCGGGGTGGCCCGCACGGCGCGCAGCGCCACGGCCAGCACGAGCAGCCCGAAGAGGGCCAGCAGCGAGCGTCCCTCGACGCTGTCCTCCATCAGCGGGTAGAGCAGCACCCCGCCCAGCTGGACGGCCAGCAGCGTCGCGCAGGGGTTCTCCCGGAGGAAGCGGACGGCTCGCATGCCCCGAGGCTAGTCCGCCACCGGCTCCCGCGGGTGTACGTCGACCCCGTCACCGCCCGCGAGCAGGGCCGTGGCCCGGGCCGCGACCCGGGCGAGCTCGGCGTGGGGGTCCCACGCCCCGGCGTCGGTCGCGGACACCCACTCCTCCACGCGCTCCCGGGCCCACCGCGACCAGAGCAGCGTGGCCTCGACCTCGCCGAGCATCGCCGGCAGGCAGAGGGCGTGGAGGTGGCGGCGGTGCGGGAAGTTGGTGGGCCGCCCCGACAGGTCCCGCAGCTCGGCGATCCGCTCGAGGGACTCGCGCTCGATCGACTCGAGCGTCCGCCGCAGCTGGTCGCGGTCGCCGGCGTCGGCGAAGAACACCTTCACCATCGCCTCGAACTCGGTGACCCGCGGCGCCGACGGCTCGCCCAGCCAGGCCGACAGCGCCTCACGCCCCTCGTCGGTGATCGTGTAGTGCCGGCTGCGCCGACGCCCGGCGTACCTCTCCTCGACCGCGACGAGACCGGCCGCCGCGAGCCGCTTGGGCTCGTCGTAGAGGCGTCGCTCGGTGCGCGGCCAGAACCAGCGCAGGGACCGGTGCACCTGCTGGGCCAGCTCGTAGGTCGACCAGGAACGCACCGAGAGCAGCCCGAGGAGGGCGTACGAGGTGGAGTTCGGGGGCGAGGCCACGGACGATCCTGACACGAAGGGTTGACATGGTGCACCATGCAGTATCGGATGTCCCTGTTCCGCCCCCGTCTCGAGGAGCCTGCATGCCGGGTCGCGCGCGCTTCAGCCGCCACGGCACGCGACGCCCTGCCCTGCGCCTCCTGGTCGTGGTGGCCCACCCGGACGACGAGACGTTCGGCTGCGGGTCCTTGGTGCTGCACGCGCGTGAGGCCGGCGCCGAGGTGCACGTGCTGTGTGCCACCCGGGGCGAGGCGGGCGAGGTGGCTCCCGGCGTGACGCTCCCCGAGCAGGGCCTCGGCGCCCTCCGGGAGGCGGAGCTGCGCGAGGCCGGACGCATCCTCGGCGTCGAGGAGGTGCGCACGCTGACCTACCTCGACTCCGGGATGGACGGCGAGCCGGCGGCCGGCACGCTCTGCAGCGCCCCGCTGTCGCTGCTCGAGGAGGACGTCAGCGACGTGGTGGCGTGCCTGCTGCCCGACGCGCTGGTCACCCTCGACGGCAGCGACGGACACCGCGACCACCTCGCCGTGCGGGAGGCCACCGAGCGGGTGGCCGCGACCTTCCGGCTGCCGCTTTACCTGCACTGCCTGCCGCGGTCGGTGATGAGCCGGTGGGCCGACCACACCGCGACGGTCGACCCCGGCTCGGCGTACCTGCGGGGGCTCGAGCTCGGCACCCCCGACGAGCAGGTGACCTACCGCCTCGACACGGCGGTCCACCTGGAGCGACGCTGGCGGGCGATCCGCGCCCACCGGTCGCAGACGTCCCCCTTCGAGGGCCTTCCGGAGGACCTGCAACGGGCCTTCCTGGCGCAGGACCACCTCATCGAGGTCCTGCCGGAGGGGGCGGAGCAGCCCGTGGGGCTGCTCGGGCAACCGCGGTAGCGGTGGGGGCGGGCTGAGGGGTCGCCGGAGCTGGGACACCGCGGGGGCGTGCCCCAGCCCTGGCGACCACCGACCGGCTTCCGCGGGGCGATCGTCGTACGGCGGACCGCGGCCCGCGTGAGGGACTCAGCCGCCCGCGCGCAACCGCCGCAGGTCGGCCCACAGCGACTCCACGTGGCGCCGCTCGGTGGCCACCGACCCGATCGCGACCCGGATGACGTAGCGCCCGTCGAGCACGGTGTGGGTCAGGAAGCTCGTCCCCTCCGCGTTGACCGCCGCCATCAGGCGCCGCGTCGCCTCGTCGTCGGGCGCTCCGTCGGCGTCGGTGACCTGCAGGCACACCAGCGACAGGGAGGGCTCGGTGGCGAGCCGGAAGGCCGCGTCGTCGCGGACCTGGTCGGCCAGCCAACCGGCCAGCGCGACGTGCTCGCGGATCGCGTCCCGCAGCCCGGACAGCCCGTGGCCGGTGATGACCGACCACAGCTTGAGCGCGCGCATCCGACGCCCCAGCGGCACCTGCCAGTCGCGGTAGTCGACGACCTGGCCGGAGTCGGTGGCGGCGTTGCGGAGGTACTCCGGGGTGATCGACAGTGCCGCCGGCAGCGCGTCGCCGTCACGCACCCACAGGAAGGACGCGTCGAAGGCGGTCATCAGCCACTTGTGGGCGTCGGTGCAGAACGAGTCGACGAGCTCGACCCCGTCGAGCAGGTCGCGGTGCTCGGGGCACAGCGCGGCGACGCCGGCCCAGGCGGCGTCGACGTGGACCCAGGCGCCGTGGGCGACCGCGACCTCGGCGATCGCCCGCACCGGGTCGACCGCGCCGGTGCTCGTCGTACCGACGGTGGGGCAGACCATGACGGGCACGAGCCCGGCCTCGACGTCGACCCGCATCGCCTCGGCCAGCGCCGCGGGGTCGATGGTCTGGGTGTCCGGCGTGAACGGCACCGGCCGCAGGGCGCGCTCGCCCAGGCCGGCCACCCGGACCGCCTTGGCGACCGAGGAGTGGGTGTCGACCGAGAGGTAGACCCGCTCGCGGCCGCTGACGCCGGTGGCGCGCCAGTCCGGGGTGAGCCGGTGCAGCGCCGCCAGCAGCGCCACGAGGGCCCCCGACGACGCGGAGTCCTGCAGCGAGCCGCCACCTCCGCCGGCGAAGGTGAACTCCTCACCCAGCCCGAGGGCCGCGGCGAGGCCGTCGAGCACGACCTGCTCGAGCTCGGTGCCGGCCGGCGAGGTCGACCACAGCATCCCCTGGGCGCCGATGCCGCCCGAGGCGATGTCGCCGAGCAGCGAGGCCAGCGAGGCGTTGGCCGGGAAGTAGCCGAAGAAGCCGGGGTGCTGCCAGTGCAGGGTGGCGGGCACGACGACGTCGTCGAGGAGGCCGACCAGGGCGTCGCCGAGGTCCGGGGCCGGGTCCTCCGGGAGGGCGGCGGGCAGGGCGTCGCGCACCTGGCCCGGGACCGGGGGTGCCGTGACGGGCAGGTCGCCGAGCCCGGCCCGGTAGTCCGCCACCCAGTCGACCAGGCGGTGCCCGAGGCGGCGGAACTCCTCTGGGGTCAGGTCGGCCATGCGGGTCGTCCTCCAACGGTCGGTAGGGTCGGCGGGAGCGCGGGGCCTGGTGCTCCCGGGTCGGCCCGGGCGCGACGTGCTGCAGGGCACGCGCCGAGCGCTGTTCATCCTGCCGCACCTGGGTAAACGTCCCGCGATGACCTCTCCGACCGACGGTGGCACACCGATGACGACCAGCTCCTCCGAGCCGGGCTCCCGCGAGGGCGAGCCGGCCAGGCCCGAGGGCGGGATCGCGCAACGCCTGTGGACGCAGCTCAGCGCCGGGCTGCTCGACCGGGTGCCCCGCGAGCAGCGCGACACCGACGCGGCGTTCCACCGCCGCCGGGTGGTCGCGTGGACGACGCTGGCCGTCGGGGCCGTCTGCCTGGCCCTGACGCTGCGCATGGACCGGGCGTCGCCGTACTTCACCCTCGCGACGCTCGGGGTGGCGTGCATCTGGTTCGTCGGCTCGTTCGCCTCCGGCAAGCTGCACGCCGGGCGGATCAGCGTCTCGGGGCAGATGCGTCGCCCGGTCTGGCCGCCGCTCATCCTCGGGGCGGTGCTCGCGACCGTCTTCGTGGTCGGGGCGTTCATCACCCGCCAGATCCCGCCGCTGGCCGAGCAGGCCAACAACGTGCTCGGCTTCGCGGAGGAGAACTCGCTGCTGCTGCTGGCGGTTGCGACGCTGATCAACGGCATCGCCGAGGAGTTCTTCTTCCGCGGTGCGCTCTACGCGTCGGTGAAGGAGCCGCGGCAGGTGCTCGTCACGACGGTCGCCTACGTGGTGGCGACGCTCCTGACCGGCAACGTGATGCTCGCCTTCGCCGCCGCCGTCATCGGCGTGGTGACCGGCCTGCAGCGGCGTTCCACCGGGGGCCTGGTCGCCCCGATCATCACCCACCTGACGTGGTCGATGACGATGCTCTTCGTGCTCCCCCTGATCTTCTGATCCCCCTCCTCCACGAACCCCCAACCCCATGTAACGCGGGGTTACGGACGGGGCCCAAGGCGCAGGCGCCTTGGCCCCGGTCCGTAACCCCGCGTTACATGCCTGCTGTTCTGGGGGTCCCGGTGCTGGGACGTGCTGAGATGTGCTTGCCGGTGGCCGGGACCGTCAGGCGGCGGCCTTGGTGCCGAGCTGCTTCTCGATGTCCTTGGCCAGCTTCTCGGGCTTGGTCACCGAGCCGAAGCGCTTGACGACCCGGCCGTCGCGCCCGACGAGGAACTTCGTGAAGTTCCACTTGATCTTCTCGCCCATGAGGCCGCCCTTCTCGCTGCGCAGCCACGCGAAGAGCGGGTGGGCGGTGTCACCGTTGACGTCGACCTTGTCGAAGACCGGGAACGTGACGCCGTAGTTCTTCTGGCAGAACGCGCCCTGCTCCTCGCCGGTGCCGGGCGCCTGGCCGCCGAACTGGTCGCACGGGAAGCCGAGCACCACGAGACCGTCGCCGCCGTACTGCTTCGACAGCTCCTCGAGGCCCTCCAGCTGCGGGGTGAACCCGCACTGCGAGGCGGTGTTCACCACGAGCACGACCTTGCCCTCGTAGGCGTCGAGCGGCTGCTCGGTCCCGTCGGGCAGCGGGGCGGTGAAGTCGGTGAGCGTGGGCATGCAGGTCTCCTCGGTGCAGGGGCTCCCGGCCGGGTGGCGGCGCAGGAGGTCGACGTACGTCGTTCGCACAGATACCCGCCCTGGATGGGTGACATGCCGGCACGACCGGCGCTGTGAGCGTCGCCACGGCACGCCACGAGGTGTTTGCGGGAACACCCGCCGGGTAACTAACAGTTGAGACTTCAACCCGGTCCGCACGACGACCGGCTGCACCGCACCCGACGAAAGGCAACACGTGTCCCAGGCATTCGAGTCCGTGACCATCGGCGACTGGAACCTCCCGCAGCGCTTCGTGATGGCCCCCCTCACCCGCAACCGCGCCGGTGAGGGCATGGTGCCCACCGACCTCGCGGTCGAGTACTACGGCCAGCGTGCCGACGCCGGCCTGATCATCAGCGAGGGCACCCAGCCCAGCGCGACGGGCCAGGGCTACCTCAACACCCCGGGCATCCACTCCGACGAGCAGGTCGCCGGCTGGGCGAAGGTCGCCGACGCCGTCCACGAGCGCGACGGCCGCATCGTCGTCCAGCTGATGCACGTGGGCCGCATCGCCCACCCGGACAACAAGGACGGCCTCGAGACGGTCGCGCCGAGCGCCATCGCCGCGCCCGGCGAGATGATCACCGCCGGGGGCGCTTTCCCGCACGTCACCCCGCGTGCGCTGGAGACCGACGAGGTCCCCGGCATCGTCGAGGAGTTCGTCCACGCCGCGCGCCAGGCCCGCAAGGCCGGCATCGACGGCGTCGAGATCCACGCCGCCAACGGCTACCTGCTGCACCAGTTCCTCGCCCCGTCGAGCAACGAGCGCACCGACTCCTACGGCGGCTCGCCCGAGGCGCGCGCCAAGCTCGTCGTCGACGTGACCCGCGCCGTGGCCGAGGCCATCGGCGCCGAGCGCGTCGGCATCCGGATCTCCCCGTCGCACAACATCCAGGGCGTCCTCGAGGAGGACGCCGCGGAGACCCGCGCGACCTACGAGACCCTGGTCGGCGGCATCAACGACCTGGGCCTGGCCTACCTGAGCATCCTGGCCCCGCCGTCCTCCGACCTCGTCGCGGACCTCAAGGGCCTTTTCGGTGGACCGGTCATCATCAACTCCGGCTTCGCCGACGTCACCGACCTCGGCGACGTCGAGAAGATCCTCGCCGAGGGCTTGGCCGACGCGGTGGCCGTGGGCCGTCCGTTCCTGGCCAACCCCGACCTGCCGAAGCGCTGGCAGACCGGCGCCGAGCTCAACGAGCCCGACCCCGACACGTTCTACGGCGGCGGCGCGGAGGGCTACACCGACTACCCGCGCCTCGCGAGCTGACGCTCACCTCGCACGACGTCTGGCCCGTCCCGGTCCACCGGGGCGGGCCAGCGTGCGTCTGCGCCCGGCACCCCGTCCGCTCGAACGGGCAACTTCCCGCTCGCGGGGCCTCCACAGGGCTCCGGGGCCGAGAGCTGCCCGTCGGAGCGTGCGACCGGTCAGGAGCCGGCGCTCGCCGCGGCCGCGTCGGCCTCCATCTGGCGCGGGTCGAACTCCCGCGGCTCGACGAGCACCATCCAGTTGCCGGAGTTGTCGCGCATGAGCGCCTCGACGCCGTAGGGCCGCTCCTCCGGCTCCTGGATGAACTGCACGCCCTTGGCCTTGAGATCTGCGACGGTCGCACGGCAGTCGTCGACGTGGACACCGACGCTGTTCATGCCGCCCTCGTCGAGCGAGCGCTCCATGGCGGACACCATCTCGGGCGAGAACGGCGGGCCGGGGACGGCGAGGTGGACGTGCAGCTCGGGCTGGCTGGGGTGCTGGACGGTGCACCAGCGGTAGTCGCCGAGGTCCACGTCGTCGCCCTCGGCGAACCCCAGGACGTCGACGTAGAAGCGCTTGGACTCCTCGATGTCCTTCACGAACACGGTGGTCAGGCTGATGTTGGTGATCATGCGGCTCACGCTAGGCGGGGGCCGGCACGAGCCGCTTCTCCGATCTTGCGGAGGTCCGGGGCGTTTGTCGACCCGCGTGCGTCAGACGTCGCAGAGCGGGTGCTCCGGCTCGTCCTCAC